>DAOUHT010000178.1:0-12529 GCA_034428375.1 Dehalococcoidia bacterium | reverse complement strand
AATAAGAATGGCAAATTCCCATCTTTTTTGCAGAATGAAGAGAAACACCCTTGTCCATGGGGTGGAAAGGATTTTGCTAGCCTTCCGTCTGACTTACAGAGCAAGTTTTTGGACACTGAATTGCAGGTCGCATTCATTAAGGACGCTGAGGACAGTGAAATCCGTGACCTCTTCATAAGGTTGCAATCGGGCAGTCCATTGAGTGCCCAAGAAAAGCGAGATGCTTATCCTGGAGAATTCACGGATTTCATCTTGAAACTAGGCGGGAAACCAGCCCTCGACAAACTTGGGCATTCGGGTTACCCAGGGCATCCCTTTTTCACGACCTTACTTGGTATGAAGAAAGATGTGGCTGCTCGTCAGTTGGCGGCTCAGATTGCGGTACTGTTCTTCGCTCGGCGCAAGAATGGGCTTCATTATTTCTCGCATGTGAGGCGTCAAGAAATCGATGAGTACTACGACACTCAACTGGAATTTGATTCATCTTCCTCTGATTGTCAACGATTGCGCAGCATATTGGACAAAGTTGTCGGATTATTGGGGCAACTGAAAGGCAAGAAGATGCAACGACATAACGCTATTCACCTCGTCTTATTCGTAGACTCATTGCTGGACGATTACACCCCTTCCTGGGAGAGTGCCCTAAAGCAAGCTCAGGAGCAGTTCATGGAATTGCAGGCGCAAGCGAATCTTGCCTACAAGAAGCGAGAGAGGAATGAAACATGGGATGAATACGGGCAATTTGCTAGGACGAATGCCGACAGCAAAGAGAGCATCGAACAGCGGCACACCTACTATACTGGCCGTATGGCAGAGTTCCTTGGTGGCAACCTAGTTCCCAAAGACTCAAAGAGGTTGTTCAACGATTTGGAGCGTCAGGTCATCTACTGGCGTGACAAAGGCAAATGCCGTATTCCACAATGCGGTGCTGAAGTCCAATGGAAAGACGTTCACATCCACCATATAATCGAGCATCAGGACGGTGGTAGGACTGTCATTGACAATGGGGTGCTGGTGCACAAGGGTTGTCATCCACAAGGAGCAGCCGCCAAAGAGTTCGCACAATCGTTGGGAAATCACGCCTAGGAACATACTGGTCAACCGGATTCGGGCGCTCCGGCTTCTGTTAGGGCCTGCTTGAGAGAAGCGCGCCCAGCCGGACGCCTCCGGTTGGGCATCGTGGTTCCGACGGTAGCATTCTTCCTACCAAGCGAGACTTGAACTACCAGCACCACGCCATCTGTCCTTCCTTCCTAGTATGCTGTCGCCGTCTGCCTATCCCTACCGACCACTCCCCGCTGCGCTATACTGCGCCCCACCGTACGGGGGAGGCGCGATATGGCGGAACAGTTCCGAGTCATAGACAGCGATACGCACGTCGACGAGACCGACGACACCTGGAACTTCATCGCGCCAGATCTGGCCGACTACAAGCCCACGACCCAGTTCCCCGCCAACCCGGACCCGAACCGCCCGCCCGTGCGCTACTGGCTGGTGGACGGCAAGCGCAAGCACCGCCGCATCCGCGACGACGGCAAGAGCGGCACGCCCCTGGAGGCGCGCGAGCTGCTGGACGTGCCCACGCGCCTGCGCCACATGGACGAGCTCGGCACGCAGACGCAGGTCATCTACCCTTCGCTCTTCCTCGTGGAACCCGCGGACTCGGCGGAGGCGGAACTCGCGATCACGCGCAGCTACAACCGATGGCTGGCCGACCGCTGTGCGCAGTCCCACGGACGGCTGCGCTGGGTGTGCGTACCCCCGGCGCGCAACATCGAAGCGGCCCTGGAGGAGTTGCGCTTCGCCAAGGACAACGGCGCGTGCGGCGTGCTGAAGAAGGGCGACCTGGAGGCCGGGAAGTGGTCCGTCGACCCGTACTTCTTTCCGCTGTACGAGGAGGCTGAACGGCTGGACATGCCCATCTGCTTCCACCTCGGCTCCGGGACGCCGGACCACACGCCCGCGCGGGAGCTCTCCTACGGCGCTTTCATCAAGCTGCGCATGCCCGCTATCCACGGCATCTACTCGCTCATCCTCCACCGCGTCCCCGACAAGTTCCCCAAGCTCCGGTTCGGCTGCATCGAGTCCGGCGTCTCGTGGGTGCCATTCGTCGACTACGACCTGCGCCGCAGGCTCGCCCGCAGTCAGGAGTCCAACATCAGCACCGACCCCGCGTTCGAGCTGCCGGACGACATCTTCAAAGCCAACCGCATCTACGTGACCGTCCAGGTGGACGAGGACCTGCCCTACGCGCTGCGCTACATCAGCGAGGACAACCTGCTCGCAGGCTCGGACTACACCCACCAGGACCAGTCCAAGGAACTGGAGTTCCAGAAGCTCCTGCAGCAGCGCGCCGACAACGGCGACATCCCACAGTCCACCGTCGACAAGATCCTGTACGACAACCCCAAGGCGTTCTACGGGCTGTAGGCCCACGATGACGACGAACGCCCGCCCCATCCCCATCCCCGACCCGGAGTCGCAACCCTACTGGGACGCCGCTGCGCGGCACGCGCTTGAGTTGCCGTACTGCGACGCCTGCGCCCGCTACGTCTTCCCGCCGCGACCCACCTGCACGCGCTGCCTCGGCGAACTGCGATGGGTGGCCGTGAGCGGGCGCGGCACGGTCTACTCCTACGCCACCATGCACGAGAGCTACATGCGCGGCTTCGACCCGCCCTACCTCGTCGCGCAGATCGAACTCGACGAGCAGCCCGGCCTCCGCCTGACCACGAACCTCGTCGACTGCACGCCGGACGACGCCCGCATCGGGATACGGGTCGAGGTCGCATTCGAGGACCGTGGCGACGGCGTCGCAGTCCCGCAGTTCCGCCCCGAGCGAGGCGCGTGATGGACCCGTCGCTCCGCAACAGGACGGCCATCGTCGGCGTCGGCTATACGCCGATGGAGCGCAAGTCCGGGCGCAGCCTGCCGAACGTCGCGATGGAGGCGGCGAAGAACGCCATCGCCGACGCGGGACTGACGCCCGCCGACGTCGACGGCTACGCCGGCACGCCGAAGGCGCCGAACGCCTCTGCGTTCCACTGGGACGGTGTCGACGAGATCAGCGAGCGCTACATGGGGAGCGCGCTTGGCCTCAACCTGCGCTGGGCGTCCGACTTCAACCGGGGCGTCGTCGGCGATGCCGTCGCGGCGGCGATACAGGCGCTGGTCACGGGCACGGCGAATTACGTGCTCTGCCTGCGGGCGATGTACGAGCGCCCCGGCGTGCGCTACGCGGCCTCCGAGTCGTCCGCGTCGGGCGGGCCGGAGCAGTACACCGCGCCCTACGGAGTCGGCATCGGCGCCATGGCGATGTGGCTGCAGCGCTACATGCACGACTACGGCGCGACCCGCGAGGAGCTGTTCGACGTGGTCAGCGCGCTGCGCGATCACGCCCAACTGAACCCCTACGCCTACTGGCGCGGCAGGCCGCTCTCGCTCGACGACTACCTCTCGTCGCGTTGGGTCTACGAGCCGATGTGCCTCTACGACTACGACATCCCCGTGACCGGCGCGGGCGCCGTCGTGCTGACGACCGCTGACCGCGCGGCCGCCCTGCCCCACAAGCCCGCGTACATATCGGGGTTCGTGAGCACACGCGAGCCCGGCGACGCCATCTTCGAGGCGTCTGGCATAGGGCGCGAGGCCGTACAGGCCGCGCAACTGTACGACGGCTTCAGCCCTGTGGTCTGGAAGTGGCTGGAGGAGTTGGGGTTCGCGGGCAGGGGCGAGGCGCACGAGTTCACGCGCAACGGGCGCATCGGGCCCGGCGGTGCGCTGCCGGTGACGACGTTCGGCGGCAGCCAGGGCGAGGGTCGGCTGCACGGCATGGGCCACGTCCGCGAGGGCGCGATGCAGGTGATGGGCCGCGCTGGCGAGCGCCAGGTGCCGGGGCTGGAGAACTGCTTGGTCGCGCTCGGTTTCGACGCCGTCCCCAGCTGGGTGCTCATGCTGAGCACGGGCTAGCGCAGGTGATGCTCTCGTGCCCCCGCTCGACGGCATCCGCGTCATAGCCCTGACGGGCGAACGAGGCGCGTACTGCACCAAACTCCTCGCCGACCTCGGCGCTGACGTTTTCGACATCGAACCGCCGGGCGGTTCGAACGAGCGCCGCCTCCCGCCACTCATGCGCTCCGATCCTTCCGTGAGCCTGCACTTCCTCCACTTCCACCGTGGCAGGAAGAGCGTCGTGCTCGACCGCGAGACCCCCGAGGGCTATGACACGTTCGAGCGGCTCGTCGAGTCGGCGGACGTGCTCATCGAGGACGAGTCGTCCCCATCGCTCGACCACGATGCGTTGCGCGCGGTCAACCCCGGCCTGCTCCACGCGCGCATCACCGGTTTCGGTGCGAGCGGCCCCCGCGCACACTGGAAGTCGTCCGACCTCGTCGCGCAGGCGGCGGGCAGCCTGATGTACCGCATGGGCTTCCCGGAGGACCCGCCGAACAGCATGGGCGAGGGCTTCGCGCACCACCAGACCTCGGCCCACGCCGCCGCGGGCATCCTGCTCGCGCTCGCCCGGCGCGACGCCACCGGCGAAGGCGGCTTCGTGGACGTGTCGCTGCAGGAAGGCATCGCGCTGATGCAGTACGACGTCATGCCGATGTACGTGACGCACAAGACGCTCATCAAGCGCGCGGGACACGGCCAGGGCTCCAGCGGCAAGCGCTACCGCCGCATCTGGGAGTGCAACCCCGGCCTCGTCCGCTTCCAACTGCTCAGCCAGAGCTCCGACCGCGAGTGGCCCCTGCTGCTCGACTGGCTCGAGTCGCACGGCCACGGCGAGGGCCTGCGCGACGATCGCTGGCTCGATCCCGCGGCGCGCACTGCCGGGCTCGCCGAACTGGAACCCGTCCTCGACCGCTTCTTCCGCACGATGAACGCCCGCACGCTCATGCACGAGGCGCAGGACCGCGGCATCATGCTCATGGCGTTCAACAGCGTCGGCGAGCTCACCACCGACCCGCAACTCGCGGACGAAGGCTTCTTCCGCACGATTCCCTTACGCACACCGTCATCCCCGCCCTCCTCACCGTCATTCCCACACTCTTCCCAGTCACTCCCGCACTCTTCTCCATCATCCCCGCTCCTTTCTCCGTCATTCCCGCGAAAGCGGGAATCCATCCACCATGACAGCGCAACCCTCACCGACGCCGGCCCGCCCTACCGCTTCGCCGGCGGCCTCCGCGAAGGTGCACTCGCCCCCACCCTCGGCGAGGGGTCTAACCCCCTCTCCCTACAACCGTCCCCGTCATTCCCGTCCTCTTCTCCATCATTCCCGTTTCCCTCCTCGTCATTCCCGCCCCCTTCCTCGTCATTCCCGTTTCCTTCCTCGTCATTCCCGCGAAGGCGGGAATCTCGCAGCCCCGACGCCCCACCCCTCGCAGGCCTGCGCGTCTGCGACTTCACCTGGGTCATCGCCGGGCCGCTCCACACGAAGTGGCTCGCCGCCTACGGCGCGGAGGTCATAAAGGTCGAGCGCTTCAAGAAGGGCGCCGCGTTGAACCGCGGCAACATGAGCCCGGACTCCGTCGTCAGCTTCAACAACCTGAACGTCGGCAAGCGCTCGCTCGCGCTCGACATGAGCTTCGAGGAGGCGCGCGACGCCATCGTGCGGCTCGTCGAGCGCAGCGACATCGTCGTCGACAACTTCGGCCCGGACGTGCTGCCGAACTGGGGCTTCACGCCGGAGCGCCTCGCCGAGATCAACCCGCGCATCATCACCCTCAGCATGCCAGCGCTCGGCAAGACCGGCCCGCACCGCCTCTACAAGGGGCTCGGCTCCTACTTCCAGGCGCGCGCCGCGCTCGACGGCCTCATCGGCTACCCCCACCGCGACATCACGGACGTCGGCTTCGCCTACGCGGACACGACCTGCAACGCCGGCCATGCGCTCGTCGCGCTGCTCGCCGCGCTCCACCGGCGCAACGTCACCGGACAGGGCGAGCACATCGAACTCCGCCAGCTCGAATCGACCATCAACTTCCTCGGCCCTGCGCTGCTGGAGTACGAGGCGAACGGCGAGGAGCCCGCGCGCACCGGCAGCCGCTCCTGCCACCTCGCGCCGCAGGGCGTCTACCGCTGCGACGGCGACGACGAATGGTGCGCGCTCACCGTCGCCTCGAACGGGGAGTGGGCCGCGCTCTGCAGCCTCATCGGACGCGACACCTGGGCCGACGACAACCGCTTCGCCGACGCCCCGCACCGCATGGCCCGCCACGACGAGATCGACGAGGCCATCGAGGCGTGGACTGCACAGCACGGCCCACAAGACGCGGCGGAGGCCCTGCAGGCGGCTGGCATCGCCGCGAGCCCGGTACTGCACGCCGGACAGCTCATCGACGACGACCCACAGATGGCCAGCCGCGGCTTCTACCGACGCTTCCCGGACGGTGGGGTCGTGGAGAGTGCGCCGTTCATCCTGAGCGACGCGGAGCCATACTTCCCGTCAGCATCCGCCCCCGACTACGGCGAGGGCACGCGCTACGTCCTCTCGGAGGTCCTCGGCCTCGACGACACAGAGGTCGCGCAGATGTTCGAGAGCGGGGCTGCCGGAGGGTGAACCGAATCCCCTCACCCTTGAAGGGCGGAGCTTATCGTTGGAGATCGATCTTGACGCCTCCAACTCGGCTGGCCACCGAGTTATACAGCCAGGCTCCGAATGCTCCCGTCACGAGCCCCGCAACTCCGCCGATAACCGGCATTCCAAGTAGAGCGCCAAAGGCAAGTGCCGTCCCGGAGCTCAGCCCGGGCGTTTCGTCCGTGGTTACCCACCCTGCACTGACGAGTATGTCGATGATGGCGCCGCCGAAGGAATAGATGACCCCGGCGATCAACCCGAGAACTACGCCTCCGGCAAGGGACAACCTCGCTGCCGACCACACTCCGATCCTGTTCAGAACTTCCATCGCCTCCCTGCCTGCACGCGGAGCCGAGGCGTGATTCGCTGCCCCTACAGCGCGTACAGCCTGCGCGGGTTCTCCGACAGGATCTTGATCTTCTCTTCCTCGGTGATGTCGTAGTCGGTCGAGCGGAAGATGCCGATCGCGTCCGTCTCGCTGGAGATGTCCGTGTGGCCGTAGTCCGTCCCGATGACGATGTTGTCCGGGCCCGCGTACTTCAGGATGAACGGCAGGTCGTCGTCGGTCTCGCACGCGGCATAGATGCGGTACTCCGGGAAGATGTCGTATGGCACGTCGCGGCTCAGCTTGCGCGCGCGGCGGCGCGCCTCCTTCACCAGCCACGGCACCCACTGCGCGCTCACCTCGATGAACCCCCAGCGCAGCTCCGGGAACAGGGTCGGCACCTCGCTCATGATGTACTCGTGGCAGCTCGTCACCGTCGGCACCCGCAGGTTCGAGAAGCTCGACCCCATGTCGTACGACGACTTCAGCCGCTCCGACAGCCAAGCGTCCGCGTTCGAGACGTGAACGACGATCGCGAGGTCGAGGCGCTGCGCCTCCTCGTACAGCGGGTAGAAGTACGGGTCCACCAGGTGGCGGTTCGCCTCGTGCGCCCGCAGACAGACCGCGACCGCCCCGTTCTCCTTGCAGTAGCGCATCTGCACGATGGCCTCTGACATCGTCATCGTCGGCAGCACGCACGACCAGCGCAGGCGGCCCTGCCCCTTGTGGTAGGCGTCCGCCATCCAGCGGTTCCAGCACCGCGTGAGCACGGCCTCCGTGTCCGGCCGCTCGGCGATGTTCGTTATCCAGAGGGTGTTGTGGAGCACCTGCACGTCGACGCCGAGCTCGTCCATGTGGTTCAGCCGCAGCTGCACGTCGTCCATCTCGCGGGCGGCGACGGCGGTCACGACGTTGTAGCCGGAGCGCTTCGACAGCTCCTCCAGCTGCTTCTCCGCGAGCGTGGGGAGCTTCGTGCCGCGCGGCTTGCCGTCTATCACCCAGAACTCGCTCTGCGGACGGTCGGGCGAACTGAACAGCGCGGGACGGTACTTCTCCTCGTCCGCGTCCAGGAAGTCCCACGTGCGGGGCGACTCCACGACGTGCGCGTCGGCGTCCACCACCAGCGTCTTTACCTCGGTCGTCATGACTGCTCCTTTCGCTCCCCGTCCCGTCCGGGGCTTACATGCTCCCACTAAGGCAGTTCCGTCGTTCCTGCGCAGGCAGGAACCTCGCCTTACCCGGGCTGGCGTCCGCCATTCACGTTGATGACCGTCCCCGTGACGTACGACGCCTCGTCCGACGCAAGGTACAGCGCAGCGGCGGCGATGTCCTCCACCGTGCCGCCGCGCCCCACCGCAGTCGTCTGCGCGACCGGCGCGCGGCCCCGCGCGTACGGGTGAACGGCGGCGCGGTCGGAATGGTCCACGCTGCCGGGTGCGATGGCGTTCACGCGCACGGGCGCCCACTCGACGGCCATCGTCTGCGTGAGCGACAGCACGCCCGCTTTCGACGCGCCGTACGCGCCGTTGCCGGGGCTCGGCCCCTGCCCGGAGATCGACGCCAGGTTGATGATGCACCCCTCGCCGCGCTCCACCATTCCACCCGCGAACGCGCTGCTGCACAGGAACTGGCTCACCAGGTTCAGCCGCAGGCACTCCTGGAAGTCGCGCGGCGTCAGCTCCAGCAGCGGCGCCATCTTGAACGTCTCGCCCCACGTCGCGCCTGCGTTGTTCACGAGGATGTCGACGCGTCCGAACGCCTCGGTGATCTGCGCCGCCATGCCCTGCACCTGCTCCGAGTCCCGTACGTCGGCGAGCACGCCCATCCCCCTGCGCCCCAGCGCCTCGATCTCCTGCACGACCGGGTCGACCGGGCGGTGGATGCGCTCCATGCCGCCGGTGACCGCCTCCGGCGCGCGAGCCACGATGGCGACATCCGCCCCGTGCTCCGCCAGCGTCAGCGCGATCCCGCGCCCGATACCCTGGCTCCCGCCCGTAACGACGGCAACTTTGCCCGTCAGGTCGAACTTCGGCATAAGCCCGCCTCTCCCCGCATGGGGTTCCGGGGCAAGATTACATCAGATGATGCAAGAACGGGGACGTGTGTTCCGTCACTCCAGCGAAAGCTGGAGTCCAGGGAACGGCTCGCTGCGCCGCGGCTCGGACGGGCCTGGTGTAGGGGCATCCCCTTGTGGGTGCCCTGTCCGGTGATGCGCTTTAGCGCGCGGTGAGGGTACTGTGGGGGTGGTGCGGGGCGGGATCGGGCCGGACTGGTGTATGGGCATCCCTTGTGGGTGCCCTCGGATGGGGTATGCCTACCCCCTCTCCCCCACACACTCCTGCAACCGGCGCCGCTGGCGCCCGTCGTCGTCGAAATTGGCCGGGTCGAGCCACTGCCTGAACCCCTCCCGCAGGCGGGGCCAGTCGGCGTCGATGATCGAGAACCAGTCCGTATCCCGGTTACGCCCCTTGTTGACCGTCGCCTGCCGCCACCTACCCTCGAACACGAACCCCAGCCTGAGCGCAGCGTTCCGAGAGGGCTCGTTCAACGCGTTGCACTTCCACTCGTACCGCCGGTACCCCAGCGAGAAGGCGTACTCCATCATCAGGAACATCGCCTCGGTCGCTGCCCGGCTGCCTTTGAGCGCCGGGCCGAGGTGGATATGCCCCACCTCGATGGTGCCCGAATCGGGCGTGATGCGGAGGTAGCTGGCTACGCCCCCGGCCTTCCCGGTCTCGTTGTCGCGCACGGTGTAGAACAGCGGATCGTCGCCGAGGCACCTCGCCTGCGCCCACTCCCGGAACGCGGCTATGTCATCGAACGGGCCGTACGGCAGGTACGTCCAGTCCGGTTCGACCGCCGACAACGCCTCGAACAGGTCCGGCAGATGCGCGTCGATATCGAACGGCTCCACCGTGCAATAAACCCCCTGCATCGTCGTGCGGGCAGGACGAGCAGGCGGTGTCCACCCGGGTATGACAGGCCCGATGGGTTGGCCGAACTCATTCGTGAGGGTGGACATTCGTGGGCTCCGGAGGCGGATGGCTCCGAACAGGATATACGCTCGCAACTGCTGGATTCCTGACGGATATGAGTGCCCTATTTCGTCTTGCTGGAATTCGCCAACATGCGGCGTTTTGGTGTACTGAATCTGCAAGAAATTCCTCATTTGACAGGTGCTTTACGCCTATTTACAATGCGCCGCGCTCCGGCATGACGGGAGGTTATGCCGGGCGGGTGAATGGCGGCGGCGGCGGCTGTCCGGCTGACCCCGAATGCGCATGAGAGGGAGGAACTCCGATGCGAATGATTCCAGCCATCTGCGTTCTGATGCTCGCGGTCGCACTGGTTGCCACGGCATGCCAGGGCGAAGCGGGACAGACAGGCCCCGCGGGTCCCGCGGGGCAACAGGGACCACAGGGAGCAGCCGGACCTGCCGGAGCCACCGGACCCGCAGGCGCCGACGGCGCTCAGGGCCCTCCGGGTGACCCCGCGCCAGCATCTGCCGCGGGCATCTCCCTCGATAAGGCCGCCTACACCCTCGGCTCCGAGCGCACCTTCACCGTCACCGGATGGGGCTTCCTGCCCGGCGAGTCCGTGCTCATCATCTTCCACACCGACGCCTACGGCCCCGGGACGATAGGCGGCGTCGATGCATCCGAATTCGGAACCTTCGAGAGCACGCAACGCGGTCGCTTCAGGATGGACCGCGTCAGCTCCAGCCCCGGCACATACACCGTCCGTGCTGAAGGCAGCATGGGCTCACTGGCAACAGCACCCATCACATTCGTCGCCCCCGCTCCGTCGGAGTAGCAGGACGACAGTGGATCCGGCAAGGCACAAGGGAGGATTCTGATGACCATCAACAATCGTGTGCTCAAGGCACTGGTGCTCCTTACGAGCATCATCGCCCTCACCATGGCGCTGGCCGCCTGCGACTCAGACGACCCGGATCCGACCCCCACCAGCGCCCCGGACGCCCCGGCGCAGCCGGAAGCCACTGCCGCGCCGTCGGACAGCGGCGGCGATGCGGCCCCTACCCCCACCCCGACGGCCATGATGATGGAGGAGGAAGCCCCCTACGGAGGCATCGTCAACTTCTCCACTCGCGCCGACCCGCCCCTGGGCTGGGACGTGTCCCGCTCCGGCACCATCAGCATCCTCATGCCCGGAGGCTCCATCTTCGGCATGGGGAACATGCTTAAGCAGTGCTGGGACGACGGCGCTTCCCTCTGCCCTGGCCTCTCCACTGAGTGGTCCACGAACGACGACAGGACGACCTGGACCTTCAAGCTGCGCGACAACATCTACTGGCACGACGGCGTGAAGTTCACTTCAGCCGACGTCAAGTTCTGGCTGGACCTGATGGTCTCCGGCGTCACGGTCGGCGAGAATTCCAGGCGCCCAGCTAACTGGGACTTCGTCCCGTGGGTGGAGAGCGTCGAGACGCCGGACGACCTCACCGTCGTCATCCACCTCAAGAGCGCCGTCGCCGACTTCGACCAGCTGCTCGGAGTGGACAACCAGCTCATCCAGCACCCGCGCCACCTGATGCAGCCTGAGATAGACGCGGGGAACGTCAACGTCACTCCGCTGGACGTCGGCCTCATCGGCCTCGGCCCGTTCTACCTGGAGGAGTACCGGCCCGGCAGCGTCATCAAGGTGCGCCGGTTCGACCAGTACTACCTCTCAGACGAGAACGGGAACCAGCTTCCCTACCTCGACGGCATCGACTTCTACGTCACACCCGACCAGTCCGGCATGGACACCGCCTTCCGGACGGGACGGCTGGATGCAACAGCCCGCGGCGGCGGGTTCCAGCTCACCCCTGAGCGCGAAGCGGCCATCCTGTCCAGCTTCTCGCCCGGAGAGGTCACGATCGTGGAGATGGGCCAGTCCAGCTTCATCCCGCTCGCCTTCAACTCCATCCGCGAGGGTCCGATAAAGGACGTGCGCGTCAGGCGCGCCATACACCTCTGGCTGGACCGCGAGGAACTCATCCAGGTCACCTTCGGCGGCTTCGCAAAGCGGGTCGGCATGTTCGACCCCGACACCGCATGGGCGAACCCCGGCCTCATGGACACGCCCGGCTGGAGCTCCGAGACCAAGGCCGCGGACCGCGAACAGGCCAAGGCCCTGCTGGCCGAGGCAGGCTACCCGGACGGCTTCGACCTCGAATACATGTGCCGCAGGCTCTGGGTCCACATGTGCGAACCGATTGCAGGCCAATTGGAAGCGCTCGGCCTCAACGTAGACCTCCAGTTGGTGGACGACGCCACGCGGGCCGCCAGGACCCTCGACGGCTCGTACGACATGCAGCACGGCGGCGCAACCGTGGCCCTGCCCAGCCAGTACTTCTCGACCATCGCGAGCGTCAGCACGAACGCCGCCGCCGAGCCGAAGCACGACGACCCGAAGGTGGACGAGTTCTTCGTCCGCTTGGCTGCCGCGGGCGAGCTCGAAGAACGCATCGAGATTGCGCGGGAGATGGAACTCTACTTCTCCGTAGAGAAGGTCTACTCCGCGCCGCTCTACACCGAGAACACCCACACGGTCATCCGCGACTACATCAAGGGCATGCAGGTTCCGGTGGACAACTACCGCCGCAACCTCGACTTCGC
>DAOUHT010000177.1:0-2695 GCA_034428375.1 Dehalococcoidia bacterium | reverse complement strand
CCGCATCACGGAGCTGCACACGGTCATCCGCATGATCCCCAAGCCGGTCATCGCGGCGGTGAACGGCTTCGCCATCGGCGGCGGGCACGTGCTGCACGTCATCTGCGACCTCTCGCTGGCATCGGAGAACGCGATATTCGGGCAGACGGGGCCGCGCGTGGGGAGTTTCGACGCCGGGTTCGGGACGGTGTTCCTCGCCCGCATCGTGGGAGAGAAGAAGGCGCGGGAGATCTGGTACCTCTGCCGCCAGTACCCGGCGCAGGAAGCGCTGGAGATGGGGCTGGTGAACAAGGTGGTGCCGCAGGAGCAGCTGATGGCGGAGGCGCGGGAGTGGGCGGAGCGCATCCTGGAGATGAGCCCGACGGCACTGCGGTTCCTGAAGGCGTCGTTCAACCAGGACACGGACTGGGCGTACGGCCTGCAGCAGATGGCGCACGGCGCGGTGCAGATGTTCTATAACACGGACGAGGCGGAAGAGGGCGTGCGCGCCTTCAACGAGAAGCGCCCGCCGGACTTCAGCGGGTACCGCAAGCAAAGCTGGTAACCGTGGCCGCCATCCCCGCCCCGCAATCGAAGCTCGTCTCGTGGTTCTGGGCGACGCGACCGTTCTCGCTGTCGGCGTCAATCGCGCCCGTGCTTGTGGGGACGGCGCTCGCCGCGACGGCCGGGGCGCTGGACTGGCTGCTGTTCGCGCTCGCGCTGACGGGGTCGATCGCCATCCAGATCGGGACGAACCTCACGGACGAGTACTCGGACCACCGGAAGTCCGGCAGCGAGGGGAAGTTCCTCGCGTCGCACAAGGTCATCCAGCGCGGGCTGCTCTCGGAGCGGGCGGTGGCGCTGGGGATGGGCGCTGCGTTCGGCTATGGCGTCGTCGCGGGGCTGGTCATCGTGGCGCACGTGGGCTGGCCGATACTCGCCGTCGGGCTGGCGAGCATCGCGGTGGCGTACCTGTACGCGGGCGGGCCGAAGCCGCTGGGGACGCTGGGGCTCGGCGAGCCGGTGGTATTCGTGTTCATGGGCCCGCTCATGGTGATGTCGTCGTACTACGTGCAGCAGGAGGCGCTCACGCTCGCGTCGTTCTACGTCTCGCTGCCGGTCGCATTCATCGTCACGGCCATCCTCGTCGTGAACAACATCCGCGACGTGGAGGAGGACCGGGAGGCGGGGAAGCGGAGCCTCGCCACCGCCGCCGGAGCCCGGGTGGCGATGTGGGCGTACGCGGCGCTGCTGGCAGGGGCGTACCTGAGCATCGCGGGCGCTGCGCTCGGCGGGGCGGTGAGCCTCTGGGCGCTGCTGGGGCTCGCGCCGCTGCCGTGGGCCGTGGGCGCGGCACGGGCGCTGTTCGCGGCGGGCGAGCGTCCCGCGATGAACCGGCTGCTCGTGCGCAGCGGGAAGCTGCACGGGTTGACCGGCCTTGCACTCGCGGCGGGGTTGTACGCGTCGAGTTTGTGAGGAGCCTTGCACACGATATACGTATAGCCTATGCTGTTATACGTATATCCGGTACGGGACGTGCACTCATGAAAAGCAAGCTCACCATCACCGTCGACTCGGATCTCATTCCAGCGGCAAAACTCTACGCCCGCTCAAGGGGCGTGTCGCTCTCGTCCGTAATCGAACAGGCATTGCGGGAGGCGACGGGAGAGACTGAGCCGTCCTTCATGGAGTACTGGAGGGAACGGTTCGCCGAGACGCGAAAGACGCCGCCTGAGCCCGGAACCGACCCCCGTTACGATGCTCTGGTTCGAAAGCACCTCTACCTTTGACGAGCCGATGAAGAGCAAGCTCACCATCACCATCGACTCAGAACTCCTCCCGGCTGCGAAGCGCTACGCTCGCTCCAGGGGCGTGTCGCTCTCATCGGTCATCGAGCAGGCATTGCGGGAGGCGACCCGAGAGAACGGAGCATCATTCGCCGAGAAGTGGAGGGGCACATTCAAGCTCGACCCGGAGGACTACCCGACTGACGACCCCCGCTTCGACTATCTCGCACACAAGTATCTCAGGTGATGCTTCTCGACACCAATATCCTCCTGGATGCAGCCTTGGGCAGACGGCCTCACGTAGATGCGGCGGTAGAACTCCTCAATCGGATAGCCCAAGGAGCAGGGAGAGCATTCGTGGCATGGCACGCCATTGCAACCCTGCACTACGTCGCCTCACGCTCGAACGGGGCCGACGTAACGCGAGATTTCATCGTAGGACTGATGCGCTACCTGTCGGTCGCCCCGACCAGCACGGAGGCTGTTCGCTACGCGGCGTCCCTCCCGATGCCGGACTTCGAGGACGCCATGCAGGTGGCCGCTGCGCGGGCATGCGGGGCTGAGCACATCGTCACACAGAACCTCAGCGACTTCGAACGCTCCCCCATCCCTGCTGTCACGCCGCAGGAGGCGCTCGCCCAGCTGCGTTGACAGCGTACGCCTCTCCGGCAACGCTCCTCGCGTTGACCGTGTGCACGCGCGCGCCTAGACTCCTCGCAATGGCCATCTACCGCTACTCACGATGGGACGGCTCGCAAGAGGTCCCAATCCCAACGACGGACGACCTGTTCGACCGCCTCTCCGAGCAGATCCTGCAGGGCGACGATCTGCGCGGCGCGCTCAACCGCATGATGCGGTACGGGATGCGTGGCGAGGGGCAGCGCGGCGCGGGGTTGCAGGACCTGCTCGAGCGGCTCCGCGACGCCCGC
>DAOUHT010000176.1:0-9584 GCA_034428375.1 Dehalococcoidia bacterium | reverse complement strand
TGCACCTGTGCCTCGGAGACGATGTCCAGGTTCGGACGCTCCCGCGCAGGGCCGAGGTACGCGACCGTCGTGTTCTGCCGCACGCCGTCCTTGACGTTATAGGCCATGCTGAATACGCCGCGCGGGGCCGGTACGTTCAGGTCCGGGCACATCGGTACTCCCAGGCTCAACGCGCGTTCCGTCAGCGCGCGCGTCAGCCCGGTCGCGTCTTCGCCGTCCACCTTGAATGGCCTCTCGACGTGCAGCGGCCCGTCCTCGCCGTGGAGGTCGCTGCCGCCGTAGTCCGTATCGGTCTCGATGCGCCGCAGCAGCGGGAGGCAGTCGTCGAACGACCAGCCGGGGTTGCCGAGCGACGCCCACGTGTCGAGGTCGTGCTTCGATGGCCGCACAACGGCCATCGCGTTCACCGACGAGCCCCCGCCCATGACGCGGCCGCTCACCTTGTAGAACGTGCTGCCGTCGCCGGAGCGCGGCGTCGGGTAGAGCATCACGTACGGCGACTCCAGCACGACGCGCGCCACCCGGCTGCCGTCGGCGATGTCCTCCGGGATGGGTTGCGGGTCGGGCCCCGCTTCCAGCAGCAGCACCTGCCTGTCAGGGACTTCGCTCAATCGCGAGGCGGCGGCGCATCCGGCCGAGCCCCCGCCGATGATGATCACGTCGTAGGAACGTCTCGCCTGCACTGTCCCGCGCCTCCTCCGTGTCCCGCGTTGCAACCCCTACGCGACGAGGCCTTTGACGACGTCGGACAGGCGCTCGCCGATCATGATGGACGTGATGTTCGTGTTCGCGTGCGGAATCGTCGGCATGATGGACGCGTCCGCCACGTACAGGTTGTCGATCCCGTGCACCTTCAGGTTGCTGTCGACGACCGCCATGGGGTCGGACGCCGGGCCCATCTTGCACGTGCCGATGCCGTGGTGGTAGCTGCCGTGCGCGCTGCGGGCGAACTCGGCCCAGTCCTCGTCCCGCGTCGGGGAGATGAGCGGACCGTAGAACTCCCGCATCGACTCGTGATCGATCAACTCGTGGATGAACTCCATCGCATTCAGCATCGCCGCCAGGTCGTCCGGGTGGCTGAGCATCGCGTCCTCGATCTCCGGCAGCTCTTCCGGGTCCCTGCTCACGAGGCGGATGCGGCCCATGTCCCGCTGTTCGAGCAGGTTCGCCGACACAGGCCACATGGTCTTCAGGCCTTCGACTGCCGTCGGCGGGCGCTGGAAGATGTGGAAGTTGCCGTGCGGCAGGCCGGGGTCGCTCTTGTACATCAGGCGGAAGCGCGGGATGACCCAGTCCGGGTTGAACTCTGCGTTCCCCTCGAACGTCATCTCCATCGTGGCGTGGTCCTGGTAGTTCTCGCCCACTCCCTCCAACGCCTGCACGACGGGGATGCCAAGCCGCCCCAGTTCGCCCGCCGGGCCGATGCCGGAGAGCATGAGTATCTGCGGGCTGTGGTAGACGCCCGCGCAGAGCACAACGGTCGACGCCGACACCGTGCTCACTTCGCCCTGCCGCTTGTAAACGACGCCGTTGACGCGCCCGTTCGCGATGGAGAGCGTCTGCACCTGCGCGTCGGCGACGACGTCCAGGTTCGGACGGCCTCGGGCGGGGTCGAGGTAGGCAACTGTCGTGTTCTGCCGCACGCCATCCTTGACGTTGTAGGCGGAGCTGCAGACGCCGTACGGCGCCGGTACGTTGAGGTCCGGGCACATGGGCAATCCCATGTTCAGGGCACGGGAAATGAACGCACGCACTGGCGCGTCCGCGCTCTCTTCTTCATCGACCCTGAATGCCCGGTAGACGTACAGCGGCCCGTCCTCTCCGTGGATGTCGTTGCCGCCGTAGTCCGAGTCGGTCTCGATCCTCCGGAGGAGTGGCAGGCAATCGTCGAACGACCAGCCGGGGTTGCCGAGCCCGGCCCACGTGTCGAGGTCGTGCTTCGTGGGACGGACGACCGCCATCGCGTTCACGGACGAGCCGCCTCCCATTACGCGCCCGCTCACCTTGTAGAACGTGCTGCCGTCGCCTGCGCGCGGCGTCGGGTAAAGCATGACGTACGGCGACTCAAGCACGACGCGCGCTACGCGGCTCCCGTCCGCTATCTCTTGCGGGATGGGCTGCGGGTCAGGGCCCGCCTCCAGCAGCAGGACCTGCCTGTCCGCATCCTCGCTCAGCCGCGCGGCAGCCGCGGCCCCCGCCGAGCCTCCGCCGATGACAATGACGTCGTAGGAACGTTTCTGCACTGTTCAGGCCTCCTCAAACCGGGACTTCGACCTTCTTCCGCAAGCGGTTGAAGAACTCATCGATGACCTGCACGCCGGTGGCGCGCAGGATCATGTCGCCGACGATGCCCAGGCGGCCCTTGATGTTCACCTCGGCCACGTAGGCCAGCTCGGTGCTGGTCCCGTCCGGAGCGAGGGTCATCGTGATGTCAGAGGTCATCGTGCTCTTCGTCAGCGAGTCCTCACCCTCCACGTGCGCAGTCAGGCCCACGTGGGGGTCCACGTCCACGATCTGCGAGCGGAACCTGATGTCGCCCGAGACCGGCCCGACCTTCGCGCTCATGCCGCCCTCGAACGTCCGGTCGTCTATCTTCACTAGGTCCTGCATGCCGGGCATGCAGTCCGCGAACTGTTCTATGTCCAGCACCACGTCCCAGACCGTCTCAGCCGTGGCCTGCAGCGACACCTTCCCCTGGTACTTCATCCCGCTCCTTCTCCGGTCGGATTGCGCATCGGAGACTACCGCAAGCAGCCCCTGCGCACAAACGAAGGCCGCCCTGCTTGCAGCAAGCGGGGCGGCCCTTATCGTCAATGACCCTGGGAGCGACTGATGTCCTAGTCCTCCGGGAACATCTCCACTTCCCGCTGGACCGGGCCGAGGCCTTCCCAGTACGCTCCCGTCTCTAGGTTGTAGCGGCCCTGCATGAAGTCGCCGGACTTCTGGCTGCGGATGATGACCGCACAGGTCTGCTCACCGAGGCTGCGCTCCGCGTGGATCTCGTACGGGCGCACCAGGTCGACCGCGCCCGGCTCCACCTTGAAGTTACCGACCTCCTCGATGGGCACGTAGTCCGGCCGGCGCTCGGCGCCCTCGACGGCGCGGTAGCGCTCGATCATCTCGTGGCCCACGAGCACGCCGTAGAGCGTGTAGATGTGCGCGTGGTCGTGGATGCCGCGCCAGCCCGGGTGCTTCGGAGGCTCGACGGGCTTCCCCGTCGGTTCGCGCTTCAGCGCGTTGACCACGAAGCCGTAGTCCGGGTCCTCATAGAAGAGCAGGTTCTCCGCGCGGTCCGTGAACACGTTCACGGGCCACTTGGCCGAGGCTTCCTGCACGGTGGGGTCTGCAAGGAACTCCTGCAGCACCGGCGTCAGCGCGACCCAGCGCTTCTCCGGGTCAGGCTCGCTGGCGAACAGCTCGCGCGTCTGCGCGATGAACCTGTCCAGAGCGGTCTCAGTCGTTACCGTGGTCATGGCTTCTCCTCTTTCTCCGGCTACACGTTGGCCGGAACTTCCGCGAGGTTGTAGAGGCTGGCGCAATTATCCCAGAGGATCTTCTTCTTGTCCTCATCAGAGATACCGAGTTCGAGGAAACTGGACACGGCGTCCGGGTACTTGGAGTCCCCGTGCGGGTAATCCGTCGAGAACACCATCCTGTCGCTGCCCACCCAGTCTATGGCGTACTTGGCGGGCTCCTCGTCAGGCTCGATGGATATCCAGCACTGGCGCTTGAAGTACTCCGTCGGCGCAATCTTGAGCTCGGGGACGAAGATGTCCGCCTCGCGTTCGTACGCCTCGTCCAGCCGCCAGAGCAGCCACGGCGCCCATGCGCAGTTCGCCTCCAGGAAGGCTGCGCGCAGCTTCGGGTGGCGCTCCAGAACGCCGCCGCCGCAGAAGCTGGCAAGCGCCATCATCTGCTCGACGGGCTGAGCGAACACGCGCCGCAGCATGAAGTTGGGCTCGAAGTGCTGCCCGACCTGCCGCGCGCCGGACGACGACGACTCGTGGAACCCGATGGGGATGTCCAACTCCTCCAGTACGCTCCACAGGGGGTCGTAGTAGGGGTCGTGCCAGGTCTTGTCGGTCATCTGGTTGGAGCGCATGAATATCGAGCGGAAGCCCAGTTCATTCACTGCCCGCTCCACCTCGGTAACGGCATCCTCCACGTCGAACGGCGAGATCATCGCCGCGCCGAAGAGCCTGTCCGGCGCGGGAGCGCAGAAGTCGTACATCCAGTCGTTGTACGCCCGGGCTATCGCTGCAGCGAACGGCGGGTCCATGAACGGCTCCGCCAGCGTGTGCAGCCCGCGCGTCGGGAAGAGCACCGCCATGTCCAGCCCTTCCACGTCCATCGCCTCGAGCTGCACCTCGGTGGACCAGCCCCGGGCGGCGTGGCTCTCGTAGAGCTTCTGGTTCCGCTCGTAGTTATGCCCGCCTGACTGGTTGGGGTTATTCGTGCGCACGCCCGTCGTCGTGCCCCACGGCGTGCCGTCCGGGTGGGTCGTGCGCAGGTCGCGCACGTTCTCGGAGAGCACGCCCACCTGCGCGTAGTCCCGGTACTTCTTGTCCGTGTACCGCTGCCACAGGTCCGGCGGCTCCATGATGTGCATGTCGCTGTCGATGATCCTGAATCCACCCTTGGCCATTGCCGTCCTCCTGTCCTTCTCCGATTAAACGCTGGCTGGAACTTGTGCGAGCTTGTAGAGGCTGGCGCAATTGTCCCAGAGGATCTTCCTCTTGTCCTCATCCGAGATGCCAAGTTCGATGAAACTGGACACGGCATACGGGTACTTGGAGTCCCCGTGCGGGTAGTCCGTCGAGAAGACCATCTTATCGCTCCCCACCCAGTCGAACGCGTACTTCGCGGGTTCCTCGTCCGGCTCGACGGATATCCAGCACTGCCGCTTGAAGTACTCCGTCGGCGCCATCGTAAGTTCGGGCACGAACACGTCCGCCTCCCGCTCGTACCCCTCGTCCAGCCGCCAGAGCAGCCACGGCGCCCACGCGCAGTTCGCTTCCAGGAAGGCGGCGCGCAGCTTCGGGTGGCGCTCCAGCACTCCCCCGCCGCAGAAGCTAGCGAGCGCCATCATCTGCTCTACGGGCTGCGCGAATACGCGGCGCAGCATAACGTTCCCTCCGAAGTGATCGCCTGCCTGCCGCGCGCCGGACGATGAAGCCTCATGGAACCCGATTGGGATGTCGTACTCCTCGAGCGCACTCCACAGGGGATCGAAGAACGGGTCGTGCCAAGGTTTCTCCGTCATCTGGTTGGAGCGCATGAACACGGTGCGAAAGCCCAGTTCCTTCACTGCGCGCTCAACCTCCGCCACAGCGTCGTCCATGTCAAACGGCGAAACCATCGCCGCGCCGATGAGCCTGTCCGGCGCCGGGGCGCAGAAGTCGTACAGCCAGTCGTTGTATGCCCGTGCCAGCGCCGCAGCGAACGGTGGGTCCATGAGTGGCTCGGCCAGTGTGTGCAGCCCCCGCGTCGGGAAGAGCACCGCGACGTCGAGTCCTTCCACGTCCATCGCTTCCAACTGCACGTCGGTGGACCAGCCGCGTTCCGCGTGAGTGGCGTAGAGCTTCTGATTGCGTTCGTAGTTGTGACCGCCTGCCTGGCTCGGCCTGCCCGAGGCGCTCCTGGCCCTTGGGGGCGCTCCCCACGGTCTACCGTCCGGGTGGACTGTGCGGAGATCGCGCACGTTATCCGATGTAACGCCCACCTGGGCGTAGTCGCGGTACTTCTTGTCCGTATACCGCTGCCACAGGTCCGGCGGCTCCATGATGTGCATGTCGCTGTCGATGATCCTGTACCCGCCCTTGGCCATCTCTGCCTCCTATCGCGCAGGTTCGCCGTTCGGCAGTATCACCGCGACCATCGCTTCGAGGCTCTCGTGCACCTCGAAGCCTTCATTCACGTCTTCCAGTGCGTACTTGTGCGTGATGAGCTTCTCCACCGGCCTGTCGACCATTGTACGCATGGCCTGCAACGACCGGATGATATGCCTCGGTCCCGCCGAGAAGACACCCTGCACGCGGATGACCTTGCGTGTGAGCAGCGCCGGGTTCGCCTCGAGCAGGCCGTAGTCCGTCCACTGCCCTATCACGAGGTAGCGTCCGCCGAAGCGCACCATCTCCAATCCCTCACGGAACGCCGTCAGTCCGCCGGACGCTTCGACGATGAGGTCGCCGCCACGGCCGTCGGTCAGTTCCCGCACGCGTTCGATGCGCGCCTCCGGGGTATTCCACTCGGTGATGTCCACCGTTTCGCTCGCACCGAGCTCGCGCGCTAGTTCCAGCCTGCTCTCGGGCGCACCGACCACGATGACCCGCCCTGCCCCACCGAGAAGCACCTGGTTGAGCACGCCCATGCCGATGGGGCCGGAGCCCTGCACGACCACCGTGTCGCCGAGGTTCACACCGCCGATGCGGTCAACGCCGTTGAGTGCCGTGTGATTGCCGATGACGCTCAGCAGCGCTCGCTCGTTCGAGACGTCGTCTGGGACGCGGAGCAGCCAGGGCGTGGCGCTCAGCTGGATGTACTGTCCGAAGCCGCCTCGCAGGTACGGCGGCTCGTTGCAGAGCGTCGTTCCGTATGACCTCGTGTTCTGGCACGACTCGCCCACGGCACATCGGAAGCAGCGCCCACACGGCGCGTCGCGGAATATGACGCGGTCGCCGGGGCGCACCGGTTCTCCGAGCACGTCCGTCGATATCTCCGGAGCAATCTCGGCTATAACGCCGACGTTCTCGTGCCCGAAGATCATCGGAGCGGGCGTGGCGTCCAAGTGCCACGCATGCACGTCCGTGCCGCAGATGGCGGCCATCTGCATCTGCACGAGCGCCCCGCCCGGCTCCATCGGCAGCACGGGGAACTCCTGCACCTCCAGCGGCTTGTTCGCTCCAACGAATACGGCAGCCTTGCACGTCGTCATGCGCCTAACCCTCCGTCAGTTCCAGACGTTCCGTCCATTCGAGCCAGTCGCGTATCGCCGCTTCCGGCGGGTACTGCGGTTCGTATCCCAGCTCGCGGCGGGCGCGGCTGATGTCGAGCGAATAGTACGCCAGCGGACCCATGCCACGTGGGTCGAGCCCCGGTCCGACCTCGACCTGAGCCCCGGGGATGACTTTGCGGATGGCGTCCGCGAAGTCGTTGAGCGTGTACGTGCGGCCGCTCCCGATGTGGAAGACATGGCCTTCGAAGCTACCCACCAGACACCCTTTGACGACGCTCTGCGCGACGTCGCGCGCGTAGGTGAGGTCGAGCCGTTGGTCGCCGCCTTGCGGGATGACGATAGGACGGCCCGCGATGGCGCTCCGGATCAGCTCGCCCCAGATCATGTTGTGACTTCCGTGCCGCTCCGCGCCCTTCCCGATGCCATAGATGGCAGCGAACCGCATGGCGGCGAAGTCGATGCCGAAGAGCCGTTTGTACTGGATGCCCATCAGCTCGGAGGCCGTCTTGGCCGCGCCGTAGACGCTCGACATGGGATACGCCGGGAAGTCTTCGTTCACGGGGACCATCTGCGGTTCGAGGTGGTCCTCGGTCATCCGCGAGAGCGCGCCTATAGAACTCGTGAACGAGACGCGGTCGATGCCGTTCCGCTTCGCCGCTTCGAGCACGTAGACCGTTGCTAGCGCGTTCACGGAGAAGCCGAGCAAGGGGTCAGCGTCGGCGGTGTCGGGATAGACCGCCGCGAGGTGGCAGATGCGCTCGATGCGGTGTTCCTTGCACGCGCGATCCAATTGCTCCAGTGACGTGATGTCGCCCTGGACGAACGCGAACTCGTCGCTCACGTCGCGCAGCAGTGTGAAGTCGGGACGATTGTCGAAGACAACGGGCTCGTGACCCATCGTGAGCAAGTCACGGGTGACCCAGCACCCGTTCACTCCCAGCCCGCCTGTTACGAGGATGCGCAAGCCTGCCTCCCGATATCAGATGCTGACCGCGGCCTCGACCTCTTCCTTACTCATGCCGTACACGTCGAGCGCCGTCTCCACAGAGATGTAGCCGTTGCGCAGGTCCGCCACAACGCGCTCGCGTTCACGTTCCATCGGGTCGCCGACACCCGCGGCGGAAGCCGTCTCCATGCGTATCACGTCGCCGGGAGCCATGGGAACGTTGGAGATGAGGCCGGTGTACGCCTTCTCGGTGTCGGTGCCCGGGTTCATCACGACGCGGCCTGGCCTGCCGTTGCCTCCGCCGTTCACGCCGCGCGCCGGAGCTAGCGTACGGGGGGTGCCGCCCGCATACTGCGCCTGCGAACGAACGCGGTACTCGCGGCGAAGTGCGAGGCCTCCGCGGTACTTCCCCGCCCCTCCGGTGTCCGGCACGAGGCAGAACTGTTCCATGTCCACGTCGAACTCGGACTCTATGATCTCGACGCCGGTGTATTTCGCACCGCCGGTCCAGGAGTGGGCGGTGCCCGTATACCCGTCGCCGCCGTCGTACGCGCCATTGCCGGAGACGATGATCTCGTACTGCACGTAGCGCTTCGCTGCTGGGCCGCTCGTGCCCAGCACCACCATGCCGGAGACGCTGTTGTGCGCCACCGCGGGATTGCCCGAGACCTTGCTCAACGCCTCGAACACGACGTCTTCCACCACGGGCATCGTCATGGAATAGAAGCCCACGGGCGCGGGGAACTGAGGGCAGATGACGCTGCCTTCCCGGAAGCGGCATTCGATAGTGCGCGCGAGGCCGTAGTTGTTCGGCATGTCGGAGCCCATCATCGCTATCGCGGCGTAGTTCACCATGCCACGCACGAAGGGCGGGCGAGCGTTCACGGGGCCCAGCGACTGGTCGCCCGAGCCGCTGAAGTCCATGACGAGCCGGTCGCCCTCCTTGATGGCCGCGACGTGGATGCGGATCGTCTCGGTGGGGTTGGCGACGTCGTCTATGAACGCCTCAACCTCCACCGTGCCGTCCGGCCAGGTCTCGATGACCTGTCGGGCGCGCACTTCGGTGCGGTCTCCGATGCCCTTGAACGCGTCCAGCACGGCTTCTTTGCCGTAGGTCTCCACCGTGTGGTTAAGGCGCCGCACGCCGATGCTCCAGAGCGCCCCCGCCTGCGCCTCCAGGTCGCCCAGCACGAGCTCCGGCGTGCGTGTGTTGGAACGCAGGAATTGGACGACTTCCTTGTGCAGGACACGCTGGCGCATGAACTGCACCGGCAGTATCGACAGCCCCTCGCCGAACAGATCGCGTGCTATCGCGTTCCGGGAGCCGGGCGACTGTCCGCCGATGTCCACCTTGTGGCCCATGCTGGCGCAGAACGCGATGACCTCCTCGCCGGCGAAGACGGGCATGACAACGACCATGTCGCTCGGATGGGGGCAACCGGAGTGGTACGGGTGGTTCGTGAGGAAGCAGTCGCCCTCGCGCATGTCCTCAACGTCGTAGAACTCGAGCACGCCCCGCACGCAATCCGGGTACGCGCCGAGGTGCGTCGGCAGGGGCGAATGCTGGCCGACGACGTTGCCCTCGCTGTCGGTGATGCCTGCGGAGAAGTCGTGGGACTCGCGGATTATGGTTGAGTAGCCGGTGCGGAGGACGGCGGCCTGCATCTCGCGCACGATGCCGTC
>DAOUHT010000175.1:0-1549 GCA_034428375.1 Dehalococcoidia bacterium | reverse complement strand
GAGGCCGCCGCCGTCGACGACGATGGACTGGCCGGAGATCATGGCGGCGTCGTCGCTGGCGAGGAAGGCGATGAGGGAGGCGAGGTGCTCGGGGTAGACGCGGGCCTTGATCGCCTGGTTCTGCATCGTGCGGTTGAACATCTCCTCGTCGTTGTACTCCAGCGTGCCGGGGGTCGCGACCTGTCCCGGCATGACGGCGTTGACGGTGATGTTGTCGCCGCCGAGCTCCTTGGCCATGTTCCAGCTGAGGCCGATGACGGCGCCCTTCGCGGAGACGTAGGGGGTCTGGCCGGGGTTGCCCATGAAGAAGGTGCGCGAGGCGACGTTGACGATGCGTCCGCGCCCGCTGGCTTTGAGGTAGGGGTAGGCGGCCTTGATGGCGAGGAAGTAGCCGATGTAGTTCACCTCGGCGAAACGCTCGACCTCCTCCTTGGTCCACGTCGTCCACTCCTTGCGGGGGGCGATGAGGCCGGCGTTGTTGACGAGGATGTCGATGCCGCCGAGCTGGGCGTTGACGCCCTCCATCGCGGCTGCGAGCTGGTCCTCGCTCGTGGTGTCGCACGAGAATCCCGCGCCGCCGATGGCCTGCGCGACCTCGTTCGCTTCGTCGCCGCGCAGGTCGAGGATGCCGACCTTCACGCCTTCTTCCGCCAGCCGCTCGGCGGCGGCCTTGCCGAGGCCGCGCGCTCCGCCGGTGACGACTGCTGTTCGTCCTTCGAGTCCTCGCATCGTTCGTCTCCTTCGGTGTTACGTTGGTTCCGCTTGGCGGATGTAGTTCTTCCCACCCACCCGCCCGGTAGGTTTGTGGGGGACACCCCCACTGCCCCCGGCAGCGGGGCGAAGCCCCTCTGCACTCTCCGGTCCGGCGCGTTCGTGGTTCGACAGGCTCACCAGGAACGGGTATGTGATTCTAACCGGTGAGCCGCAGTGCCTTCACCCACGCGTGCATTGGAAGGCACGCCCTCTTCCCTTGTAGGGAGAGGGGCCGCGCGACGGGTCGCACCCGTTGGGCACCCACAAGGGATGCCCCTACACCAGGCACCCTGACACGTCCGGCGCCGCGAGCGCCGGGAGGGGAGGACACTCCCGTCCTAACCTTCCCCCATCGAGGGGAAGGGATCAGGCACCCCGCTCCGCCCCTGCAGCGCACGCATGGGCACCCACAAGGGATGCCCCTACACCAGACGCGCTGTCGCGCACGTGTAGTAGTGTCCCTAGAAGTGGTGTAAGAGCAG
This sequence comes from Dehalococcoidia bacterium, assembly GCA_034428375.1. Classification (GTDB taxonomy): domain Bacteria; phylum Chloroflexota; class Dehalococcoidia; order Lucifugimonadales; family Australimonadaceae; genus Bin16. The sequence goes on along the minus strand of DAOUHT010000175.1, from coordinate 314 downwards.
ACGAGGGCTATGCAAGAAAGTGGCCATCGGGTCATCCTCCATCAACAACGACGACGAAGGAGGCGACCTCGATGGCCAAGAACAGGATGGATGTGTTGGAGCTGTTGCGCAAGGAGGCGGAGGAAGCAGACATTGACTTTCTGCGAGAGGGGCTGTTGGTGTTGGTGCAGGCGGTGATGGAGGCGGAAGTTGCAGCCAAGACGGGTGCGGAGCGCGGGGAACGGAGTCCGGAGCGGATGACGCACCGCAACGGCTACCGGAACCGGCCATGGGATACGCGAGTGGGGACGCTCGACCTGCGCATCCCGAAGGTG
>DAOUHT010000174.1:0-9471 GCA_034428375.1 Dehalococcoidia bacterium | reverse complement strand
GGCGGAGGCGTTCAACAAGATCCTGCAAGCCGAGTGGGCCTACCAGCGACCGTATACCTCCAACCGCGAGCGGCTCGACACGCTGCCGGCCTTCCTTGCGTATTACAATCACCGGCGTCCACACGGCGGCATCGGCGGGATCACTCCCGCCTCGCGCATGTAAACAACGTCCCTGGGAACTACACCTAGAGCGCGGGCTGCGCTCGGCATGACAGGGGCGAGATTCCCGCCTTCGCGGGAATGACGGGGATGGGCGGGAATGACGGGCCTTCAGGTGAGTTGTTCAGCATGACAGTATGCAAAGGTCTCACCAAGGGAGGGCGCGGAGGCGCCGTTCAGGAACTGTCGCGCAGCAGTCCGAGGACGTACTCGGCGGTGACCGGCAACTGGAGCACCGGCTTCCCTATCGCATCGCTCACCGCATTGGCGACCGCAGCCGCCGTCGGCACGTTCGCCGATTCCGCGATCGCCCCGCTGTTGAAGGGGCCAGGCCCATCGTCACGGCCAACCAGCACCGTTTCGAGTCTGGGGACGTCCATGATGGTCGGTATCTTGTAGTCGGCAAGGTTCAGGGCAACCGGCTTGCCCCCGTCCAGGGCGAACTCCTCCATCATGGCCATGCCGAAGCCCTGGACGGCTCCGCCTGCGATCTGGCCCTGGTGGCCAGCCGGATTGATGATCGTGCCGACGTCATGCGAGGTGACGACGCGGAGCACCTTCACCTGTCCGGTCTCGGGGTCGACCTCCACTTCCGCCGCCTGGGCGGTGAATTCGGTCGTGGCGGGGTCGGGGATGAAAGGGGTCTTGCGGTAGACCTCGATGGTGACGTCGCCGCCTTCCGCCGCCACGAGCGCTGCGGCGGCCTCGTCGAAGGGGGCATCGCCGGCGGTCTCCTTGAGGCGCGCCATCAGCGTCTCCGCCGCCTGGGCGACCGCCACACCCACCGCAAAGGTCGTGCGGCTTCCTCCGACACCCATATCGAAGGGGAGTTGGTCGGTCGGCACCAACCGTACGGCAAGGCGGTCGGAATCGACGCCGAGGTGCTCCGCCGCGATCTGCTGCATCACCGTGGGGCCGCCCTGTCCGGGGTCAGGGATCGGCAGGATGAGACTCAGCGAACGGTCCGCGTGCAGGACCAGCTTGCAGCTGGAGTCGCCGCCGATCGGGCCGCGCTCGTACATGGCAAGCCCGCGTCCCACGAGCGGCGGCTTGGGTTCGTCCCAGCCGACGGCGTCAAGCGCAGCCTGCAGCGTTTCGACCGCCTTGATGTTGACCCACTGCTCGCCGTTCGGGGCGGTGTCCCCGGGCTGCACGAGGTTCTTCAGGCGCAACTCAGCCGCGTCCATCCCAAGTTCGGCGGCCACGATGTTCAAGTGCGACTCCACCGCGAAGGTGACCTGGGGCCCGCCAGGCGAGCGCATGTGGCCGGACGGGATGACGTTCGTGTACGCAACGTAGCTCTTCACGTCGAAGGCCGGGACCCGGTAGCAGCTTGCGGTCTGCTCCATGGCGTGGAGGTTGACGTTCGGGACCGCCTTGAACGCGCCATACGCGCCGCTGTCGAAGCAGGCGCTGACCTCCAATGCAGTCAGCATGCCGTGGTTGGTTACGCCGGTGCGCACCGTGATCTCGCTCGGGTGCCTCGTGTTCGCAGCGAGGAGTTCCTCGTCGTAGCCCATGACGATCTTGACCGGCCTGCCCGCGACCTGCGAAAGCAGGTAGGCAACCGGTGTGTCCATGGGCGAGCCCTTGCCGCCGAAGTCGCCGCCCACCGCCATCGGGTAGATCCGGATCGACGCCGGTTCCACGCCAAGTGACATGGCAAGCTGGCCCCTGAGCGCATATGGGCTCTTGTTCGAGGCCCACACCTCGGCGGTGCCGTCTCCAAGTACGGAGACAACGCAGGCGTGCGTCTCCATGTAGACGTGGTGCTGCTTCTGCGTGCGGAACGTGTTCTCCGAGACGTGGTCGGCTGCCGCGAAGCCCGCCGCGAGGTCGCCGCGCGACCAGCGGTCGAAGGAGCAGAGGTTGGGGAGATCGGGGCGCTCGGGGTGGACGAACGCGCCGGTGTAGACCGTCGGGTCGTCGTGAACTACGGGCGCGCCGGGAGTGAGGGCTTCCTGCATGTCGAAGACAGGGTCCAGCTCCTCGTATTCGACCTCGATGAGGTCGAGCGCCTCCTTCGCGGCGGCGGCCGTCTCAGCAGCCACGGCGGCAACACGCTCGCCGATGAACCGCACCTTCTCGTAGGCCAGAACGGGGAGGTCCTTCATCGCCCGGCCGATGAGCCGGGGATAGTCGGCCCCTGTGATGACGGCGTGCACGCCGGGGACATCCCTTGCTCGGGAAGCATCGACGCGAACGATCCGCGCATGGGGATAGGGACTGCGGAGTATCTTGCCCCAGAGCAGTCCCTCCATCTCCATGTCGGCAGAGTACTGCTGTCTGCCCGTTACCTTGTCCGGCCCCTCGACACGCCTCGTCGGGGTTCCAACGACCCGGTTCGTCATCCTGGTCTCCTCCCTAAGAACGTCGTCTGCCTACAGTCCGTAGAACCTTCTGGGGTTGTCCTCCAGAATCTTCCCGGCCACCTCGTTGCTGATCATGCCGGAGTCCGCCCAGTAGCGGACCTCGTTCAGCGCGCTCACGTTTGCAGACACGTCGGAATGGCTGTAATCCGTGCCAATCATGAGGTTGTCCTCGGTCCCGAGCGTGAGCAGGTACTCGACGTCGTCCACGGGGTCGATGGAGACAAACAGGCGGTTCTCCCGGAACAGGTTCTGCGGCATCTGCAGTCTGACGTCCCGCTCATGGAGGGTGTCCGAGCGCTCATTCATGGCGATCTGGGAGAGGACGTACGGGATCCACGACGCCCCGGCCTCGATGAATCCGAACCGGAGATTGGGGAACCGGGCCGGCAGTTTCGACCTCACGACCGAGAGGAAGGCGGACATGATGGGGAACCCACGGTCGCCGTCGCTGCCCGGGTGACCGGTGTGCACGCACAATGGCATGTCGAGGTCGTTCGCCGCCTCGTAGACAGGGAAGAAATGCGGGTCGCCCACTGGCTTCAGGAGATCGAGACCCCGCTTGAAGATGCCGCAGGCGCCGTTCTCCTTCGCCCAGCGCAACTCTTCGATGGCGGCATCGGTGTCGAGCCACGGCAGCACCGCTGCCCAGCGCAGCCGACCGCCGGTCTGGTCGCACTTCTCCGCCACCCAACGGTTGTAGGAGTGGGCAAGCGCCGCCTCCGGTTCCGGGTTCAGCGAGATATAGCGGATGAAGAAGGTGGGGAAGAGCACCTGGATGTCCACGCCCATCCGGTCCATATCGTCCAGGCGGCCCTCCAGGTCTTCCAGCTCCCGCCGGGGTCGCGCCGGGTGATGTTCATCGTCCCGGACCGCCCTGACCTGCAGGCGGCCCTCCACCAACCAGAACCGGCTCCGGTGGGGGTCGAGGTTCGCGTGCTCGATCGCCTCCTCGGGCGGCGTCATCGTGGTGGGGGTATACCTGGCAAGCGCACCTTCAAGCGCCTGCCAAGTGGATTCGGTCTCGTCTACATGCGTATCGGCGTCGATAACCGGCATCGTATGCCTCCTGTCCTGCAGCGTCCCCCAATCATACGCCGCTCAGTGCGAACTGTACGACGAGCACGCAAAAGATGTGTAAATCGTAGCGTTTCTACACTATTGCGCAGGTTATCGTATCCCCAATTTGACACTCCTGCTGAAGGCTCCGATACTCCGCGAACGTCGTAACGGAATCGCGCATCAACCCTGTCCGTTAGGAGTCCCGGAGGGAGGAGACCCTGATATGAGTGATTGCCTGGCTGCGGTAGTGACGGACGTTCTTGCCCCCGTCGAACTGCGGCGCGTTCCCCTCCCCGACCTGAACGATGGCGACATCCTCGCGCGCGTCGACGCAGCGACACTCTGCGGCACCGACGTCCACTACTGGCAGGGCGACCTCATCCCCGCCGAGAGCCGGCCATACGTGCCTGGCCACGAGACAGCGGCCATCGTCGAGGAAGTACGCGGCAACCGCCTGGACGTGCTGGGGCAGCCTGTCGTCAAGGGCGACCGCATCATCGCCAGCTATACGCACTGCGGCCACTGCTATTTCTGCACCGTGGCCGGGCAGACCAATCTCTGCGTGAACAGCTACGCCTTCGGACGCCAGCGAGCGGACGTCTTCCCCTATCTGCAGGGCGGCTGCGCGGAGTACCACTACTACCCACCGACGAGCGATGTCGTGAAGGTGCCCGAGGAAGTCTCCTCGCCCCTTGCCGCATCCGCCGCCTGCGCACTGAGGACCGTGGTGCATGGCTTCGAGCGGCTCGGCGCTATCGAGCCGCACGAGACCGTCGTGGTGCAGGGATGCGGGCCGCTGGGTCTGTACGCCTCAGCTCTGGCGCGCGACCGTGGAGCGGCGAAGGTCATCGTCATCGGCGCGCCCGCCGAACGGCTCGCGGTAGCGAAGGACTGGGGCGCGGACGAGATCTTGAACATCGACGAGGTCACCGATGCGGCTGACCGCATCTCGTGGGTCCGCGAGCAGACGCGCGGGATAGGCCCTGACATCGTGGTCCAGTGCGCAACGTCGGTCGCGAACCCTGAGGGGCTGACGATGGTGCGCCGCGGCGGGCGGTTCGTCGCTATCGGGGTCGAGGGCAGAGACATGACGTTGCCCGGCGGCTTGATCACGGTGAAGTCGCTCCAGGTGAACGGGGTGATCGGCGCGGTTGGGCGGCACTTCTACAAGGCGCTCCAGTTCCTGGCCACGCGCCAGGACCGATTCCCGTTTGAGCGCCTCATCAGCGGCACGTACACGCTGGATACCGTGACCGACGCGTTGCAGGCAATGGCGGACTTCCGCGAGGTGAAACCGGTCGTGCTCCCCAAGACAGGCTGAGGCCTAAACGGTCTCGCCGGACGAGGCATCACACAGCAGAGGAGTTGAGGGAATGGCGGACAACGAGTACCTGATCATCGACGGCGACGGACACATACAGGAACACGACGACGAGATACGGGAGTACCTCGACGAGCCTGTCAGGAGCGGGATGAAGGACGGGCCCAACTTCCCGTTCTTCCCCACGCTGGACGGCTATCAGCGGGACGTCATCCGTGCCGCGACTGGCCGCCATCCCGGCTACGTCGGCGCCGAGGAGTGGCTCAGCTTCATGGACGAGACGGGCATCGAGTCCACCGTCCTCTATCCGACCGCCGGCCTGTCGGTGGGCATGATCCAGGACGCCGACTGGGCCGTGTTGCTCTGCCGCGCCTACAACAACTGGTTCCACGACCGCTACTCCCGCAGGAGCCCCCGGTTCAAAGGGGTAGCGCTCCTGCCCCTGCAGGACGTGGACGAGTCCGTCAAGGAATTGCGGCGTTCAGTCACCGAACTCGGCATGGTCAGCGCGATGCTCCCGGCCAACAGCGCCGACATGGGCGTGCGCAGACCCTTGGGCGACACGTCATTCTGGCCGATATACGCCGAGGCCGAACGCCTGAACATCCCGCTGGCGGTCCACGGAGCGCCGTCCATCGGGCTCGGGACGAACTTCCTCGCGCGCACCGAGGCAGTGCTACTGGAGCACCCCCTCGCCCAGATGATCCAGGCGAGCAGCATGATGATGTCCGGCCTGTTCGACGAGTACCCCAAGCTCCGCGTCGCCTACCTGGAAGCCGACACCGGCTGGGTGCCGTACCTCATCGACCGGTTCACCGGACGGACGCGCGAAGGCGTCACCGATCCGGTGGACCTCTTCACCAGCGGGCGCATCTTCCTGAGTTGCCAGAGCGGCGAGCAGAGCCTCCGCTACGCGATCGACCGCCTGGGAGACCAGGTCGTGCTCTACGCCAGCGACTACTGGCACGAGCACCCGGCCGAGATCGTCGAGGACATTGAGATCCTCCGGAATCGGGGCGACCTCTCCGACGACGAGAAGCGCAACATCTTCCGGAACAACACCATCCGCTTCTACGAACTGGAGGAAGCGGTCGCCTAACCAAGGGCCATTCGACTGCCCCACACAGACGAAAGGGAGGAAACCATGCCACGAAGATTGCAGTTCCTGCTCGGGTCCCTACTGTTCGTTGCGCTGCTCGCGGCGTGCGGGAGCGACCCGACACCCACGCCACTGCCGGCCCAGCCGACCCCGACGCCGGAGCCGGAAGTCCTCGAGCTGCAGATGATCAGCGCCTGGGCCGAGGGTATATCCCTGGAGGAGTTTGGCGACCGCAATGTCATCAATGCAGTCGAGCAGGCCACCGGCGGGCGCGTTCGCATCGTCCGGGCAGGAGGCCCTGAGTCCGTCCCGACGTTCCAGCAACTCGTGCCCACGAGGGACGGCCTGTTTGAGGTGAACTCGACGACGTGCGCCTACCACCCGGACTTCACCTCGCTCGCCTGCGGGTGGAACGCGGTCAAGGGCTCGCTGGACAGCAAGGTCGCCTGCGGCATGTGGGACCTGATCGACGAGTTCTACGTGAACGAGGTCGGCGTGAAGTACCTCGGCGGAGTCAGCCCGCGGGTCGGCAGCAGGACCTACCTGACCAAGCCGATCGACCCGGCGACCGGGCTGCTCGACGGCATCAAGCTCCGCGCCGCCGGCCCGACCGCGACTGCGTTCGTCGAGACACTCGGCGGCACCGCCGTTGCCATGCCGATCGGCGAGCTCTACGAAGCGCTCGACCGCGGTCTCGTCGAAGGCGGCACCATCGGCGGCGGCGCACAACTCGCGGTGCAGTTCGGCTGGCACGAACACTTCCAGTACGTGGTGGAGCAGTCCGTCGGCGCAGGCCAGCTGGCTTGGGTGATGAATCTGGACGCGTGGAACGGGCTTCCCCCCGACCTCCAGCAGGGCGTGATAGACGGCATGACACTCGCCAACCACTGGGCCGCCGAAGAGTTCTTCCGGCTCGACCAGGAAGCGCTGGGGGTCATGGCCGACTCCGGCGTGGAGATCATCACGCTGACCCCTGAGGCCGCCGCGTACGTAGACAGCGTCAACCTGGAGTCGCAGTTCGCTTTCCTCGAGGCTAACGAGCCTGCGTCCTACGTCCAGCGGATGCGAGACGCGACTGCCTGTGTCCAGAACGCGACAGGATAGTCGGACGAAGAGCGAGGCGGGCATGAGCATCCGGCGGTTCGGCTGAGGCCGGACCGCCGGGCACCCGCCCGCGAACGGACGACGGCGCTGCCGCCGTCCGGAAGGAGACGCAGCCCTTGAAGCGAACGCTGCACGTGCTGGGCAGGGCGTTCGACATCGTGGTCGACGTAGGCGCGTTCGCCGCCACCTGGCTGATAGCGGTCATGGCGCTGACGATCGGCCTTGAGGTGCTCATGCGGCGGGTGTTCAACAACTCGCTGCCCTGGGTGATCCAGATCAACGAGTATGCCGTCATGGCAATCCCGTTCCTCGCCGGGGCATGGCTGCTCAAGCGCGACGGGCACACCCGCCTGACACTGGTCATGGAGCGGGTGAGCCCGCGAACGGCCAACCTCATGAAGATGGGCACGTCCATCCTCGCGGCCGCGATCTGCGCCGTACTGGTGTGGAAGACGGGCAGCCGCGTCTGGGAGGGCTTCGACGCAGGGACGATCATCCGGGGCGACGCGTTCAGCATCCGGCAGGTCTGGATCTGGTGGGTGCTGCCGTTCGGGTTCGCAACGCTCTGCATCCAGTTCCTGCGCGACGCATACGCCTCGTATCGCGATCGGGACCATGTAGAGGGTGAGGCGTTTACCCCATCGGAGCTCGCCGAGATATGACCTCGCCCATCCGCACGACGTTCACACGAGACTGCAGCCCACGTAAGGCGGAAGGCTGAGCCATGGAGTGGTGGGCAGTCCTTATCATCGGCTTCACGCTGCTGGTCCTGCTGCTCATGTCCGGCATACCGGTCGCGTTCGCGTTCGCCGGGCTGAACATCGTCGGCCTGATCTGGGTGACGGGCGGCACCCAGGGACTGCTGTTGCTCACCGGCAGCATCGTGGACTCCGTCGCCAACTTCCGGTTCATCGCGGCGCCCATGTTCTTCCTCATGGGGGCCGTGCTCTACCGCTCCGGCGCGTTCGGGTTGATCATCGACGCCGTCGACAAGTGGGTGGGCAAGGTCAGAGCGCGCCTTCTCTACGTGACGATGGGCTCCGGCACCATCCTCGCCACCCTGAGCGGGGCGGGCATCGCGGACACAGCACTGCTGGGCTCGACGCTCTACCCGGAGATGGAGAAGCGGGGTTATTCGCCCCGTCTAGCCTTGGGGACGATATTCAACTCCGGCCTGCTCGCCGCCATCATTCCGCCCAGCGGCCTCGCGGTGCTCACGGCAACGCTGGCGCAGATTCCCGTGGGCAAGCTGCTCGTGGCGGGGTTCTTCCCCGGCCTGATGATGGCCACCACCTACGTCATCTTCGTGTTCGTCCGTGTGCGTCTGAACCCGAGCCTCGCGCCCATCTACGACGCTCCCCCTGCGCCCCTGAAGATCAAACTCTATGCGACGGCCAAACTCGCTCCGTTCTCAATCGTCTTCTTCATGGTCATGGGGTTCATCCTCCTGGGCATCACGACACCAAGCGAGGCCGCCGCCACCGGGGCCATCGGTGCGGTGGTCGTGGCGCTCATCTACCGGCGCCTGTCGATGCATGTGCTCAGCGACGCGCTCCGCGACGCGATGCGCATAGCCGGGATGATCCTCATGATTATCAGCGGGTCCATCGCCCTGAGCCAGACGCTGGCGCTGAGCGGGGCCACGCAGGGCTTCCTGAACGTGCTGGTGGACCTGGACCTGTCGCCGACGCTGCTGCTACTCGCCATGTTGGGCGCGCTGATCCTGCTGGGCCTCTTCCTCGACCAGATATCGATGATGATGGTCGCGATCCCGATTTTCTCGCCGATCATCGGGCCGCTGGGTTTCGACCCCATCTGGTTCTGGATGCTGTTCCTGGTGGCGATATCCATCGGGGCGGAGACGCCGCCCTTCGGCCTCGTGCTGTTCGCGCTCAAGGGCGTCATCCCGACCGCCAGCATCACCGAGATCTACAAGGCCGCGATACCATTCGTCATCCTCGACCTCATATCGCTGGGCATCCTCGTCGCCTTCCCGCAGATCGTCCTCTTCCTGCCGAATCTGGCGCTGGGGACCTGACCGGGCTCGGCGCAAAGAGTGTGATGCAACGTGAAGGGGCGCCCGGCGGGCGCCCCTTCATAGGTTCGGCTGAGAAACCCGCCTAGTTGTAGTTCCCATAGAGGTTGTTGACAAGTGAGAGGCCTCACTATTGCTGTTGTGTAACGCAACCCAGCAGTAACAGGAGGCCCCTCATGACTCATCGTAACGCACGCTTGACCCCGGTGACTCGCGCTGAGCTGGTCGAACAGGTGATGGACGGCTGGCCTCAGGCCGAAGTGGCACGCTTGTTCCGCGTCTCCCGCGCGACCGTCTCCAAGTGGGTACGGCGGTTCCGTGA
>DAOUHT010000173.1:0-5250 GCA_034428375.1 Dehalococcoidia bacterium | reverse complement strand
GGCGGAGGCGTTCAACAAGATCCTGCAAGCCGAGTGGGCCTACCAGCGACCGTATACCTCCAACCGCGAGCGGCTCGACACGCTGCCGGCCTTCCTTGCGTATTACAATCACCGGCGTCCACACGGCGGCATCGGCGGGATCACTCCCGCCTCGCGCATGTAAACAACGTCCCTGGGAACTACAGCTAGCTGGCACCCGGCGCGATCTCATCGAGGAGCGCTGCCCAGTCGGCGCACTCGTGCTGGGGATCGAGGAGCGAACGGAGCGGCGCTTCAGCTTCGCGAAGGTGGGTGAGGAAGGTGGGGTCGGTTTCGCAACAGAGCAGCAAGCGCCGCAGCTCCGAGCTATCTCCCACGGGGAAGTATCCCGGATAGCCGTCGCCCAGCAGGCCCACGTTGCCGGGCACCCGGGACGCCAGTATCGGGACACCGTCGACCGCAGCCTCAGAGACGACGTTCGCTCCCCCTTCCGAGAGCGAGGAGATCACCATCACCTGGGACCTCTTGAGCAGCCGCCTGGCGCGCCATGCGGGCAGGCCGCGTATCCACCTGTACCGCGGATGGCTTGCAGAGAGTGCGCTGGCTCGTCGGGTCATATCTGGGCTCATGGGGTCGCCAAGCTGCAGCACGCGGATGCGGGACTCCCGCGGGAGCCGACGGGTCGCGTTGGCTGTGAGGAACGGGTCCTTGACCGGTCTAAGGTGCCCCACGACGGTCACGTCGAAGTGGCGGGCGTTCGGCGACGGGCCGGACGTTGGTGTTGGCCTGGCGGACTGGACGATGGTCCGTACCTTGTCCTTGTGTTCTGGCCGGAGCTCGTCGACGGCGAGGCGTTGGAGCGTGACCAGGCGGTCTGCCGCGTCGAGGACGGGGCCACCGCCCTCCTCGTAGAGCGGTCCGTAGACGTCGGTGCCTGCAAGGAGCACCACGACGGGGTTGTCCGGTCGGCGGGCCTTGAACGCCGCGACGGCCTCTGCGCTTCGTAGTGCGTGAATCGCTACGAGCAGGTCGTGGTCCTGTCCGCCGTAGGTCTGGCTGATGGTGACGCGGTGGCCCAGGCTTCGCAGGATCCCGGCCCAGCGGTTCGCTGTGACGCGGTTGCCGTTCCGGCTGTATGGCGGGGCAGGCGTCACGAGGCCGATGTACACGGCTTACCTCCGGAGGATCAGGCCGCGCATGTGCGGAAGCCACACATCACGTCGCGCCGATCGGGGGGGTAGAAGTTGCGCCAGGTATTGCGGATCAGTCGGCTGCGCGTGCTCCACGCTCCTCCGCGAAGCACCTTGTGGCCGCTGAACCATGGTTCGGAGTATTCCTTGTAGGGATCGGCGACGAACCCTGGGTACGGCCCGAATGCCGTAGATGTCCACTCCCAGACGTTGCCCAGCATCTGCCTGATCCCCAGGGGCGTGTCTCCTGCGGGGAGGGTGCGTACGTCGATGGTGCCGCGTCCTCGGAAATCGAGGTTGGCGCGGCCGTCTGTCGAGGGCTCGTCGCCCCAGGGGTAGCGACGCTTCGAGGAACCGTTCGCGCCGCCCGCCGCTGCCAGCTCCCACTCGGGCTCCGTCGGTAGCCGCCTGCCGGCCCAGGCGCAGTAGGCGTTCGCCTCGTGCCAGTTCACGTGGATGATCGCGGCGTGCGGGTCGATGGGCACCCAGGCGTCGTAACGCCTGGCCAGCCACGTGCCGTCACTCTCGCGGCGCCAGTAGACCGGGTGCTCCGCACCGAGCGCCTGTTTCCACCACCAGCCTTCGTCTGTCCAGCATGAGCGGTCGCGGTAGCCGCCGGACTCGACGAAACGGAGGTACTCGCCGTTGCTCACCGCAGTGGCTGCCATCGCGAAGGGCTCGACGTGGACCTCGTGCCCCCACTTCTCGTTGTCGAAGACGAACGGCAGCTCGCCTTCGATGGCGCCCAGCGAGAACGTCCCGCCGGGGACGGCGACGTCGTGGGGTTCGAAATCGGACTGTGACGAGAGTGCAGCCGTCGATGGAAGCACTGGTTCGGGGAAACCGAGCGTCTGCCGCGTATACGTGAACGCCTCGGCATGCATGTCAGTGTGGATGGTGGCGAGCTGGATGAAGTACTGCTCCAGCGCATCCGGTTCATCCCGTCCGAGGCGTCCGGTCGCGTCGTGGGCCACCTTTCGCGCAAAGGCTCGAGTGTCCTTCCAGGAAGGGAAGCTCAGCCGCCAACGGGTGTCGTGCGCGATGGCCGCAGAGTCGTAGAGAGCGTCGGACTGAGGGATCCTGCTCTGCGCTTCGTAGAGATTGCGCAGGGTCCACTTCTCGAAGAACCACCCCACGTGGCCGACCTCCCAGAGTGCCGGGTTCACGATGGGGATCATGGGGCCCTGCTGCTGGCGGGTGTTGAGGTCGGCAGTCAGAGCAAGGACGGTCTCGACCGAGTCCAGTGCTTCCGCGACGAGGTCTTCTGTTCTGCGCGAAGGTGCGGGCGGGAGGTCATACGCGCTCATGGCAACGATTGCCCCACGCTAGGCCGCGACCTCGAGCGTGTTGGCGGCGTCTTCAGGGGCGACGACGCGGCCAATCACCGCTCCAGTAACCCCCCGTTTGGTAAGTCCGTCCAGGACTGTCTGGGTCGAGGTAGACGGCACGGCGATGAGCAGACCCCCTGACGTCTGTGCATCGCAGAAGATGAGCTTCTCCTCGTCGGTGACGCCCTCGCCCCACGCGATCTGTGGGTCGAACGCATCGAGGTTGTTCCGCGTCCCGCCCGGAACGACACCGCGCTCGGCGAGTTCCCGCACTCCGGGCAGGAGTGGGATGTCGGAGAAGCGGAGCTTCGCGGCTGTCCCGCTCGCCTTCAGCATGCCGAGCAGATGGCCCGCCAATCCGAAGCCGGTGATATCGGTGGCGGACTTAACTCCCGCTTCCACCATGGCCTCGGCGCCGGCGCGGTTCAACTGGCGCATCGTCTCGACAGCGCCGTTGAGGGTCGCGTCGTCGGTGACCCCTGCTTTCGCCGCGGTCGTGATGATTCCCGAACCGAGCGGCTTCGTCAGCACGAGGTCGTCGCCAACCGCAGCAGCGGCGTTCGTGACGATGCTGTCGGGCCGGACGATGCCGGTAACCGACAGTCCGTATTTCGGCTCGCGGTCCTTCACGGTATGGCCACCGGCGATGACGATGCCCGCCTCTTTCGCGACGTCCATCCCGCCGAGCAGCATGCGCCCGAGCACCTCCTTCGGCAGGTCCTCGGGGAAGCAGACGATGTTGAGCGCAAGGAGTGGGGTGCCCCCCATGGCGTAGACGTCGCTGAGGGCGTTCACCGCTGCAATGGCGCCGAAGTCGTACGGGTCGTCGACGATCGGCGGGAAGAAGTCGATCGTTTGCACGACGGCGATGTCGTCCGTCAATCGGTAGACGGCCGCGTCGTCGCTCGTGTCGAATCCCACGAGCAGGTCATCGTGCTGCACGTGCGGGAGGTGGCTCAGGACCTCGCCGAGGTCCTCGGGGCTGAACTTCCCCGCTCACCCTGCGCAAGTGGCCAGACTGGTCAGGCGGACTTCTTTCTGTTGCATGGGGTGATTATAGACGCTTGGCAGCACGGAAGCGCTACAGCAGGTGATGCCTACACGATAGCCATCGATGCCATGACCTGACCGAGGTCGGTCTGCTCCTCGAGATGCCAGAGGCGGTCCAGCACCGTCTGCTGACCGAATTCGTCGAGCAGGCCGGTCGTGAGCCGCCGGAACTTGTCCTCGATGTCGGTGTCGGTCATGGGCTTCTTGAAGTGCCCGGTGTAGTAGGGAACGGACGCCGTGTGCTGGCGGCCATCGGAGGTCTGCACCGTCAGGATGTTGAGGATGGCCTCCGGCCAAGCTGCGTCACACTCCGGGTCCTGTACGACCTCGATGCGCTGCATCAGGTCCAGCAACGCCGGGTCACGCAGGACGTCGTCTTCGAAGTGCGCGGGCTCGACCGTGCCGAACCGGAGGGCGCATGCAACGACGAAGGGAATGCTGTGGTCGGCGGTCTCTCGTGTTTCAGGGCGCCAGCGAGTCGGGTCGCCCGCCATGATGCGTTTGCCGCTCTCGAATGTCCGGATGTGGACATGGGCGATGTCGCCCACGTTGGCGATGCCCAGCACCTCCCGTGCCTCTATCGCGCCTTCGATCGCTGTCTGGGAGACGAAGCCCGCCGGGAATCGCTTGAAGCGCGACTCCATGAGCCGGAACGCACGGTCGTTGCCGTCTTCCTTCGCCAGTGGTTCAAGTTCGATGGGGGTGCCAGCCACTCCTGCGAAGAACCCGTGCGAACCGGAGAATACCTCCGGTGGGCCCGTCATCCCGCGCTGGGCTAGCATCGCTGCGAAGACGCCGTTCCTGCCTGCGTTCGGGACAGCCGCTGCCTTCCAGTGGGAGATGGTCCCGCGCCGGGCCTCGCCAAGCGTCATGCTGCTGACCACTGAGATGCTCAGCGCTTCCGAGAGCTGTTCTGCCGCGAGGCCGATGACCTTGCCCGCTCCGAGCGGCGCAGAGATGGCGGCATAGGCGGCTTGGTCCCAGGCGCCACCTGATGCGAGTTGGAAGCTGTCCGCCCATGCAGCCTGCACCTCGTAGGCGAGTGCGATAGCCGCTATTAGATCTCGGCCCGACGCTCCGTGCGCCTCCGCAGCGGCCAGAACTGCGGGGATGTTATCTGAGGGGTGGGCGATGTCCTTGCCGTTGTAGGAGTCGTTGAAGTCCAGATAGCGCACCATGGTGCCGTTCACGAAGGCGGCCATGTCCGGCGTGGTTGTGTCGTTGGTGCCCAGCAGCGTGGCCGGTGACGAACCGTGCATCTCGCGGGCCAGGCCTCGGGCCGAGCGCACCGGAGCGGCATCGCTGGCTGCCAATCTGCAACCCATGGAATCGATTACGAGCCGCTTGACCTGGTGCACAACCTCGCTGGGCAGATCGTCGTATCCGACGCTGGCCACGTAACTCACGAGACGTTCAACGACGGGATCGGTCATGCTCCGCACCTCCTACGAGACTCACCGGCCTGCCGAGTCTAGTCTCCAGGAGGGGCAGGTTCCACTCATGTGACTGCGTCTGGATCGGTCGTTCGGGGAGCACGTTGCGCTGGGGCGCGGTTGGAGGATAATGCGGCCACAAGGTCGCAGAGGAGGCGAGGATGATCATCGACGCGCACCAGCATCTGGTTACAGGGTCGCAGATCGGTCAGTATCAGGCGTTCCTTATCAACGGGCGCGGGTTCCACGGCAAAGGACATCCGGGCGTTA
>DAOUHT010000172.1:0-8178 GCA_034428375.1 Dehalococcoidia bacterium | reverse complement strand
GGGGCGGCGTTGTGTTGCTGCTCTCTGGCCCTGAAGTGGAGCGCCGGCTGGCTGCGCCGATGACCCTGTCGGAGTTCGGACTGGACGTGCCGGATGTCGTCAGCATCGGACTTGACGATGGTGGTGGCGTTGAGGTTCGGCTGGGTGCCGAAACCCCGGACGGACGTAATATCTATGCGCAACTCGACGGCAAATCCGCGGTGGCACTCGTCAACGAACCGTGGGCGCGCGTATTGCGCCGCCTTGCCGACGAGCCGCCGCTACCGTACTGGTACTACAGCGTCGACCCATCGCTTGTGCGGATCTTCGAGATTGAGAGCGCGGACGAGGTCGTTACGTTCCTCCTTGGCCTGCCGAGCGCCGATGGCGAGTCGCCCGATCGCGTAGTGCGAGGAGATGTCGCGTTGGACCTGACCGAGGAAGAACGTGACGCGGTGCTGGGCGTTGCAGGCGGACCCCCAGGGTTCGATATCGAGGCCTGGCCGAATGGGCTGACGCTGGAGAACGCTGGCCTGCAGTCACCCAGTGCCGTTGTTCGGGTTACCTACGAGTTGGTGGTTCCCCTAGAGGACAAGAGCGCCGTAAGCGCGGTGTACGCAGTCGGGGCGCGGACAGCGGACGGCGATGGATACTACGCGGCAACGCCGGACTCGCCGCTGCTCCTTACATTCGATGCGGACTGGGTGGAAGAAGTGCTGTCGCTGGTAGGGCGAGAGTTCGTCGGAGGAGGCTGAGGAGCGCCCTGCGGGGGAAAGCGCGGAGACAATGATAGGCGGGTCAGTCTTGACCCGCCTATGGCTGTTCCCTCGATAGCAGCAGGGGGTTAGGGTTCGCTGCGGTCCTTATTGATCTCGATGAAGCGGGTCTGGTCGGCAGGAAGCGCGTCTTCGGCGAAGATTGCGGCGACGGGACAGACCGGTTCGCACGCAGCGCAGTCGATGCACTCATCGGGGTCGATGTAGAACATGCGATCGCCCTCGTAGATGCAGTCCACGGGGCAGACGTCAACGCACGAGGCGTCCTTCACGTCGACGCAGGGTTCGCTGATTATGTAGGCCATCTTGGAAGTGTCCCTCCCTTTATGCTAGGGCCGTCCGGGCCCCCTTCCTCCAGGAAGATGGCTGCATTCTAGCAGACGCCTCGCTGGGGTGGGAACAGGTTATCACCCCTCGTCCTGGGGGATGAAATCTCCTACGTTTTTCTTGATCGAGAGGTTGATAAACGTCTCAGTCTGCCGGACGCCTGCAATCTCGCCAACGCGGTTCCTGAGGAAATCAGAGAGTTCGAGAGGGGAGCCGAGGCTCACACGGCAGAAGACGTCGAACGCGCCAGTCGTGACCGCCGCGTAGTGCACCTCCTCCATCTTCGCCAACTCGTCCGCCGCCGACTGCACGTGAGCGGGGTCTACCTTCAGACCGACGAGTGCGGACATGCGCCGCCCGAGCTTGGAGGTGTCAGGAATGGCGACCACCCGGATCACCTCTTCCTGGACGAGGTTTCGGAAGCGCCGCCGGATCGTTCCTTCGCTCACGCCGGTCTTGCGCGCCAGCTCGATGTTGGAGGCGCGTCCGTCGCGCTGCAGCAGCTCTATGAGCTTCGCGTCGAGCTCGTCAAGGGGAGCCATGGCTACCTCCTCGTGAAAATTCGCACAATAGAGTAATGGTACGACCTGCACATCTGCGCTGGCAAGGTGTGGAGGCATCTCCGCTGCGAATCTGCTTCAGGTGTGCGACTTATAGGAACTGGGCTGGATTGTCTGCGAATGCGGTGCGGCAGCCGGGAGCGCAGAAATAGTACGTCTCCCCTTCGTGCTCGGCGGTCCCGCCGGGAGGGTCGGCTTTCGGCACAATCATCTTGCAGACGGGGTCTATGGCTGTATCGCCTGGTTTTCCGAAGATCACGTCAAGCCGGTTCATGCGCCTCTTCTCCCTCCGCACGTGCCCAAGGCTGGGCGGCTCCATCGATTCTACGGCATCCATCTCTTCAGGCGCAGGCTGTTGGTCACGACGGACACGGAGCTGAACGCCATCGCGAAAGCGGCGAGCATTGGGTTCAGGAAACCGTGCTCGCCGAGCGCCCAGCGCCACGCTTCCGGCACGCCCCCGTTTCCGAACACGAGGTGGAGGACTCCAGCAGCCACCGGAATAAGCAGGAGGTTGTAACCGAAGGCCCATCCGAGGTTCTGCCGGATGGTGCGCATCGTGGAACGGGAGAGGTGCACGGCAGCGCCCGTGAGCCGTACGTCCGCTGTCATGAGCGCGACGTCGGCTGCTTCCAAGGCCGCGTCCGTACCGGAACCGATGGCGATGCCCACGTCTGCCTGGGTCAGCGCTGGCGCATCATTCACACCGTCCCCCACCATCCCCACGCGCTTGCCCTCTTTCTGGAGGCGCTCGATCTCGGCAGCCTTGGCGCTCGGGAGCACTTCGGCCATAACGCGCTGGATGCCAAGCTGGGACGCGATGCCTTCAGCAACGGGCTGGACATCGCCGGAGAGTATCGCCACTTCCAAACCCATCGCTCTTAGGGCCGCGACGGCTTCAGCCGATTCGTCTCGCACGATGTCGGCGACGCCCAGGATGCCGATGACCAGGTCGTTCCGCAGCACGACGAGGGGTGTCCTGCCGCGCTCCGCGAGTACACGTACCGCCGATTCCGCCGTTCCGCCGAGAGCGATGTCTGCGCTCCGGACCAGCCCAAGACCGCCGACGGTGATGGCGTCCACGTCCACGGTTGCGCGCACACCGAGTCCGGGCGCCGACTGGAAGTCCGAGGCCTGAGGGAGATTGAGCCCTCCGTCTCTCGCTGCCCGCACGACCGCAGTTGCGATGGGATGCTCGCTCTGCTGTTCCACGGCAGCAGCCAACGAGAGCAGTTCGTTCTCAGAGATGCCTCGCGGGAGTACGTCTGTGACCTGGGGCTCCCCCTTCGTCAGGGTCCCCGTCTTGTCAAAGACGACGACATCCAGCTTATGCGCCTGCTCCAGCGCCTCGGCCCCGCGTATGAGTACACCGTGCCGCGCGCCCGAGCCTGCCCCGACCATGATGGCGGTCGGCGTGGCAAGCCCGAGCGCGCAGGGGCACGCGATAATGAGCACGGCGATGGCGTTGAGCATCGCCGTGTCCAACGCGGGCTGCGGGCCGAACTGCCACCACGCCAGGAAGGTGAGTGCGGCAATGGTGAGCACACCGGGGACGAAGTAGGCGGCGACGGTGTCAGCGAGGCGCTGCACGGGCGCCCGGGAACCCTGCGCCTCCTGCACCATCCTGATGATCTGTGCAATGGCCGTGGCACTTCCGACCTTGGTCGCTTCGATGGAGATGCCCCCGGATGTGTTCACGGAGCCTCCAAAGACGACGTCGCCTGTCTGCTTCTCGACGGGGATGCTCTCGCCGGTGAGCATGGACTCGTCGACCGCAGTCGTTCCGGCAGTTACCAGGCCGTCTACCGGGATGCGCTCTCCGGGGCGGATGGTCACGCTGTCGCCGGGGACGACGTCGCTTGCGGGGACGTCTTGTTCCTCGCCGTTCCGCGTGACACGGGCGGTCTGCGGCTGCATGCCGATCAGGGTCCGGATGGCGTCCGACGCGCTGCCCTTCGCCCTGGCCTCCAGCAACCTGCCGAACAGGACGAGGGCGATGATGGCGGTGGACGTGTCGAAGTATGTCTCGCCGTTCCCGATGGAGCTTCCCGAAAGGGTCACGACCGCACTGTAGAAGTAGGCCGTAGAGGAACCCAGCGCGATGAGTGTATTCATGTTGGAGGTGCGGTGCCGCAGGGCACTCCATGCACTCGCGTATATCTGCCGAGCGGCCCGGAACTGCACCGGCGTCGCGACCACAAGGGCGATGGCGTTGATCCATGGCATGCCTATCCCTCGCTCGATGGCGGGAATGAGCATGAGAAGCATAATCGCCGCCGCGCTCGCGATGCTGAATGCCGCGCGGTTCCTGAGGTTGCGTATCTCCACCCGGCGTGACAGCCGCTCTAACTCCGCATCCATAGCGTCTGCGCCGGTCACGTAGGCGCTGCTGAATCCTGCAGCCGCTGCGGCATCCCGCAGCATGGAGGGGGAGACCGTCCCGGGGACGATGGTGAGCGTGATCTGTTCGGCGGTGAGATTCGGCGCCGTGCGGAGTACACCGTCGATGCTCCCAAGCTGCGCTTCGAGCGTCTTGGCCGAGTCCGCGTCAGCCAGGCCGGGGACGGTGAGCACCGGGCTCTCCTCCGCCATCCCGTAACCCACGGACCGCACGGCGTCCCGCATCGCCACGATGCGCTGCTCAGCAGGCGCGAACGTCACCGACGCCGTCTCTGATGCGAGGTTCACGACGACGCCCGATACCCCGTCGACGCGGGCTATGGCATTCGTCACCGTGCTCACGCACGCGGCGCATGTCATACCCTCGATGGGCAGGACGACGCTTCGTTCGTGGTGCTGCTGGTGCTGCTCGGTTGCCGTGGACATGGTTGGACGGATGTCTGGGGGAGGTTAGTGGCCGATGCGGAGATAGTACCACCGGTGCGCCAGCCCTATACTTGCTCGGATGAATGGCATGATGGCGACAGGGATCATCCTCATAGTCGGGCTGGGGGTGCTGGCGGCGCTTGTGGTGCTGCTCGCGCTGCTCACCCCGCTGCCGTGGTGGGGAGCGCTGATCCTGCTTCCCGTGCTCGATGCGGCGCTCATCCTCTGGGCGCGCCGCAGGCTGAAGCGCCCGGCGCGCGCCTCAGGTGAGGCTGAGGCCTAGAGGGGCAGCCCCCAGATGGGGTACCACTCCTTGATGGCGCGGGAGGTGGGGATGTCCTTCCTCGATGCCTGCTCCATCCGCAGTTCCAGGGGATGGTCGCGGGTCTCCGGCTCGCCGCCAGTCGCCGGGGCGAACGGGGTGAACGCCTTGATGCGCGGCTGGTAGATCCAGTAGATCTCCTGCTCCTTCCATCTGAACGCGTAGACCGCCGCGAGCACCCGCGGGCCGATGCCCATCGATACAAGCGTCTCCCCGATGACACGGGTCGAGTTCGCCAGCGCGGTCAGCCCGGAATCCCGCACGATGATCCACGGATGGGGGTGTTCGGAGTCGTCCAACACCACGTCCCACCGAGCCTCGGAGGATTGCAAGTGCGCCAGCGCACGCTCCAGTTCTGCCTTCGCCTGGACAGCGTCCTGGTCCTCGGACGGACGGACGAGCACGCCGGCCTTGCCAGTGGTGAAGGTGTCGAGCACTTCCTCGAACACCTGCGCGGCGATGGCCATCGCCTCGTTCGCCTCGCTCCATTCTGCGTTACGTGGTCGGGAGAGGAACTTGCACATGGGGCTACCCGGTCAGCATCGTGGTGCGTTCCAGGTCGAGCAGACGCTCGATCCGGCGCGCCATGGGAGGATGTGTTGAGAAGAGGCTGGCAAAGCCGTCGCCGATCGCGGGCATGATGAAGAAGGCGTTGAGCGATTCAGCGCGGCGCAGGTCGTTCTTGGGCAGGCCGGTGATGGAGCCGCTGATGCGCTGAAGCGCGTTGGCGAGATCCCGTGGGCGATTGGTAAGCATCGCAGCGCCGCGGTCGGCCGCGTATTCCCTGTAGCGTGAGAGCGCGGCGATGAGCACCTGGCTGATGACCCATACGAGGATGGTGACGATGTAGGCAATCATGATGTAGCTGCCACCGCTGCTCCTGCTGCGTCCGAAGCCGCCGAAGAGCCCCATCCAGAAGAAGAAGCTCATGAGTGTCGAGGCGACGACCGAAAGGAAGCTGGCGTAGGTCATCACCTGCACGTCTCGCGAGGCGATGTGGCTTATCTCGTGAGCGAGCACGCCCTCGAGTTCACGTTCGTTGAGGATCTGCAGCAGTCCGGTGGTAACGGCGACAGCCGCGTGTTTCTGGCTGCGCCCCGTAGCGAACGCGTTGGGCACGCTCATGTCCGCGATGGCGACCTTGGGCTTGGGGATGCCCGCCGTCATGGCGAGCCGGTCGATCGTCGCGTGCAGTTCCGGAGCCTGCTCCGGCGTCACGACCTTCGCGCGCATCGACGTGAGCACGAGCTTGTCGGAGAGGAAGAACTGCACGAGAACGAGCACGACAGCGAAGCCGAGCATCACGCCCGCGCCCGCGACGGAGATGAGGAACCAGAGGAAGAGGCCGTACACGAGGCCGAGCAGCAGCATCGTGAAGAGCATGCGAGCCCGGAGCTGGTTGTCCCGGCCTACGCGGCGCGGTTGGAACATCGTCATGCTTTCATCCCCCTGTTCATCGCAGAGACATCAATCCCATGATAGCGCGTCCGCCGAGGCGTTGCCTCTTCCAGACTGCAGCGTCGCTACGCGGAGGCCAGCTTGTCGATGGCAGCTCTGAAGCCGGGCTCTGCGCCTTCCAGCACGGACTGGTGGACGCAGTACGAGATGCGGAAGTAACCCGGCATCCCGAAGCCTCGTCCGGGCACGACGAGCACGCCCTCTTCCTGCAGCGCTTCGATGAGGAGCATCTCGTCCTCCACGGGCGACCGAGGAAAGAGGTAGAACGCGCCCTCCGGCTTGCGGACGTCGTAGCCCGCCGACGTGAGCACGTCGCAGAGGTAGTCGCGCTTGGTCTGATAGTCGCTGACGTCCACCGTCACGTGCTGCAGGCTGCGGACGAGGTGTTGCATGATGGCGGGGGCGTTCACGAAGCCGAGCACCCGGTTGCAGAAGGTGAAGGCGTCCATCAGATCGCCCGCCTCCTCGCATGCCGGGTGCACGGCGAGATAACCGATGCGGTCACCAGGGAGGGCGAGGTCCTTGGCGTGCGACGTCGCGGTGATGGTGCACTCGTACTCGTGCTGCGGAAACGGGTAACCAAGGCCGTCGTAGATGATGCGGCGGTACGGCTCGTCGCTGATGAGGTAGATGTCAACGTCCAGTTCTTCGCTCTTGCGGCGCAGCAACGCTGCGAGGTCGGCGATGAATGACTGGGGGTAGATGACGCCCGCGGGGTTGTTCGGCGAATTGAGGATGACGACCTTCGAGCGCTGCGTGAGCTTGCGTTCCAGTTCATCCAGGTCCGGAGTGAACTCTTCGTCGCAGCCGACGACTACGGGCACTGCGCCGTGGTTGACGGGATAGAAGAGGTACTCGGCGAAGTAGGGCGTGAGGACGACGACCTCGTCGCCGGGGTCGCAGAGGGCGCGGATGGCGACATTGAGGGCGGCTGCAGCGCCGCATGTCATGAGCACGTGCTGGGCGTTGTAGGGGAGGCCGGTCTCATCTGCAAGCGTGTCAGCCACGGCCTGGCGCGTCTCCGGGTAGCCGGCGTTGGGCATGTAGCGGTGCGCGCCGGGCATCGGGGTGTCCACCAGCCTGCGCAGCGCGTCGAAGAACTCGGACGGTGGCTCGACGACGGGGTTGCCGAGCGAGAGGTCGAAGACGTTCTCCTCGCCGCGCTCGCGCTTGAGGGCGATGCCGAGTTCGAACATGCGCCGTATCCACGAGCTGTTCTCCATGTGCTGCCTGACGTTCGACGCTATGGCCACGCTCATCTCCTTACGTTCGCGGGCTGCCGCCTGATGCGGCACGCCTGCCCGCCTCTGCTAACATTGCTTCGGTTAACCCTACGATACCGGAGGGACGGATGGCTGCGGAGACCGGCAAGCGTCTGGAGTGCGCCGACCTGGG
Source organism: Dehalococcoidia bacterium (assembly GCA_034428375.1). GTDB lineage: Bacteria > Chloroflexota > Dehalococcoidia > Lucifugimonadales > Australimonadaceae > Bin16. The sequence goes on along the minus strand of DAOUHT010000172.1, from coordinate 535 downwards.
CGCGCAGTACATGATCACGAAGGGCGGGGACGGGGAGTTGTCCTGTGCACCTGCGCCTGACGGCGAGGCCGACCAGCTGGGCAAACGCTACCAGGACGAGGAGACGGGCATCATGGTGCTGTGCACGAAGGCGGGTACTTCCCGCATCCATTGCGACGGACGCCCGATGGCGATGCTGGAGGCGCGCAAGCTGCCGTCATCCGACTAGGCACCTGTACTGCCTGGCAGTCGTAGTTCTTCCCACCCACCCACCCGGTGCGTTGTGGGGGACACCCCCACGGCCCCCAGCAGAGGGGCACGCCCCTCTGTACTCCCCAGCGGGTACCCACTCCCCACCCCAAGTACCCTCACCCTCTCCCCTTGTAGGTGTATAGACCGGGGACATCCTTTACACCTGTTCGGGGACATGGTTTACACCTTCTGCCCGCCTATGAGGCGACAGGAGGTGCGCCATTCCCTGGAAGGAGGCCACAGCGATGTCCCTGAAGCATGAGTTTGTCACACTCGCTCGCACACCGGGAGCGAACATCCGGGA
>DAOUHT010000171.1:0-7801 GCA_034428375.1 Dehalococcoidia bacterium | reverse complement strand
CAGGATCATCGGGAGGAAGTGCGCCTTCTGCTCCTCGGTGCCCCAGACGAGGATTGCGACGCCGCCGAGCTTCCCGCCGGTGTCGTAGTAGGGCGGCAGGGGCATGTTGTAGCGGTCGAGCTCCTCCTCCAGCGCCATGGCGAGTTCCATTGAGAGGCCACCGCCGCCGTACTCCGCAGGCATCGTGGGGTAGAGCCAGCCCTTCGCGCCCAGCCTGCGCCCGAAATCGCGCTGGAGTCCGTACTCCTTGCGGGTGAGGTATGCCGGGTCCGGGTGGTCAGGGATGTCCGGGACGTTCTGCTCGATCCAGGCGCGCGCCTCCTGCCGGAAGGCGTCCTGCTCAGGCGTCCATTCGAGTTTGAAGTCCATGGCAGGCGGATGTTAGCAGATGGCAGGTGTGGGAGAGGGGTGGGAAGTGAGGCTAGGCAGCGAGGGGTTCGATGGTTACGGGGTCGCCGTCGACTACGTCCATCGTGACGCGGCTTCCAGCGAGCAGACGCATGCCGATCAGGGGTTTGTCGCCCACCCCCATTATGGGAATCATCCGCCGCTCACCGTGCCAGATGACCGCAGTGCGGTAGATGTCGTGCATCTGCACGCTTCCGTCAGCCAGTGTAATGCGGCCTTCGCCTTCGCTGATCAGCCCGAACCGACGAATCATCGGTTGCGGCAGCGCAAGGTATCCCGTGAAACCCGTGTCAAGCACAGCGGCTAAAGGTTGCTCGGTACTCGCCCTATCCAGAATGAGAATCTGAGCAACGGCTTCCCTCCCGTGCACTGCCCCGCTATTCATCGTCATCGGGGATGGCGGCTCCTCCGGTGCTGTAGAGCGCTCTGTAGCCGATGCGCTCAGCCCAGGTACGCGCGCCAGGCCGCCGTGACAGGAGGGTTTCGAAGGCCCGCGCATCGTCGTCGTCTACCTCGTAGTCGCCGCTGTCTACGTCGATGACGACGATCTGGCCCTTCATCTGTGGGTAAACGAAGGGGCGTACCTTCTTGCGATATATGGCGTGCCCGCGAGCAGCGATGCTTCTGCGCGGGAACGGCAGCTTGATGTTCATGCGCTCCTCCGCCTGACAACCGTCACCACGAGTGTAGACCGCACTCAAATCGGGGGGCAATGGCCGTGTGTCGCAAATAACGAATACCCCGCACCCGTTGGCAGGCGCGGGGTATTTCTGTGGTGACTGTGCCCTCGCTGCCCCTACAGCGTGATCTTCTTGTAGAGCTGCGGCAGGCGGCGGGGGAGTTCCATGATGTCGGGCAGCACCTCATAGTTGAGGTCGCCGGTCATGGTGCGGAGGTAGTCGTGGCCGTTGCGGTCGACGGTGAGGCAGAACGGGGTGATGTCTATGTTGCGGGCCTCCATGAGGGCCATGCGCGTGTCCTGCACCGCGTACTCCTTCTCGACGCCCTCGCGCGAGTAGCCGCGGTCCTGCGGGCGGCCGTCGCTTATAACGAACATGAACTTGGTCTTGGCGTCCACTCCCGCGAGTTTCGAGGTGGCGTGGCGGATGGCCGGGCCCATGCGCGTCGCGTGGAGCGGAGCGACCTTGTCCATGCGGCGCTTCACGCGGTCGGAGAAGAGCTCCTCGACCTCCTTGATGACGTAGAACTCGACGTTCTCACGCCCGAAGCCCGAGAAGCCGTAGACGCCGTAGCGGTCGCCGATGGTCTCCAGCGCGTTCATCAGCAGCACCATCGACTCCTTCTCGACGTCGATGATGCGCTTGTAGGGGCGGCGTGCGGTCTCACCCCTGCGGGCGCGGAGCCATGCGGTGTAGGCGACCGGGTCGCCGGGGGCGTTCCAGTCGGACTCGCGTGAACTCTCCTCGACGGCCTCCGCGGTTGAGGCGCTCATGTCCAGTAGGAAGACGACAGCGACGTCGCGCTCGTCCTTGTTGCGGCGCCAGTAGATGCGCTCGTCCGGCGTCATCTTGTTCCGGAGGTCGATGAGCGCCTCGATGCCTGCGTCGAGGTCCACGTCCTCGCCCTCCGGCAGGCGCTTCACCTTGCGGTACATCTCCGGGCGGACGGACTCGAACTGCCGCCTGATCTGCTCGATGAGTCCGGCGTAGGAGTGCATCGTCTCGTTGTAGAAGGCGGTCTCGCCCGAGACGGCGAGGCGTTCCTGCACGATGCACCAGCGCGGGCGGTAGTCGTTGGCGCGGAAGTCCCACTCGTCGTAGGCGTAGGAGCGCGGCTCGAGGGCTTCGAGCGGCCCGCCTTCCTCGTCGACGTGCGGTATCTGGTTGTATCCGGAGCCCGCGGGGTTCTGCGGAGCGTCCGCGCCCATCTCCTTCATCATGTTGGCGGCGACGGTGGTCACCTCGGCGTCGTCCGCGAAGTCGATCTCCGTGGACTCACGCAGCGCCTGCTCGAGTTCGGCCTGCGATATGCCCTGCGCGCTCTCGGAGCCGTCTTCTTCGCCGGGCTCGGCCTGCCCGCGCATCTGGGCGAGCAGTTGCACCATCTCCGGCTTGAAATCGCCGCGGTAGTCGACGTCGTCCGGCGATTCGTACTCGTCGCCCGACGCCTCCTCCTGCGCCTCCTCGGCCTCGGCGCGCAGGCGCTCAATGATCTCTTCGAGCGTCGGTTCATCGAACCCGGCCTTGGAGAGGTCGACGTCCTCCCAGTCGTCCAGCGGCACGAATGCGTTGGGCACCTGGGAGAGGGTGTAGTACATGCGGAGGGCGGCCTCGGCGGAGTCCTCGACCGTGGCGTCGCGGTTGCGCACGCTGCGGAGGAGACCGGCGAGTTGCTTCGCCTGTGCTGCGTAGGGGGAAGGGATGCGGGCGTTGGTCTGCCCGAGGCTCTGGCGGACGAGCATCTCCATGAGCGCCTGCTGGGCCGGCATCATCTCGATGGGGCCGCGGGACGCGAGGGCGTCGCTCTGCACGCGCTCGTAGCTCGGCGCGAGTCCGCGGTACTGCTCCACGATGCGCTGGTCTATGCGGGCGCTCTCAGTGGCGGTGAAGAGGTCAGCCGCCATCGCGCGGACAGGGAAGAGGTCGAAGAACGAGGCGACCTCGGTTGTGCCGGGAGTCGCGCCGATACCCTCCGCGATGCCCTCGCGGTAGTCGTTGAACCCTGCCGAGGGCGCATGGAAGTCGAATTCGAAGCTCTGGAACTCGAGGTGCCCTACCTGATGGGTGGTGACGACCTTGAGCCAGGCGAAGTTCTCGCTCTTGGTGTCGCGCAGGTCGACCGTGGGGGGCAGGAAGACGCTCTTGCCGTCGGTCGTAGCGAATTCCACGGAGACCCAGCCGATGTTGCGGTGGGTGATGTCCGTCGACTCCTGCAGTTCGACCTCGGTGCCGGCGAGCGCGTTGGAGTACATGCGGAGCAGCCCGTGCACTTTCTCGAGCTCGATGCTGGACGAGAGCTGATCGAGCAGCGTCTCGGCGCGGGCGGACTCGAGCCGGAAGTAGGCGATGCCCGCGTCAGGGTTCTCCTTCAGGAACTCGAGGCCGCGTCCGAACCAGGTGTCCAACTGCGCGGGGCTGATGCGGTCCAGCACGTTCGGCGCGGTGCGCAGGAAGGCGCTGACGGCTTCAGCGGACGTGTCCGCGAGGTCTTCCGCACGCTCCAGCACCATCGTCTGCAGCTCCTGAGGGAGCAGGCCGAGCGACTGAGCGCTCTCCACCATGAAGGCGGAGACGTTGCCGAGCCCCTGCCGCGCGAGCCGCTCGCTGAGCGCGAAGTAGCGCGGGCGCAGGCGGCGGTCGACGCTGTTGCCGACGCGCGTCGCGGCCTCGAATGAGCCGCGCACCTCACGCCAGCTCGTCTCGGCGAGCACCTTGGCGAGCGAGATCAGTTCCTCGCGCTCGCTGACGGCGGGCAGGACGCGCTGGCCGAGCACGAGCGCCTCGGCAGCGAGGTCGTAGGAGCGGCTCGCAAGTGTCTGCACGAGCGAGACGAACAGCTGCAGTTCGTGGAAGTTCACCTGCTGCACGAGTTCGTCGCTCACGTCGAAGAAGCGCGCGGCGAGGCTGGACGATTTCCATGTGCCCTTGGAGAGCCCGCGCCCGAGCCCGGCCCATCCGGCGATGTGGCGCGGCGCGAGCGTGGGGAGGACGCGTGGGCTTGCGCGGAAGAACGACGCCGCGATGACGGGCGCTTCCGCGGTGAGCTCGATGCCGCTTTCCGCCCACCGCTCGAACTGGGTGAAGCCGATGGTCTGCACGACCTGCGGCGACGCCTTGAAGTACTCCGTGGCCGCTTCCCATGCGCGGGGCCCCTGCGATGCGATGCGGACGCCCTGCTGCGCCCACCGGAGGGCAGGGGCAGGACCGAGCGCGTCGGAGACCTCGTCGGCGACCGCTTCGTAGGCGGAGATGAGAGCGGACGGGTGCTTCTTCAGCTCCTCGATGACGCTGTCGTGCTCGTTCGTCACGCCGTCTCCTTCTCCTGCCCCGCATCCTCGGGGCGCAGCTCTCCCAGCAGGTCAAGCAGTTGCGCAAGTATCCAGGCCGTCGCGCCGAACACGAGATTCGGACCGTGGACGTACGCCTTGCGCTGCAGCAGGCTGCCGTCCGGCTGGATCCTCGCCTCGTGCCGTTCGGCGGTGTCGGTCAGCAGGTGGTCGAGCGGAATCTCGATGATCTCAGCGACTTCGTTCTCGTCGACCTCGAACCGGTACGGATGCGGGATGACTCCCACCGTGGACCAGACCAGGTAGTCCGTTCGAGTAAGGACAGGTTCCAGCGAGCCGATGACGTCCACGTCCGTGGGGGCGATGCCCATCTCCTCGTGCGCCTCGCGGAGGGCGCACGCCAGCATGTCCGGGTCGGTCGGTTCGTACTTGCCGCCGGGGAAGGCGATCTCGCCCTGGTGCATGCCGACGAACTGCGAGCGCACGTTGAGGATGACGTGCCACTCGCCGTCGTGGTAGTGCAGCGGGATGAGGACGGCGGCAGGCCTCGCTCCGGCCGTGTTGGACGGCGCGGACGGTTTGCGCGAGGCGAGCGCCGCGCGCAGCGCCTCGATGCGGGAGGCTGCTTCCGCCGGTACCGGCGTTGTCTGCAAGGTGGCCGCCATTACGGGAAGATGGAGGTCACGATCTCCATCACGCTCGCCTGCGTCTCGTGGTCGTCGGTGAGGCCCCACACGACGGCGACCTCGCACGCCCTGCGGGGCGCGATGCCGTGCTCGATGAGCTTGCCCGCGTAGATGAGCAGTCGCGTGCTGACGCCTTCCTGCAGGCCCTGGCCGATGAGGTTGCGTATCTTCTCCCCGAGCAGCGCGAGTTGCTGGGCCGTGGTGCGGTCGACACCGCTCTCGTGCTCGATGATCGGCCCCTCGAGGTCGCGCGGCGGGAAGTCGAATTCGATCGCGATGAAGCGCTGGCGTGTCGAGTGCTTCAGGTCCTTCAGCGCGCTCTGGTAGCCGGGGTTGTAGGAGATGACGAGCAGGAAGTTGGGGTGCGACTCCAGCACCTCGCCGATCTTCTCGATGTGCAGCAGGCGGCGGTGGTCGGAGAGCGGGTGGATGAGCACGGTGGTGTCCTTCCGCGCCTCGACGACCTCGTCGAGGTAGCAGATGCCGCCGTACTTGACCGCGCGGGTGAGCGGGCCGTCTATCCAGCGCGTACCTTCCGGTTCGAGCAGGTAGCGTCCGACCAGGTCGCTCGCGGTGAGGTCCTCGTGGCAGGCGACGGTGACGAGCGGCGACATCTGGTCGGCGCGGCCGTCGCGCTTGCGGGCCTGGTTGAGGCGCCACGACATGTACTCGACGAATCGCGTCTTGCCGGAGCCGGTCGGTCCCTTGAGGAGGATGGGCACGCGCTGCGCGTAGGCCGCCTCGAAGATGTCGATCTCGTCGGCGACCTCCAGGTAGAAGGGCTCCTTGTCGATGAAGTACTCTTCGATGTTGTGCTGCTGATAGAGCTGGGTCTGGTTCGCCATGTGTCGCACTACCTTACGGACAGGATTCTCTCTTCCCACAGTCCCTGAACGCGCGCCTGCAACTCTTCCTGCGAGCCCGAGTTCTCGATGATAGCGTCTGCCTTGCTCAGCGCGGCTTCGGCCCCGCTCTGCGCCTCGGCGCGCCGCCTAACGTCTTCCGGAGTCATCCCGCGCTTCTGCAGGCGTTCCAGCACCGCTGCGGGGGACGCGGAGACGACCCACACCTCGTCCGCGAGGTCGTCCCACTTCGCCTGGTAGAGGAGCGCTGCGTCGATGACGACGGCGTGCTCGCCGCCCTGCCGGTGCTGCTCTATCGCCCGTGCCACCTGCTGACGGATGAGCGGGTGGATCGCGGCGTTCAGCCAGGCGAGCGCCTGGGGGTTGGCAAAGACGAGTTCGCCGAGGCGGGCGCGGTCTATCTCCTGGTCGTCGTTCAGTATGCCGCTGCTGAATATCTCGACGAGACGCCTCCAGCCGATGGTTCCTTTCGCATAGGCGCGGTGCCCCTCTGCGTCGGCGTCGATAACCACTGCGCCGAGGCTCGCAAGGATGCTCGCGGCCTCGCTCTTGCCAGTGCCGATCCCGCCCGTCAGCCCGATGACCCGCACGTTGCCCCGGAGCCTCCGTTTCCGCGCCGCACCCACGGGGGCGATGGCGCAATGGTTGAGTTTAGCACGCACGGAAGCGGGCGTACACGTTTACCGCCATGCGCCTGTAGAATCCGGAGAAGATGACGAACCTGCCGGACGTGCGGCCCGCTTCTGCGACGGGGCCTGAACTGCGCGAGCGGACGCTGGAACTGCTGGAGTTCCCCCGCATCCGCGAGGCGCTGGCCAGCCATACCCGCACGCCGATGTCCCACGAACGCGCACTGGCCCTTTTACCTGTCTACGACGCTGCGGCCGTCGCCGAACTGCAGCAGGAGACCACCGAGGCCGCGCTGCTGCTCGACGAATCGCCGTCGCTCTCGCTCTCAAACGACCCGCGACCGCTGGTCCAGCGCGCCGCGATGGGCGGCATGCTCGTGGGCAGCGAACTCGTCGCCGTTGCCGACGGCCTCGACGCCGCACGTTCCGCGAAAGCGCTCGGCGGCACGGCGCGCTCCCGGACGCCGCTCCTTCGGAGCCTCACGCGGAACATCGTGGACCTGCGTCCGTTGGAGCGTGAACTGCGCGCGAAGCTGACTCCCGCCGGCGAACTGAAGGACGACGCCAGCCCCTTGCTCCGCCAGCTCCGCACGGAGAGCCGCGACGCCTACCACCAGGCGGCGGGCGGGCTGCAGGCGTACGTGGATTCCGACCTCGGTGCGGAGGTGCTGCAGGACAGCCTCTACACGGTGCGCGGCGGCAGGCTCGTGCTGCCGGTGAAGGCCGACTTCAAGGGCCGGATGCCCGGCATCGTGCACGGCTCGTCCGATTCCGGCGCGACGCTGTTCATCGAGCCGTTCTCGAATGTGCACCGCACGAACCGCTGGCGCGAGGCGGGCGACGCGGAGCAGGAGGAGGTGCGCCGCATCCTGCAGCGCCTCACCGTGAGCGTGGCACGCCGCGCGGCGGAAGTGATGCACGCGCTGGAGATGATCGCCCGGCTCGACGCGGCACTCGCCAAGGCCCGCTACGCCCAGACGTACCGGGGCGTGGCGGTGGGGGAGGGCGATTCGGTGAGGCTCGTCGAAGCGCGTCACCCCTTGCTGGGCGTGGCGGTACCGGTCTCGCTCGCGCTCGAACCTCCAGTGTCGGTGCTCGTCGTGACCGGCCCGAACACGGGGGGCAAGACCGTCGCGCTCAAGACGCTCGGCCTCATGGCGCTCATGCGCCAGAGCGGACTGATGCTGCCCTGCTCGCCGCAGACGTCGCTGCCGCTCTTCGACGGCGTGTACGCCGACATCGGCGATC
>DAOUHT010000170.1:0-7100 GCA_034428375.1 Dehalococcoidia bacterium | reverse complement strand
GCGAGGAGAAGGTAGAACGGCATCGCGAAAGTTACGGCCATCATCGAAACACCGGCCATCAGCATCAGCGAGCTGGAGACGGAGAGAGCCGGGTTCCGGAACATCCGTATGTCCACGACAGGGCTCCCCGTGCGGACCGAGTGGAGCCCGAAGGCTGTCATGGCCGCAGCGCTCAGTGGAAACACCAGGACGACCAGAGGCGACGTCCAGCCCTCAGCCGAACCCCGGTTCAACCCCACAGCCATCAGCACCAACGCCACGAACAGCAGCACCGCGCCGGTGAAATCGGTTCGCCGATCGGCGGTCGCTCGTATGTTTCGGAGATAGACCATGGCGAGGACGAATCCGGCGAACCCGAATGGCGCGCGCACCCAGAAGATGGAGCGCCAGCCCAGCGTGTCGAGGAGGATTCCGCCGAGCGCCGGACCCGACATGAGCCCGAAGCCAGCGACGGAAGCCATCAAGCCCAACGCCTTGCCGCGCTCGTTAGGTGGAAAGGCGCTAGACACCAGCCCTAGCGAGAGAGAGACCATCATCGCCGCACCTGCGCCCTGCAACGCCCGGAGGGCGATCAGCGTCAGGATATTTGGCGCAGCGGCGGCGCCCACGAGGCCAACCGCGTAGATGAGGGCTCCAGTGGCGAAGACCGTCTTGTTGCCGAACTGGTCCCCCAGTCGGCCCATCGGCAGCGCCAGGCCAAGCACGATGAGTTGGTAGGACAGAGCGATCCAAACCACGGTCGACGTCGACGCGTCGAACACCTCGGTGAAGGAGGGGAGCGCGATCGCGACTATCGAGAAGTCGGAGGTGCCGAGGAGCGTGCTCGCCCCGGCAGCGGCAAGCACCGCCCACTTCGAGCCGGCAATTGCACGTCTGGTATCGGTTGCTATCGGCTACTTCCCTGGCATAGGAGCGCGTTCTACGTCCTTGCCTCTTGGATTACGGGACTGCTTGGAGTCCTGATGATAGGGGAGTCTGCTTCCATAGGCTACGTAGCCAAGCGCACAGCCATCACCCAGACCCATCGCACGCTTCCTTGACAGTCCACCGATGACCCCATAGCCTGCCTTCCTGGTACGAACATACGATCACTGCTCGTTCAGGTGCCCATCCTTGGGAGAATAGGGAAGGCGGTGTGAGTCCGCCGCGGTAGCGCCACTGTAAGCGGGATCTTGGAGCCGGAGCCCACTGTCGAAGATGTCGATGGGAAGGGCCCGGCGGATGAATCCACCCGCGAAGCCAGGAGACCTGCCTGAACGAGAGGTGACCACTCTCCGCCCAAGAGAGGGTCCCTCGGTCGCCGGACTCGTCATTCTGGCAGCGTGAAACCCAACCTCCAGCGGAGAGCCGCCGGAGGTTTTTGGGCGTGAGGGCCGTTGGACTTACGACGTTACGTGGTTACCGCCGGATGGCCGTTACCAGCCGGTTGGCCATCGGCACATCCGCGCTGCTCCTGCTGATCCTGGCGAGCGCCGCCGTCTCGCTCAGCCTCGGGCCTGTCAGCATACCCGCCAGCCACGTCGCCTCCATCGTGCTGTCATCCCTAGGATTCGACGCTGAGGGGTTCGGCAACACCGAGCGGCTTGTTATCGAGCAGATCCGGCTCCCTCGCATACTGGTCGGCGCCGTGGTAGGCGTCGCCCTGGGGGTGGCGGGGGCAACGATGCAGGGGCTCTTTCGGAACCCCATGGCCGACCCCGGTATAATCGGAGTGTCGGCGGGAGGGGCGCTCGGCGCGGTGGTGGCCATCGCCACGGGTATGGCTGGGCTCTTCTTCCTTGCCTTGCCCACCTTCGCCTTCGTGGGCGCTATGGCCGCCTCGTTCCTTGTGTACGGGATAGCTGCGGTTGGCGGGCGCTTCTCTATGGCGACCCTCCTGCTTGCGGGAGTCGCGGTCAACGCATTCCTCGGCGCTATCGTTTCCGCAATCATCATCCTCCTGCCTGACAACGAAGCTCTCCGCGAGGTCCTCTTCTGGCTCGCGGGAGGCCTGGATTCGCGCTCGTGGGAGCACGTCCGTATCTCCGCTCCGCTGATCCTCGGCGGCACTGCGGTGATCCTGTTGATGGCCCGCGACCTGAACCTGCTGATGCTGGGCGACGACGAGGCCCGTTCGATGGGCGTTCGCGTCGGCGTTGCACGCGTCACCCTCCTGGCAGCGGCGGCGCTCGTGACCGGCGCTGCCGTCGCCGTTAGCGGCACCATTGCCTTCGTCGGTCTCGTAACCCCGCACATCCTTCGGCTCCTCATCGGGCCGGACCATCGCGTGCTCATCCCTATGAGCGCGCTGGGAGGCGCGATCTTCGTCACCGTGGCCGATACGGTGGCCAGGACCATTGTCCAACCTGCCGAGTTTCGCGTCGGCATCCTCACCGCATTCGTCGGCGCGCCGTTCTTCATCCTCCTGCTCATCAGGAACAAACGTCAGGTCTATTCGCTGTGAGACCCGATCGCACGAAAGGAGTCACCTTGCCGGTTCGATACTGCCCCCGCCTCATCATCACGCTGTCCGTACTTCTTGCCATCATGGCGCTGGGGGCCTGTTCGCAACCAACCCCGACGCCAACACTTGCGCCGACCGCTACCCCGACAGCCACGCCGACCGCAGCGCCTGACCCAACGCCAACGGCAACCCCGATCCCCCAGCCAATGCCGACTCCTGAGCCCGTCGTCAGGTTGCCCGACAACGTGCCCGGCATCGTCGACACCACCAACCTCGGCTGGCCGCGCGAGGTCGAGGGACTGAACGGTGTCGTGAGCATCCCCGCCAAGCCGGAGCGCATCATCACCGCCTCCGTCGGACACGACGAGGTGACCCTCGCCCTTGCACCCGGCGACCGGCTCGTTGCAGTCGGAAACCCCACAAAGAGCGAGACATTCTCCAACGTCGCCGCGCTGGTGCAGGGCAAACCTGAGGTGACACGCGACCCGGAGACGATCATCGCCCAGTCGCCGGACGTTATCGTCACCAGCCCATTCTTCCCCGCCGAGGGCATCGAGGCTCTGTCGAGGGTAGGCATCCCGGTGGTGCAGACGGAGCTGCAGCACGACCCTGAGGCGCGCATCGACAACATCCTGCTCATCGGCTATATCCTCGGCGAAGAGGAGCGCGCCCTCGAGTTCGCAGCCGAGGTACGAGAACGGTACGATTCTCTTGTCGCCATCACCGGGGCGGCACAACCTCGTCCCCGGGTGCTCGCACTCACCCAGTACTCGGACCAGCTCTGGGTGGCGGGCGGCAACTCCACCGAGGGCGGCGTCATCACGGCTGCCGGAGGTATCAACGCAGCTGAAGAAGCCGGCGTCGAAAGCAACCAGCCGACGAGCCTAGAGGGGGTCATCGCTATGAACCCGGAGGTCATCATCATCCCTCAGCCAGTGGACTTCGGCGGGGAGGACTTCCGGGAGAGCCTGCTTGCCAACGCGGCGCTTGCCGAAGTCCCGGCAGTGAAGAACGGTGCAGTGCACGTGGTGGAAAGCAGGCACGCCACTACCCTCTCCTACTGGAACATCCTTGGGGCTGAAGAACTCTCTCGGCTGCTCTGGCCGGACGATTTCCCTGCATCGGAGAGCACTCCGTTCAGCCTTCCGGACAGCAGATGAACAGCGACAGGCCACAAGCGCTCAGCGCGGAAGGCCTCTCCTACAGCGTCGAGGCGCAAACGCTGCTGGACAACGTGCGTCTGCACGCCAAGCAAGGACAGTTTGTCGGCCTCATAGGCCCGAACGGCGCAGGGAAGTCCACATTGCTGAGGGCACTGTCCGGCATGCTCAAGCACCAACACGGCGCTGTCCTGCTGGAGGGAACGGACCTGCGCTCCTTGTCCTCCAGGGACGTCGCCGCCAGCATGGCGCTCGTCTCCCAGATCGCGCCGTACACGCACGGATTCACTTCATTCGAGCTCGTGCTGATGGGCAGGTACCCGCACCTCGGGCGCTTCCAGATAGAGGACAGCGAGGACAGCCGTATAGCCCGCGACGCGATGCGTCAGACCGACACCGAGCGGTTCGCCGACAGGACGCTCGATACGCTGTCCGGCGGGGAACGTCAGCGAGTGTTCGTGTCGCGCGCACTCGCGCAGCAACCACGCATCCTCCTGCTGGACGAGCCGACGTCCAACCTGGACGTCTTCCATCAGCTCAAGGTGCTGGACCTCGTGCGACAGCTCGTCAACGATGGCCTGACCGCCGTTGCCGCGATCCACGACCTGTACATGGCGGCGCGCTACTGTGACCGCCTGGTGCTGCTGAGCGCAGGGCGGGTGCTCGCGGAGGGAACGCCCGAGGAAGTGTTGACGCCCGAAGCAATCGAGTCCGCATTCGGCGTGCGATGCGCCGTCTACCCCGACCCGGTGACCGGCTCGCTCGCGATAAGCCTGATCGGCCCGGCAGACGTGCACGCTTCCCCTGCTGAGGAGGTTCCGGCAGTAGCCCGGGGAGTCGAACCGTGAGCGAACGAGAATCGACAGACGGAGCCACGCAACCCGTCAGGCAACGCCGCGAGCGGCATGGCCTCATCATCGTCAACACCGGTGAGGGCAAGGGCAAGACGACTGCCGCGCTCGGCGTGCTCTTCCGCGCCTGGGGAAGGGACTTCCGCGTCAGGATGTTCCAGTTCATCAAGCACACCGGCGCGCGCTTCGGAGAGCAACGGGCAGCCGAGCGGCTTGGCATCCGCATCGAGGCGCTGGGCGACGGTTTCACCTGGCTCTCCAAGGATATGGACCGCACGACGGCTATCGCTGTGGAGCAGTGGGGGCGGTGCAAGGAAGCCATCCTGAAGGGCGACGAAGACATCATCATCCTGGACGAGTTCACCTACGCCATGCACTACGGCTGGGTATCGGTCGATGAGGTCATCGATACGCTCAAGCAGCGCCCGAGCACACTGCACGTCATCATCACCGGCCGCTACGCTCCCCAAGATCTGATCGACTCCGCCGACCTCGTTACCGAGATGCGGATGGTCAAGCACCCCTACGAGACGCAGGGAATCAAGGCCCAGCAGGGCATCGAGTTCTAGTGATGACGCATCGAGAATCCTGTCTCCCGGAGCCCTGCCGGGCGCCACCCCCATCCCAGCCTTACCCCATCAAGGGACACTTGCACAACCCGTCCACCCCTCTCCGCAGGGCCCTCACCCTAACCCTCTCCCCCAGGAGAGGGAATCTAACACCCCCAGCCTCTCCTGTTCTCGTCTCCGCCCCGTCTTGCAGGGATCCCATCAAGGGGGAAGGGACCAAGCGCGGCATGCGCAGTCAGCGCAGACTCTCTCGTTTTGACTATCCCAAGCGGTCCTACAGGTACCCTTGTTCCTGGTAGTAGCGCCTCGCTCCATCGTGCAGCGGCGCACCCGTGATGGTCTCGTCCCACTGACGGCCGATGGGACCGGTGAGCGACGACCAGTACGTCGGTCTGATCATGGGGAGGCCTCCGGCCTCGCCGTTGTCGTAGTCGATCTGGATCGAGGTGAGCTCGATGTCCCGCTTGTTGTCGTCGGTGGCCTTGGCGAGCAGGTAGGCGAGTTCATCGTCGAGGTCGGCGCGGCAGGTGAGGACGATGTGGGAGTCGTCCAGCGCGGTGAGGGTGCGGTCGATGCCGGGGACGAATCCCGCGGGGGTCACCTGGCGGCGCAGGCCCTTGGCCTCGAGCCGCTGTATGACCTCTTCGCTGATGTCGAGGAAGCGGTATCCGCGCGACCCCACCCACGGCCAGGCCGAGAAGTCGTAGGCGCTGCCGTCGCCCCAGAATGCGTCGAGCTGTCCGGCTTCGTAGCGCGCCTTGGCGGCGCGCGCCGTGTGGTCCATGTGACTCACGGAGCCGCCCCACTTCCCGATGTCGGCGTAGCTGAAGCCGTACTCCCGGAGGACGACCTCGGCACCGCTTCCGGCCATGTGCAGCACCGGCTTCTCCGCGATGAGCTGCTCGAACGACTCGATGCCCGTCCACGGGGCCATCGCGAAGAGGAAGCGGTCCTCCTGCGGGAGCCACGCGATGGTGCGCAGCCAGTCGTCCGGCTTCACTCCGGCGTAGATGCCTTTGCCGGAGTAGCGGTGCTCGTTGACCACCCACTTGGAGAAGACCACGTCGATAGTGTTATCGGCGAGAGCGCTCACGCCGCCGGGCCTCAGGACGTGCACCGTCGCATCGACGCGCTTCAACTCGCTGAGTCCGCGGCCTATGGCCTGCGTGAACCGGAACTGCGTCGACCACGACGTTCCGAACCGAATGGTGGGTACCGACTGCTGGGTCATGCGGCCCTCCTTGCCTCCGTCGAAGCGCCGGTCAAGATTTCATCGGCCCTTGCTTTTTGAAATCTTGATCCGCATTTACGAGTGCGCGGTCCCCTTGAATTGAGTACCTTGACCACCTTGAAATGGGGTGTTTCCAAGGCCGTGGCCTGCTCCCCGCGTTCAAGGCATCAAGATTTCATAGAATTCAACTTCTTACTGCTGGCGCCATAGGTTCTGTCTATAGGTGGGGCGTGAGCTATAGATTCTGTCTATGGGTCGGGCTGGCGCGCGAGTCATGGGCCCAGCGTAGCGGATGGGGGCAGTGGCGCGTAAGGGGCGGATGTCACAAAGGCGCCGCCGCACTTCGCCGGAGTTGCCCGCAAGTACGTTGGTTCTTCCCACCCACCCGCCCGGTACGCTTTTGGGGGACACCCCCACGTCCCCGGCAGAGGGGCATTGCCCCTCTGCACTCCCCGTTCGGGACTACGCGGGCCACTCCACAGCCCACCGCGCTATCCGGCAGTCGTCTGGATTCCAGCCTTCGCTGGAATGACGGAGGTCGCACCGGAAGCCTGATTTCGCTGGCGAGACGGGGTGCGCGCTGGATGCCGGCTTTCCGGCATGACGGGGTTACCCGGCGAGCGTTGTTCCCGTTGAGGACTACCCCTAATATAGAACCGCTCCCCGCCTGCCGGACGTGGTTCGACGCGGCAGCGGCAGGTGGAGCACACCGGAGTCTTTCGTGCAGGAGCGTGCGTGACCGACCCTCCAGACCGACGGACAGAAGCCGCTGGGCCAGCGTCCAGCGCGGGCAGAGTCAGCCCCTGGGGGTCGCTCACCTTCGGCAACTTCCGGTGGGTGCTCGTC
>DAOUHT010000169.1:0-2022 GCA_034428375.1 Dehalococcoidia bacterium | reverse complement strand
AAGGGCGGCCGGGTGCGCTTCCTCATACCGGACCCCGCCGCGTGCGGCACCGCGGAGATAGACACGTGCGCGAACGTGAAGTGGCTGAACTCGATCAGCCTGAGCACCGAGCGTGGACGCGACGTGCGTCCGGCCACGCTGCGAGCGCACGAGGCGCTGCACGAGGTCGAGCGCAAGGAAGGAGGCGCGTGATGACACGTCTGCCGGAGGTAACACGGGACGCGGTGACTGAGGAATTGCGCGGCGCATTCGATGCGCTCATAGCCGACAGCGGCGGGACCGTTCCCCTGGGGCCCGGCGCCGTCGCGGCGCTGAGCCCGGAGATGGCCCTGCGTCGTCGCCCGCTGAGCAACTACGTGCGCTGGGAGCTGACGCTTCCTCAGAACGTGCAGGAGCTCGCCATCCTCGCGACGGCGCGCCAGATGGACTGTCCGTACGTATGGAACGCGCACGCCCCCATGGCCCGAAAGGCCGGTGTGAGCGCCGAGCTGGTGGACGCGATGCGCGAGCGCGCGCCGCTGCCCGCGATGGCGGACGACGAGTCGGCGGTCGTGACCTTCGTGACGGAGATGCTGAGCGGTCACCAGGTATCGCAGGGGGCGTATGATGCGGCCATCGCGCAGTTCGGGACCCGGCAGACGATTGACCTCATTGCGCTGGCGGGGCAGTACGTCACCAATGCGTGCTTCCTGAATGCATTTGAGGTAGCTTTGCCGGAGACCACGGAGCCGGTGTTGCCGGTCTGATCCTGAGGAGGCAGACGATGGGCATCATAGACGCAGACGCGCACGTCATAGAGATAGACCAGACGTGGGACTACATGGACCCGTCTGAGCGTCACTACAGGCCGGGCACGGCCTACCAGACGCTCGAGAACGGCGAGGTGATGAAGTACTGGATCGTCGGCGGGCGCGCCATCAGGACGGCGTGGCCGGGCGGCGGCCCGCGCGGCGAGTTCGGCCTCTTCGTCGGCAACGTCGTGCTGCCGACCGACTCCAAGTTCATGCTGGACGTGCAGGCACGCATCGCCCACATGGACGAACTCGGCACAGACCTGCAGGTGCTCTACCCCTCCATGTGGACGGGACCCATCACCACCAATCCCGCCGAAGAGGTCGCCCTCTGCCGGAGCTACAACCGGTGGATGGCCGACATCTACGCGGAGGGCAAGGGCCGCTTCCGCTGGGCAGCGGCGATGCCCGTGCTGGACCTGGAGGAGGCGGAGCGCCAGCTGCGGTTTGCGAAAGACAACGGCGCGGTCGCCATCAACCTGCGCGGCATCGAGGTCGGCAACCGGCTTATCAACGACCCGTACTTCTACCCGGTCTACGAGTGGGCGGCGGAACTGGATATGCCCATATGCCCGCACTCCGGCACCGGGAGTTTCGAACTGGATGCCATCTTCGGCAGCCGGGAGACGCAGTTCGAGCGCAACAAGTTCAGCGGCCTCTCCGCGTTCCACACCCTGTTGATGTCCGGCCTGCCGGAGCGGTTCCCCAACACGAAGTGGGGCATCATCGAATTCAGCGCCGACTGGATCCCCTACCTGCTGAACGATCTCGCCCGCCGCATGGAACGACGTGGCGACGGCCTGAGCGCCGACCCGCTCACCGAGAACAACATCTGGGTGACGGTGCAGCTGAACGACGACCTGGAGCAGATACACAACTACGTGGGAGGCAACCGGCTCGTCATCGGCACCGACTACGGCCACGCCGACTCCGCGACCGAGATATACGCGCTCAAATCGTTCGAGAACGACGAGCGCATGCCCGCTGAGAGCCGCGAACGCATCCTCTGGGACAACCCCAGGGAGCTGTACGGCATCCAGAACTAGTTGTAGTTCCCAGGGACGTTGTTTACATGCGCGAGGCGGGAGTGATCCCGCCGATGCCGCCGTGTGGACGCCGGTGATTGTAATACGCAAGGAAGGCCGGCAGCGTGTCGAGCCGCTCGCGGTTGGAGGTATACGGTCGCTGGTAGGCCCACTCGGCTTGCAGGATCTTGTTGAACGCCTCCGCC
>DAOUHT010000168.1:0-1885 GCA_034428375.1 Dehalococcoidia bacterium | reverse complement strand
TCCGGCTATCCGGCTACATGATACCCACTCATCCCAGACCTGCCTCATGGCGAGCGCCCGAACCATCGCACCCGTTCAGGATGCTACCCTTAACGCTGACCGCGCCATGACATCATCCGACGAAACGCCCCAGACCGACGCGCCACCCAGCGATACGCCTGCCTCAGGAAGGAGGCGCCTTTTCTTCTTCCTGCTGGCAATGACTCCTGTGTTGGCAATCATCGCTCTGCTCTTCTGGGGCCAGTTGCGTTCCGACGACAACCCCGGCGGCGTGCTGGTGCATGAAGAGTCGAGCGAATCGCAGGTGCCCGTGCGGGAGGCGCCCTGGTTCGGCGGGTACGACCTCGTCTCCAGAGGCCGCGTGGACGCGGAAGACCTGCGCGGACGCATCGTGATGGTCGACTTCTGGTCGTCGTGGTGTGTCGCCTGTCGCATCGAAGCCGCCGACCTCGCGGAGGTGTACCGCGAGTACGACAGCGCTGACGTTGAATTTGTCGGCATCGCCGTATGGGACCGCCCCGCTGATGCAGAGGAGCACATCGAGCGCTATGACGTCACCTACCTCAACATCCTGGATCCCCGCGGCACGACGGCCGTTTCGTACGGCGTACGCGGCGTCCCCGAGAAGTTCTTCCTCGACGCCGAGGGACGCATCGTTCGCAAGCTCATCGGGCCCGTGAGCGCCGAGGACTTGCGCAGCATCCTCGACGGCCTGCTCACGGCCTCGTAGCGCGATGGTCGACGCTCGCGACCTTCATGACGCCGTCGCCGCGTGGTACGCGCGCAACGCCCGCGTCCTGCCCTGGCGCGGCATCGCGGACCCCTACGCCATCCTTGTATCGGAGATCATGCTCCAACAGACCCAGGTGGAACGTGTCATCCCGAAGTACCACGCATTCCTCGAAGCCTTTCCCACGCTTCGCGCACTCGCCGACGCCCAACCTGCTGACGTCATCCGCATCTGGGCCGGCATGGGCTACAACGGGCGTGCCGTTCGTCTGCACAGGCTTGCACGGGAGGTCGTGGAGCACCACAGCGGCGAACTCCCACACATCGCCGACGAGCTACGGAAGCTCCCCGGTATCGGTCCGTACACGGCCGCCGCTGTTGCCTCTTTTGCGTTTGGTGAGCCCGCCGTGGTACTGGACACGAACATCTATCGTGTCCTCAGCCGCGTCGCCCATGGTACCGATGCGCCGTCGCGTGACGCCATCCACCCGCTCGCCGAGTCATTGTTGCCGAAGCCGGACAGTCCCATCACGCCAGCCGACTGGCACCAGGCGCTGATGGACATCGGCGCAACGCTCTGCACGGCACGACAACCGCGCTGCATGCTCTGCCCGTTGCGACCGCACTGCGCCGCCGCGCCGCATCTACAGTCCAGCAGCGACCCGTCACTCGCCGAAGCATCGGTCCCCTACGCGCCGCGACAGTCGAGGTTCCAGGGTTCGGCGCGCTACTTCCGCGGACGCATCGTCGACTACCTGCGTGAGCAGCCCGACACCGGCGTCGAGGAGTACGCGCTCGAAGGAGTCCTCAGCGACGCCGAAGCCACCTCCGGCGCGCCCTGCCCTGTGCCCCTGCCCGACCTCCTCGCTGCGCTCCAACGCGATGGCCTCGTCCGCCGCGACGGCGGGCGCGTGCGCCTGCCGTAACCTACGCCAGCCGCCCTACTAACCCGCGCAGCGGTTCGCGCAGCGACATCCATGGATCGCCCAGCCGCTCGGTATCCTCCGGTGTCAGCGCCCAGCGCCGCACTCCTTCACTCGTGTTCCAGAGACCGCCCACCCAGAATCCATTCGTGCCGCCCTTCGGCGGGACGAAGTCATGCGCGATGTAGCCTTCCAGCCCGTTCGCCTCCCACGCTCCCAGCAACTCCCCGGCT
>DAOUHT010000167.1:0-3297 GCA_034428375.1 Dehalococcoidia bacterium | reverse complement strand
CGAGACGGAGAAGTCGTAGTAGAAGCCGTCCGCGGTGGGCGGCCCGACCGCAAACTTCGCCTCGGGGAAGATGTCGAGCACGGCCTCGGCCATGATGTGCGCGGCGGAGTGGCGGATGCGGAAGCGCAGGTCGTCGAGTTGCTGTTCTTCGGGGCTCTTCTGTTTGACGGGCATCGGTCTGCCTCTCTGGTGTCCTGTTACGAGAAAAGGGGCGCTCGGCGCGCCCCTTCATGCTTGGTTGGAGATACGTACGCGCCCAAGCGGACTAGGCCACGGCTGCCGTCTCGCGGACGCGCGCAGCCGCGGCCCTCGTAGTGCGGGTCGTCGTGGTCGTTGTGGCTGTGGCGCGCTGCATGACGAGGGCATTGTAGCACGCGCCTACGGGGGTGGGACTCACATGGATGTACAGGATGGGGTGGTCCAAATCCTCTCTCCCGCTCGGCGGGAGAGGGCTGGGGTGAGGGTGTCTCCCGGGAGATGCTTCGGCTCCGCTCAGCATGACACGGCCCGGCCCGACACGCGCAGGCGTGGACGGCGGTGCTACAATCGTTCCACTCTGGATTCCCGCCTTCGCGGGAATGACTCGGGGGAGGGTGAGCGCATGAAGGCCGTCTACGACGAAGCAACAGCGCTGACGAACGACGGGCAGGACTTCGTCATCGCGACCGTCGTGCACACGCAGGGCTCGACGCCCCAGAAGCCGGGCGCCGCGCTCCTGGTGCGCGGCGACGGCTCGACCGTCGGCACGCTCGGCGGGGGCTGCGTCGAGGGCGACATCTGGTTCGCCGCCAAGGAAGCGCTCCGCGAGAACACCGGCCCGCAGTACAAGCGCTACTACCTGAACGAGGACATCGCCGCGCGCGACGGCCTCGTGTGCGGCGGCACGATGTACTTCTACATCGAGCCGCTCACCGGCGACGCAGGCGGACGCTCGCTCACCGCGGAGATCGCCGACGCCTACGCCGGAGGCCCCGGCCTCTCCGTCGCCACGCTCGTGAAGAGCGACCGCCTCGCGCAGGGCGCGCGCATCGTCGTCCGCGAGGACGGCACGTCCGAGGGAACGTTCGGCGACGCGGCGCTCGACGCGGAGGCGATCGAGACCGCGAAGGATGTCATGCCGATGGGGCGCACCGCGCGCATCCACACCGAGCAGGGCGACGAGCTGTTCGTGGAGGGCTACACCGCACCCGCGCTGCTCGTGCTCATCGGCGGCGGGCACGTCAACCTGCAGGTCGCACGCATCGGCCACATGATGGGCCTGCGCGTGATGGTGACCGACGACCGCCGCGAGTTCGCGAACACGGAGCGCTTCCCCATGGCGGAGGCGACGAACGTCGCGCCCTACGACCGGGGCGTGGACGCCTTCCCCGTGACGCCGAACACGGCGATCGTCATCGGTTCGCGCGGGCACCACTTCGACGACCTCGCGACCGAGGCGGCGGCGCGCACGAACGCGGGCTACGTGGGGCTGCTGGGCAGCAAGCGCAAGACCATCATGATCTACGAGTCGCTGCTGCGGAAGGGCGTGCCGGAGGAGCGGCTGCGCGAGATACACGCGCCGGTTGGCCTCGACCTCGGCGGACGGACGCCGGAGGAGATCGCGCTCAGCATCGTGTCGGAGATCGTGGCATGGCGCAACGGCCGCGCCGGCGGCCCGATGACGATGGAATCCTTCCACATGGACCGGCTCGTCGCGAAGGTGAACGGCGCGGCAGCGTCCCGGTAGGGAGCGGCGCAGGCGAGGGCTGGTTCAGGAACGAGGCCGCCTCGAAACCGCAAGGAATGCGGCCATGCCGAACAGCACGAGTCCGACAACCCCGATTGCTATCGGGTCCCCGAGCAGCAGTACCGTTACACCCACGAGGAACGCCGCTACCCCCTCGATGAGGTTCTTCATCAGCAGCCACGTGCCCAGGAAGTAACCCTTCCGCCTTTCGGGCGCCAGGTCCATGGCGTGCGTTTCCAGCGCGATTCCGGTCATGAGATTGCCGATAGTGAAGACGCCCAGTAAGACCGAGGGCATGAGCAGGCCGTCAAACCAGGGCATCAGCAACACTGCCGCCCCAATCACCACAAGCCCGGCCGACAGGACAGGCCTGCGTCCGCGCGAGTCCACCAGGCTGCCCACCGGCATTGCAACCAGGAGCGAGAGAAAGCCGAGTATGCTGAACACCAACCCCACCTGCGAGGGCTGGAATCCTGATTCGTCAATGGATCGACGCAGGAGTCCATCATGGCCTGTTGCAGCCAGACCCAGCACGAGCATCACGACGGTCAGGACAAAGAAACTCCGCGTCATGAACAACGACACATCCAGCCGCAGCCTGCGTCGTGGGGAGTCCCCCGCTTCGGTAACCGAGGACGGCGCGGGGCGAGTCTCCCGGACCAAGAACCAGACGAGCACTACGATGAGAACCCTGGACACTGCGGCCAGGACAAAGACTGCGCTGAGATCGAACGCCTGTGCGAGCACTCCTCCGAGGACCGGCCCCGTAAGCATCCCCAGTGATACGACCACTCTCCGCAACGCAACCCCACGGCCTCGGTTGGTTACCCGCGTGTAGTCCGCAAGCAGCGTCACTGACCCGGTTCGCCACGCTGCCACGGCGAAACCGGAGACCACCGCCAGCCCGGCGAATACCAGGTAGCTGTCGGTGAAGGCCTGCATGGCCACCACGCCGCCGTGCAACACCGACGCCATGGCGAGCACACGCCTGCGCCCCAGCCGGTCGACGAGCACCCCGATGAGCGGGGTAGTAAGCGACGGGACCCCACCAAGCGCAAAGGTGGCGCCGACGGCGAAGAGGGAGGCGCTCAATTCGTAGGCAAGCAGCGGCCATCCAACCAGAAGGGCACTGGTCCCAAGGCTCCACAGGAAAAACATCGCGAACAGCGGCAACGCATCCTTGCTGAACAGCGAGGGCGACCACTCCATCTCCCGGTGCTCTCTCATCTGAGCATCGCTGCGGAGGTCGTGCATCAGCGCATGGTCGCGAATCTTGTGGTGTGGCGCAACTGCTGCGGCTGCTTGGGCGTCCGGTCCGGCTGAGGCGCCAATCCTACTCGTCGTACCGGAGAGCTTCCGCCGGGTAGATGCGCGACGCCTGGCGCGCCGGCAGGTACGTCGTCAGCAGCGACGCCCCGTAGGCGAGCACCATGACGAAGACGATCGTCTCCCAAGGGATGGTATAGGTGACGCCGTCGAAGCTCTCCCCTACCTCGCTGATGATGCCGACGGACAGCCCGAACCCGAGACCGAACCCCACGGCGATGCCCAGCAGCGCGATGAACGAGGAC
>DAOUHT010000166.1:0-44165 GCA_034428375.1 Dehalococcoidia bacterium | reverse complement strand
TCGTCGTCTTCTTCGCCGTCGTCCCAGTCGCCGCACCAGTCGGTCGAGCGCACCCAGGGCCAGATGGCGATGCCGGCCTCGTTGACGTGTGGAGGGTTGGAGCGGCAGAGCCCTGCGTATTCGCTGAAGGCGGGGTCCATGCGCTCGTCCATGTAGATGCAGGTGGCACAGGTGCGGTCTTCGTCCATGTGGTCTCGTAGCTCCTTGGTTGTTGTGTTGTCGGTTGTGGGGGAATCCCCACAGCCCCCGGCAGAGGGGCAGGCCCCTCTGCACTCCCCGACGGGCACCCACAAGGGATGCCCCTACACCATACACGCCACTCCACCCTGTCGCTTCACTTTCACCCTAAACCTCTCCATTTGTATAGACCGGGGACATCCTTTACACCTGTTCGGGGACATGGTTTACACGTTCTGTCCGCCTATGAGGCGACAGGAGGTGCGCCATTCCCTGGAAGGAGGCGTCAGTGATGTCCCTGAAGCGTGAGTTCGTCACACTCGCTCGCACACCGGGAGCGAACATCCGGGATCTCTGTCGGCGCTACGGGATCTCACCGCCCACGGCCTATCAGCTGCTGGAGCGCCACGCACGTGAGGGAGACGCCGGCCTTCTGGAACGCTCCCGCCGCCCCCACAACTCCCCGAACCGCACACCAGCCGCCTTGGAACAGGCTGTAGTGGACCTTCGTGAGGAACACCCCGCCTGGGGAGGCCGCACACTACGCGAGGTCTTGTTGCGCAGCTACCACCCGGTTCCCAGCCCCAGCACCATCACGGCCATCCTGCGTAGGAACGGCTGCACCGTGGGTGGCGAACGGCCCCAGCGGGACTGGCAACGGTTCGAGCATCCGCATCCCAACGACCTCTGGCAGATGGACTTCAAGGGGCACTTCCCTACCGGCGCGGGGCGTTGTCACCCCCTGACGGTCCTGGACGACCACTCCCGCTTCGCCCTGGGGTTGCGGGCATGCACCAATGAGCGGACGGAGACGGTTCAGGAGGAGTTGACCGCCATCTTCCGCACCTATGGCTTGCCTGTGCGCATGCTCATGGACAACGGCGCGCCGTGGGGCCATGACACGGATCACCCGCGCACGCCATTGACGGTCTGGCTCATGCGTCTCGGCATCCAGGTGAGCCACGGGCGGCCCTACCATCCGCAGACGCAGGGCAAGGACGAGCGCTTCCATCGCACGCTCACGGCCGAGGTGCTGCAAGGCAGGCACTTCGCCGACTGCCCCTCCTCGCAGGTGGCGTTCGACTGGTGGCGGCCCGTCTACAACTTCGAGCGCCCGCACCAGGCGTTGGACATGGCGACCCCGGCCAGCCGCTACGCGCCCAGCCCTCGGAGCTTTCCCGAGACGCTCCCCCCGATCGAATACGGAGATGGTGACCTCGTGCGGAAGGTGATGGCGGAGGGATGGGTGAGCTTCAGAGGCCATGCGTTCAAGGTGGGCCGGGCACTGCGGGGATATCCCGTAGCGCTCCGGCCAACAGCAGAGGATGGCGTGTGGGGTGTTTGGTTCATGACGCATCCTATCGCGGACGTGGACCTGCGCAGCCCTGAACCAGAGGTTACGAGGTGCCCCAATGTGTAAAGTATGTCTCCGAACACCCGTAAACCATCTCTCCGGTCTATACAGATGGTTGATGTAGGGGTGCCCCTCGTGGGTACCCTGGCGTTACGCCATTACCAACGCCGAGGTGAGCGGACGTCCACCCGAAGGGCACCCACAAAGGATGCCCCTACACCAGACCGGGAACCCCCCTTGATGCCCGCCGATCCCGGCCGGTCCGGATGGTTGATGTAGGGGTGCCCCTCGTGGGTACCCTGGCGTTGCGCCATTACCAACGCCGGGGTGAGCGGACGTCCACCCGAAGGGCACCCACAAGGGGGATGCCCCTACACCAGACCGGGAACCCCCCTTGATGCCCGCCGATCCCGGCCGGTCCGGATGGTTGATGTAGGGGTGCCCCTCGTGGGTACCCTGGCGTTACGCCATTACCAACGCCGAGGTGAGCGGACGTCCACCCGAAGGGCACCCACAAGGGATGCCCCTACACCAGGCCCGAGCGGGGAGTGCAGAGGGGCGATGCCCCTCTGCCACGGGCGTAGGCCGCGGTGTGGGGGGTGTCCCCCACAAGCATCTCGGGTGGGTGGGAGGGAAGGACAGCGCCCGCCAGAGCAACCAGGCGAGGTTCCTGCCTCCGCAGGAACGACGGGACAGGTGCGCAAGGGTGGCAGGCGTGCGCCGCGTCGTGTACGCTCTCGCCTGTCCCGAATACACAGAACGGAGTGCAGAACATGGGCGACGAAGTCGAGTTCAATCCCTATTACGGGGTATTCCCCTACCGCGATTTCCTCAAGGAAGAGAACATCCCCGTCTTCGAGGGGTACGCCGTCGACTGCCACACCGTGCCGGTCGAGCCGTGGGAGCGCATGGGCGGCCTCGGCACGTACGTGCACGTCGCGGGCAAGAGCGACTACCTCTCGGCGTACGTCGTGGAGATCCCGCCGGGCGGCGAGCTCAACCCCGAGCAGCACATGCACGACGAGCTCATCCACGTCATCTCGGGCCGTGGCTCGACGGTCATCGAGCGTCCGGACGGCCGCCGCTACTCGTTCGAGTGGGGGCCGAGCGCCATCTTCGCGATCCCGCTGAACGCGAAGCACCAGATCTTCAACGGCTCCGGCACCGAGCCCGCGCGGCTCGCCGCTGTGACGGACCTGCCCATCATCTTCAACGTCTTCCGCAACCCGGACTTCATCTTCGACAACCCGTTCCAGTTCCCGGAGCGGATGGCCGCGGAGAAGTACTTCGACGGCGAGGGCGAGTTCCGGCAGGTGAAGCCCGGACGCCACCAGTGGGAGACCAACTTCGTGCCGGAGCTCGTCAACTTCGAGCTGCCGCCGTGGGTCGCTCGCGGCGCCGCCGGCAACAACATCCAGTTCCTGCTCGGCGACTCGTCGATGCACTGCCACATCTCGCAGTTCTTCGAGGGCACGTACAAGAAGGCGCACGCGCACAACGCGGGCGCGCACATCTTCTGCGTCACCGGCGAGGGCTACTCGCTGCTCTGGAAAGAGGGCGAGAGCCCGGTGGACACCGTGCGCGTCGACTGGAAGCCCGGCACGCTCTACGCGCCGCCGGACGGCCCGACGTACCACCAGCACTTCAACGTCTCGCAGGGGCAGTCCCGGTACCTCGTGTTCGACTTCGGCGGCGCTCGGTACCCGGTTCTCGAGTCCAAGATGTGGAGCTACGAGAACATGGACAAGTCTGAGAAGGCCGGCGGCATGCAGATCGAGTACGAGGACGAGGACCCGCGCATCCACGCGCTCTTCGAGAGCGAGCTCACCAAACGCGGCCTCCGCTCCCGCATGCACGAGTTCATCCCCGCCAGGGCGTAGGACTCGGCCCTTCTGAGAGTGACAGATGCCGGTTGACAAGGATCAGCCGGCATCATTAGACTGACTGCAATCTTCCCCGCCCTTCGCTTTGCTTCGGTAAAGTTCAGTGGCGGGGCTTGCTTTTAACGGTGCATCGTGACGTCTCCCCTCAGGCTTGTACTGTTCATCGACGCGCAGAACGCCTACCGGAGCGCGAGGCGAAGCTTCTTCCTTTCCAACTCTTCACCGATGAACGGGCAGTTCGACCCGTGGAAGGTCGGTGAGTTGGTCGCAAGACGTCGCGGGCCAGGCGGTGCAGCGTGTGTTCTGCATCAAGTCCGGATATACACAGGACGCCCTGACCTGAACCGAGACCCCAGAACGCACGCCGCGCACATGAGGCAGTGCGACGCTTGGGAGGCGTCCGGCGCGCGTGTCGTCAGCCGTCCGCTCCGATACCCGCGAGGATGGCCCGCCGAGCGGGCACAGGAGAAAGGCGTCGACATCGCGCTCGCCATTGACTTCGTCACTATGGCCATCGAGCGCGAGTACGACGTCGGCGTTATCATGTCGACGGACACCGACCTCCGTCCCGCGCTCGAGTTCACGAGCAGCCGATCAGAGGTCCGGCAGGCTGCAGTCGCGGCCTGGCGCGGGCCGGGCAGGCGTCAGCGGCTCGCGATCCCCGGAGCGAATGTCTGGTGCCACTGGCTCGACCGGGACGACTACGACGCGGTCGCAGACCTGACCAGCTACGCCCGGTAGCCCGCCCGCTTCTGCTACAATGTGATGCAGTTCACAGACTCTGGCGCAGACCCATGCAGTACACGCCCGCAGAACAGCCCGCAACGCCCATCGACGCAGCAGCAACGCCGTCGTTCCTCACGAAGCAGCGCAAGCTCATCGTCGTCGGCATCGTGCTGCTTGCCGCGTTCGGCTACTTCGGCTTCACCGCGTTCCAGGCCGCGACGTCGTTCTACCTGACGGTCGACGAGCTCGTCGCGCAGGGCCCCGCCGCCGGGGAGTCGCTTAAGGTGAAGGGCGCGCTCGTCGAGGGCTCCTTCGACCGTGAGAGCACCGAGAACACCATCGCCACGTTCCAGCTGCACGAGAACGGCTCGCAGATCGACGCCACCTACGACGGCGTGCTGCCGGACCTCTTCTTCAACCCGCACTCGGAGATCGTGCTCGAGGGCACCTACGAGCCCGGCGGCGTGTTCATGACCGACCGCGTCTTCGTGAAGTGCGCCTCCAAGTACCAGTCGCTCGAGGGCGAGCGCCCGTACGACTACTACGAGGACCCGGCCGCCGGGGCCTCCGACCCCGCCTGATGGCCCATCAGCCCCTCACGCGTCCCCCGCAGCAGTTCCCGCACGGCGCCCGCCGCCAGGCCGACGCGCAGTGGCTGATGTACGTCGCGGGCACCGGCGACGTTGGCGACGGCGTGTCCCTGTCGCAGTCCGCAACGCTGCGGCGCGGCATCGACGAGTTCAACGATGGGAAGTTCCGCGACAGCCACGAGACGTGGGAGGAGCTATGGATCGCGGCGCCGTACCCGGAGCGCCTCTTCCTGCTGGCGCTCACGAAACTCGGCGCGGGGTTCGCACACGCGCTCCGTCGGAACGCGAAGGGGATGCGGAGCCAGCTCACCGAGACCGTCCGCATCCTGCGGGCGTTCGCTCCGGCCTACGCCGGCGTGGACACACAGCGGCTGATAGCCGACGTGAACGCCTGGCTCGCCCCCGGCGACGGCCACTTCGGCCCGCCCTTCCCCACCATCGCCGGCACGGACGCCGATGCCTGAGCACAAGAAAACACCCCGCCCCTCTTTCGAGAGGCGGGGCTCCGGCTTCGCCATGTGCCGCGAGAGGGGCGAGCGCTTCGTCCTACGCTGCCGCCCTTGCCGCCACCTTCGCCGCTCTGAGCGCGCGCCCTTCTGCTTCGGCCCTGGCGAGTCGTCCGTCCGGCAGGTCGATCATGTGCCCGCACTGGATGCACTCCAGGTAAGGCCCGTAGATGTCGACTGCGTCGTAAAGGTCCCCGTTACACCGCTTGCAGGCTTTGAAGAGTATCATCGGTGTCCTCCTTCCCCACTCACCTGTCATAGAGAACTACGCCGGCGGAGCGCGCTTGGTTCTCTCGGATTCAGCAGAGCCTCCTTCCGCTCTGGCCGAATGATAAGAGTTGACATGCATCGTGTCAATCCATATCATACGAATACCAGCATACGCACAGCGTACTGACGCTTCCGCCTGAGGGAGCGGACGAGGCATTCAA
This sequence comes from Dehalococcoidia bacterium, assembly GCA_034428375.1. Lineage (GTDB taxonomy): Bacteria > Chloroflexota > Dehalococcoidia > Lucifugimonadales > Australimonadaceae > Bin16. Next base: position 38,498 of record DAOUHT010000166.1, on the reverse strand, counting down.
GATGCAACAGCGACGCAGACCAACGGCCACCGAACGGCTCCTGTCGTCCCTCCGGATGCCCGGCGAGGGACAGCGCGCCGCGCCGCCCGCACGCCATGCGCAGCCTCGACAGGAGCCTGCGTCCGGCGCACAGGTCGAGGAGGGGCTGTACATCATCAGCGTGGCCGCGCGCATCCTGCACATGCACCCGCAGACGCTCCGCAAGTACGAGCGCGTGGGGCTCGTCCGGCCGTCGCGCACGGTCGGGATGCTGCGGCTCTACTCGGAGCGCGACATCGCGAAACTGCGCATGATCAAGCACCTCGTGGATGAGATGCGCCTGAACCTCGCCGGCGTCGAGATGGCGATGGCCGTCTTCGACCGTCTCTCCTCGGCGATGGAAGCAGCGCAGGCTCCTCCCGCCCCGCCCGCCCGCACGGCCATGCCGTTCGAGCAGGCGATGCAGGACATCATGGAGATGTTCCTCGGCACGAGCAGACCGACACCCCGGAAGCCCGGAGAGCAGTAAGACCCGATGTTTACCGCAGACGAACACGAACAGACCGGCGCCGGTCAGCCGGAGGCTGCCGAGGCTCAGGCCCCGGAAGACCCCATCACGCAGCTGGAGCGCGAGCGCGACGAGATGAGGTCGGTCGCCCAGCGCGCGCAGGCCGACCTCGTCAACTACAAGCGCAGGGCCGAGGAGGAGCGCTGGGCGCTCGCGCGCAGCGCGTCGAACAGCGTCGTCGGCAAGCTCCTCCCCATCGCCGACGACCTGCAGCGCGCCGTGGACGCGCTCCCGGACGACGCGCCGGAGAGCTGGAGCAGCGGGCTGCGGCTCGTCTCCCAGAACATGCGTGCGCTGCTGGAGTCGGAAGGAGTCACCCGGTTCGAACCCGCGCCGGGCGACCCGTTCGACCCCGCGGAGCAGGAGGCCATCGCCTCTCAGCCGAGCGCCGAGCACCCCTCCGGCGCCGTCCTCATGACCATCAGCGCAGGCTACCGCGGCAGGGACCGGGTGCTGCGCGCCGCACAGGTCGTCGTCTCGCAAGGCGCGGCGGCAGAAGACACGACAACGAACGACTAACACCGCAAGGAGTGATCGGAATGGCGAAGGTAATAGGCATAGACCTCGGAACAACCAACTCGGCGATGGCCGTCATGGATGCGGGTGAGCCGCTCGTCCTCGAAAACTCGGAAGGTGGGCGCACGACGCCCTCCGTCGTCGCGGTCAACCCCAAGAACGGCGAGCGGTACGTCGGCATGGTCGCCAAGCGCCAGGCCGTGACCAACCCGGTCAACACCGTCTACTCCGTGAAACGGCTCATCGGCCGCAAGTTCACCGAGACCGAGGCGGAGCGCAAAACCCTCGGCTACGTCACCAAGGCCGGCAGCAGCGGCGACGCCGCCGTCACGATGAGCGACCGCGACTACTCGCCGCCTGAGATCTCCGCGATGGTGCTCCAGAAGCTGAAGGCCGACGCTGAGGCCAAACTGGGTGAGCCGGTGAACCAGGCCGTCATCACGGTGCCCGCCTACTTCAACGACAGCCAGCGGCAGGCGACCAAGGACTCCGGGACCATCGCCGGCCTCGAGGTGCTGCGCATCATCAACGAACCCACCGCGGCGGCGCTCGCCTACGGGCTCGACAAGCACCAGGATGAGGTCATCGCCGTCTACGACCTCGGCGGAGGCACCTTCGACATCTCCATCCTCCACATCGGCGACGGCGTCTTCGAGGTGAAGTCCACCAACGGCGACACGCACCTCGGCGGCGACGACTTCGACCAGCGCGTCATCGACTGGCTCGCCGACGAGTTCAAGCGCGAGCAGGGCATCGACCTGCGCGAGGACCGCATGGCCCTCCAGCGGCTGAAGGAGGCCGCTGAGCGCGCCAAGATCGAGCTCTCCAGCGCACAGCAGACGGAGATCAACCTGCCGTTCGTCACTGCGGACGCCTCCGGGCCGAAGCACCTCGCGATGAGCCTCACCCGCTCCAAGCTGGAGCAGCTGACAGTCGACCTCGTCGCCCGCACCGTCGGCCCGTGCCAGCAGGCCCTGAAGGACGCGGGCGTCAGCGCGGGCGACATCGCGGAGGTCGTCCTCGTGGGCGGCATGACCCGCATGCCCGCCGTCACCGACCGGGCGAAGGAGCTGTTCGGCAAGGAGCCCCACAAGGGCGTCAACCCGGACGAGGTCGTCGCCATCGGCGCGGCCATCCAGGCCGGCGTTCTGCAGGGCGACGTGACCGACATCCTCCTGCTGGACGTGACGCCCCTCACGCTCGGCATCGAGACGCTCGGCAGCGTGGCGACGCCGCTCATCAAGCGCAACACCACCATCCCCACGTCCATGAGCGAGATGTTCACCACCGCCGCGGACGGCCAGCCCAGCGTGGAGATCCACGTCCTGCAGGGCGAGCGCACGATGGCCGGCGAGAACAAGACCATCGGACGCTTCAACCTGGACGGCATCGCGCCCGCGCCGCGCGGCATCCCGCAGATCGAGGTGACGTTCGACCTGGACGCCAACGGCATCCTCAACGTCTCCGCGAAGGACAAGGCCACCGGCAAGGAGCAGCGCATCACCATCACCGCGAGCTCCGGCCTCGCCAAGGACGAGGTCGAGCGCCTCGTGAAGGAGGCGGAGGCGCACGCCGAGGAAGACGCCCGCAAGCGCGAGCAGATCGAGGCGCGCAACATCGCCGACACCAGCGCCTACCAAGCCGAGAAGACGCTGCAGGAGTTCAGCGAACAGATAGACGCCGACCTGAAGAGCGAGGTCGAGGCGCGCATCGCCGACGTGCGGAGCGTGCTCGCGCAGGAAGACGCGGACGCCGCGTCGCTGCAGGCGGCCACCCAGGCGCTCTCCACCGCGGTCCAGAAGATCGGCCAGGCGGTCTATGAGCGCCAGCAGGCCGAGGCCGCATCGCCCGGCCCCGACGACGACACCCCGCCCTCCGACGACTCCGGCTCCCCCGGCGACGACGACGCCATCGAGGGCGAATACCGCGAGGTGTAGGAACACCTCTCCTCGGAGGAGACCTTTGCGTAACTCCGGTGCGGCAGGTTCCGTCATTCCCGCCTCCCCCGTCATTCCCGCCTCCCCCGTCATTCCCGCGAAAGCGGGAATCCAGGCGCCCGACAGGGCACACGTGCGCTGCCCGCGCACGCGGTGAGGAGCGGGGCTGTTTCTTTACCGGTTAAGAGATACGCGCATGGGCGGCCTTCGGGTCGCCCCTGCGGTCTTTCCCGACCTGCCCAGGCCGGCTCTCTGTCGCCTTATCGAGGTGACGTGGTGGTGACGAGCGGGTTACGATGGGATGAAGGCCATGATGATTATCCGAAGACACACACCCCTCATCCTGCTGGCGTCGCTCACCTCTGCGTTGCTCGTGCTGCTCCCCGCGTCCGGCCAGTCCTTCGACAAGACGGAGGGGAAGACCGGCAGCGGCGGGTTCAGCGTCGGCGTGTTCGACGACATCTCGGACGCGCAGATCGCGAAGAACGAACTGAACGCCACCTATAACACTTACGTCCCCGTCTACCCCGTTCCCACAACACCTACCTTGGGAACAATGACCGGATCGCACACCACGGTCGACACCGCATACATTGCGAACCCGATGGTACAGCCTCAGTACACCTTCTTCGATAGAACGCTCTACGTCTCCAACGACCCCGACGCATACAACACGCTTCTCATCACGGCGGACCCCTCCCAGGTGACAGCGAACGCGGACGGTTGCGCCGAGGCGACGGTCCAGAGCGGACGCGCCACCATCACGGTCCAGTTGGCCACAACGGCGGTGACTCCGTCGAACTCAGGCAACACCTTCTACCAGGCATTCGTCCGCGTCCTCGACCCGCGCGCAGAGGACGCAGACTACGAGTCGAGCGACGGTCCCGATTGTGTGCCGGATACCAGTGACCCTATGGTCACCCCTCCCAACTTACAGGAAGGGGTCAACCAGGACGCCATCGCGTCCATCCTCGGGCGGCACGGCGACACCATAACCATCACCATCGCGGGCGCCGGGCGGGTGTTGCTGGAGGTGGACGGTGAGGGACCTGACCTGACGGAGATCACGCCGGAGCACGAGAGCGCCTGGCGCTCCAGCCGCCTCGACTTCTCGTTCGAGGTGCGCGACGACGACTCAGGCCTGCGCCACGACGGCGAACTCATACCCTCCGCGGACGGGGACGACACGCAGGTGAACGGCGACCGCGACCAGGTAACCGCCGGCGAACCGCTCACCGTGCGCTCCGGCGGCCAGATCAGCGTGAACGGCAAGGCCGCCGATATAGACCTCAGGGTCGGACGCGACGCGGACATCACGGACATCGGGCGCTGGACGCTGCTGGGAAGCCGCGCAGGCGTCGCCTACGAGTTCTCGGCGCGCGGGAACAATTACGACGAGGGCAAGTACGAGATGCAGGTGACGGCCAGGGACCGCGCCGGCAACGAGACCGTGAGCGTTGGGTGGTACGACGACAACGATGAGCCTCAGCCGTACGAGTTCACGATCGACGATACAGAGCCGTCCGTCCGCGCGGTGCAGGCGGGCGTCGGCTACGACACACGCGAGGAGAAGGAGGTCCCCGACCGCAAGTCCATCATGGTGGACTTCGGAGAGCCGTTGCGCTCGGGGATCGATCATGAGCGGTTCACGGTCTCCCCCGGTCACCGCGTGGTGCGTATCGTCCACCCGGGCCGCCTGTCGGATGATGAGACCGCCATGGACATCGAAGGCAACGAGATAGACGACCCTCGCAGCCGCATCTACCTGCAGCTGGCGGACGACCTGGCATCCGACGAGACGCCGGACGTGCTGCTCTTCGGAGGGATCGTCTACGACCTCGCAGGCAACTTCAACGACTCCGTCAACCGCACTGCGGAGGACATCGTCGCGCCGCTCTTCACGGTCGGCCTGGCTGCGCTCGCGGAGGGAGCAACCCTCACCCCCGGCCCCCTGCCCGCCAGAGAGGAAGGGGCGGGGCGGCTGGTCGCCAACGGCGATGGCGAGTTCGTCGTGGACGTGCGCTCCGACGAGGAGGTGCGCCGCCGGCCGACGGTCTACTTCGTGGGCATCGAGACGAATGAGGGAATGAAGGACGACGGCACGAAGACCGGCGAGTACGTCTACACGATACGAGGGGCCCCGGAGACGGGCAGCCCGCTCACGGAGCAGCAGGACCCGCTCCACTGGCGCAGGGCGTACGACGCGTCCGGCCTGACCGGCCTGGGCGGACTGATCGGCGTGATCGTGTCTGCGGAGGACGAGAACCGCAACGTCTTCTCGACACCCGGCTGGAAGCCGGATTCACGGCAGGCCAAGCCGGCGGACGGCGACACACTCGACGTCGAGGCGATGGACGAGGCAGGGCTGCTGCTCGAGCTGGACACGGACTTCAACGACGACGCGACGCCCGAGTTGCGGGTGACCCCGCGCCGTGGGGAACAGGACAACGAAACGGAGAGCGCGAGGCCGATCGTGGCCATGCTCTTCTCTGCGGAGGGGGAGGAGTACGCGCTCTGCCCGGCGGGCGCCGATGGCGGCTGCGGCGGCGACAACCCGGATGCGGAGTTCTCGGACTCGCACGGGAGGGTGTACATCACTGAGATCACGCTGAACGGCGGCGACGCGTCTGCGCGCCTGAGCAGGGTCGACGGGGCGCAGTTCGCGCTCCAGGCGGGGAACCTGGCGCAGGGGCGCCACGAGGTCGTCTACACCGCGGTCGACGAGGCAGGCAATGAGGCTGAGGGTGAGTTCGCCTTCTCGGTGGTGGCGCGCGGCGCCTACGAGATCGACATATCGCCTGGCTGGAACCTGATCTCGGTGCCGGGAACGCCAACGGACCCGGCGCTGAACGCCGTGATCCCTCCCAGCGGGGGCATCTCGGCGGTGATGTCGTACCAGGACGGCAACTGGCTGACGGCGGCAGTGAATGAGGACGGTTCGTGGCGCGGCAGCCTGACAGAGATCGAGGCGGGCTACGGCTACTGGGTATTCGCGACGTCGTTCGCAACGGTCGCCCCGCTGATCCCGGAACCGGATACGACGTCGCTGCCCCCGACGGTCCGCGTGAACCACGGGTGGAACCTGCTGGGCGTCGTAGACCTGTTCCAGAACGCGGCAGGGGAGGCGCCGGGAGCAGGGGACGGCGACGGCGAGGCCGACAACTACTTCGGCAGTTTCGATTGGCGCGTCGCCTACACCTTCGACGGGCAGTACCACCGCTGGGTGCGCATCGCTCCGGAGGACGACGAGGACGACGCAGAAGAGGACGACGACGAGCCGCCGGAGATCGCGAACGGCAAGGGCTACTGGGTCTGGTCCGCGGAGCCGGGCACGCTCGTCCCGTAGGCTGCACTCGGAGGGGGCATGTGGGGCTGCTTGAGACGCATGTCGTCAGGAAGCACGACGGTCTGGCGGTCGTCCTGCGCGAAGGACAGCTCCTCCGGCTGACGCAGCCGGAGGGCCCGCAGGTCATCGACTTCAACGCGTTCAACCTGGAAAACCCCTGGGAACACCTGGGGTCGTCGGTCACGCGCCGCCGGGAGACGATCCATCCCACCACGGGGACGAAACTCTGGACGCGGCCACCATGGGAGCGCCCTATGCTCGAGGTCACCGCGGACACCGTCGAGCACCAGCCGTCGCCCAGCGGGGCGGCCACCCACGACATGCTCAGCGGGCGATGTTGCGCCGTGAGCAGGGTGGAGCGCTACGGCATCGACTCGCCGGGGTGTCAGGAGATACTCGCGAAAGCGGTGGAGCCGTTCGGCCTCGACGGGAACTACGTGCACGACCCGTTCAACATCTTCATGCGCACGGGGATAGACGGGAACGGTCGGACGTTCTGGGAGGAGCCGTTCGACGTGAAGGCGGGCGACTACATCGACATGCGGGCGCTGATGCCGTGCATCGTCGCGGTCTCAGCCTGCCCCGGCCGGTCGAGCGGCCCCGGCGAACGGGCGCTGGGTCTCGAGATATACGAGGCCGGGTAGCCGCGGCTCAGTTGCAGCCGCACCTGATGCCCGCCGCGACGCCCGCTTCGGACAGGTGGGTCGGATAGCCGTCCCGCTTCCACCAGTCCAGCCCGCCGATGAGCTCGCGCACCTGGAACCCCAGCGTCAGGAGCTTCAGCGCCGTCTTCGTCGACGCGTTGCACCCGATGCCGTCGCAGTAGCAGACGTACATCTTCGACTTGTCGAGCGAGGCAGTCGTGTCGGCGCTGATCTCCCGGTGCGGGAGGCTTATCGCATCCGGGATGTGCTCGTGGTCAAAGGCGCTCGCGGCTCGTCCATCGACCACGACGACGGCCTCGCCGTTCTCAATGGCCTCGTACAGGTCCGCCGAGTCCGTCTCGTACGCCAGTTTGCTCTGGTAGTAGGCGAGTTGGTCGATGCTCATGATGCCTTCTCCGGTGGTGGTGCGGCGCGGCAGTACAGGCTACCGCGGAACACACATTCTACACGGTTGGCAGGGCCTGCCCCTGCTCCCAGCGCTCGCGGGTCATGCCGTAGAGCAGCGTGTCCCAGTCGCGGCCCTTGAAGCGCTCGGCGGCAGGCAGCCTGCCCTCGAGCGACATCCCCAGCCTCTCCAGGACGCGGGCCGACGCGGCGTTTTCCGCGATGCACGACGATGAGAGGCGGCGCACCCCCAGTTCGCGGAACGCGAACCCCGCCATCGCGGTCGCCGCTTCGGTGGCGTAACCCCGGCCCCAGTACTCGGGCGACAGCTCGAAGCCGATGTCCGCCTCGGTGTCGTCGTCAGGCTTGCGGCGCACGCCGCAACTGCCGACGAGCGCCCCGCTCTCGCGCAGCAGCACGGCGAGTTGGAAGCGGCGTCGAGGGGACTCGGACTGCCAGTCGATGAACTGCTGGACGAACCGCCGCACGTCTTCCGGCGTGCGCTCCTCCCACGGGTAGTGGCGGAGGTAGCGCGGGTCGCCCTGATAGGCAAGGACTTCTGCGGAGTCGTCCTCTGCGTACTCGCGGAGGATGAGGCGGGGCGTCTCCAGCCGCATGACGCGGGCTAGCGCCCGTAGTCGTCCTGCAGCCGCACGACGTCGTCCAGCTCGGGCGTGCTCACCTCGAGGATGACGGCGGGCTCCGTGGACATCCCTTCGATTCGGTGCACCATGCCTGGTTCGACCACGTAGGGCTCGCCGAACCCCATGACGATGTCCTGCGGGCCTCGTTCGTCGGTGAGCGTCAGGAGCGCGTAGCCGCGCACCAGCAGCATCGTCTCGCGCTTGTGTTCGTGGTACTGCTTGCTCAGCCGTCGGCCGCGCCGGATGCGCAGGTACTTCACGCAGTACGCGTCGTTCAGGTCAACGATGTGCTCGCTGCCCCATGGCTTCGCTATGACGTCGCCCGGTTTCATTTCAAATACGATTCTACCGCGCCGCTCAGCGCCATCCTAGAGTGCGCTGGCCGAGATTCGGGCCTCATCGAACCGCAGGCCGAGGCCGGGCTCGTCCGGCATCACGAGGCGTCCCGTCGCGGGGTCGAGTTGCGGGACCTCCTCGAACAGAGCGAGCGCCCACGGCATGTGTTCCACGTAGAGACCGTTAGGGGCGGCGGCGAGCGCGTGGCCGAGTATCTCCGGCGCGAGGTGCGTCACCACCGGCAGGTTGTACGCCTCGGCCATGTGCGCGGCCTTCATCCACTGCGTGATGCCGCCCACGCGCAGCAGGTCCACCATGACGATGTCTATGGAGCGCGCCTCCAGCATGTGGCGGAACGGCTCGACGCCGTAGTGGTATTCGCCAGCGGCGATGGGCGTGTCCAGCGCGTCGGCGATGCGCGCGAGCCCGGCGTAGTCCTGGAAGTGCACCGGGTCCTCCAGCCAGAAGAGGTTGTACTCGGCCATGCCGCGCCCCACCGTGATGGCGCGGTTCACGTCCCACCCCTGGTTGATATCCACCATCAGGTCGACGTCCGGGCCGGCGGCCTCGCGCATCGTGCGCAGCCGCGCCAGCTCCGCGTCCGCCGACGCTTCAGCGCCCATGCGGAACTTCATCGCGCGGAAGCCCTGCCCGGCGAGGTCGGCGGCGGCCGTGGCGAGCGCTTCGAGATCGTAGTGCCGCCAAAGGAAGCCGCTGGCGTAGGTGGGCACGGAGCCGGAGGCCGCTCCGAGCAGCTTCCAGACCGGCATCCCGAGCGCCTTGCCCCGTATGTCCCAGAGCGCCACGTCTATCGCGGAGATGGCGCGCGTCACGAGTCCCGCGGGCGACCCGCCGCCTGCCTTGCGGGCGAGGTTGCGCCCGATCGCCTCGACGGCGTGCGGGTCCGCTCCGACCGTCTCCGCCGCGAGCGCGTCCACCGTCTCTTTCAGCGCCTTCGTCACGAGCGTCGACGCGAAGCCCGCGTAGGCGATGCCCTCGATGCCGTCGTCCGTGCGCAGCCGGAGCGTGACGTAGTCGGCCTCCTCGCGCGGCGCCGACGGCCCCGGCTCGCGCGGGATGCGGACTGCCATCGTCTCGAACGACGCGATGCGCATGGATGCCTCCTACCCGAGCCCGTGCACGGGAAAGATGAGCCTCTCGATCTCCGCAACCTGCTCCTGCACGAACTCGCGCGAATTCTCATACAACTGCGGTTTGATCTGCGGCAGCACGGCGTCCCGCAAGTGGAGGCTCGTCAGGTAGGCGTCTGTGCCCGACGGCAGGTCGTCCGGCCACTCGCGGCCGACCATCGAGCCGTAGGCGAGCGTCCAGCAGCGCGCCGTCGCATCGAGATCGTAGCCGCCACCCCCGAACGCCAGCATCGGGTAGCCCATCGCCCCGAGCCGCCGCACGACGGCCTCGTATCCGTGCGTGCTGAGCGCGAGGTGCGTCAGCGGATCGGTGACGTAGGCATCCGCGCCCATCTGCACGGCGAGCACGTCCGGCGCGAACGCCTCGATGAGCGGCGGCACGACGCGCTCGAAGGCTTCCTGATAGACGTCGTCGCCCGTGTAGGGGAAGAGCGGCACGTTCACGGAGTAGCCCGCGGCCTCGCCGGCGCCGACCTCGTTCACGGCACCGGTGCCGGGGAAGAGCCAACGCCCGCTCTCGTGCACGGAGACCGTCATCACGTCCGTGTCGCGGTAGAAGGCGGCCTGCACGCCGTCGCCGTGGTGCGCGTCGACATCCACGTACACCACGCGCAGGCCGCGCTTGCGCAGCACGTTGATGGCGACGACCGGGTCGTTGAAGATGCAGAAGCCGGACGCCCACCCGCGCATCGCGTGGTGGAGCCCGCCCGCCGGAGCGAACGCCGCCGACGCCTCGCCGTCCGCGATGAGTTCCGCCGCCTGCACCGACGCGCCGGTCGAGAGCAGCGCCGCTTCGTACATGCCGTCGTACACGGGGTTGTCGCCGTGCGCGGAGAAGCCGTGCCGATCGCCATCGGCCTCCTCGCCGCTGCTCAGGCGGCGGACGGTCTCGACGTACTCCTCCGTGTGGAACGTCGTCAGCTCGTCGAGCGTCGCGGGGCGCGGCGGCACGAGCAACGCGTGCTCGTCCTCGAACGCCCCATAGGCGCGCAGCAGCGCATACGTGTGACGCAGGCGCACCGGGCGCATCGGATGGCCCTCGCGCAGCACGTGGCCGGAAAGCACGTCGTCATAGACGTAGGCCGCCTTCCCGGTGGAGTTCGCCATGAGTCGCAGTCTATCAGCGCGGGGCACAGGTGGGTGCGGAGGAGGGCTCCGCGAGAAAACGGCCAAGGCTATGTGGAGGTGCTATCCTGCTGGTTCGCGGAGCTACTCAATGTGGGATTTCTTACGTTACTACATAAAGATATGGGACTGGCGGCTCTTCCTCTTCATCCTGTTATTCCTGGGCCTGCCTAACGTTTACCAGCTCTATCGCGTCCATGTCATTGGGAACGAGTTGCCCGATCCAGGAAGTCTCGCCATCGTGTCGCAATGGCAGTTCGTCGGACTTACCATCGAGGTCTTTCAGGAAGCGACAGTCCTGGCGATCTTCTTCTTCCTTGGTTCGCAGATACGCAACAGCACCGCAGTACAGCTCGACAGGGCGAAGAGCGTCTTCACGTTTATCTTCCTTGCTTCGCTGGTTTTCTCCGCGGGCGTATTCCTGTTCCGTGATGCCTTTATCACGGTCATCGGCACGCCGGATGAGATCCAAGAGCAGACACGGAGCTTTCTCGGCATCAGCATCTTCAGCGTTCCGTTCACGATGCTCGCCGCAGCCATCATCGTGCTGTTCGAAGCACTCGGACTGCGCAGGCTGGTCTTCGCAATGGCCATCGCCAACGTCGGGTTTCGCCTTATAGCGGACAGCCTGTTCTTCGGGGGACATGCGTTCTCACTCCAAGCAGACGTAACGGGTGTCGGCTGGTCGACGCTGCTAGCCAGCCTGGCTCTGTTCTTGGTTGGCCTGATCCTGCTGTTCCGTGCAAAGAGTGTGCGTCTGGAAGACATACGGACGCCGCCTTCCTTCACCGACATGCGCGAATATCTGCGAGTCGGACTGGGGAGTGGGGTCGATAGCCTGGTCCGTAACCTCGCCTACTTCTTCATGATTATCCGGATCGTGAATACCATCGGGTCAACGGAGATTGGCGGGTACTACGTAGCCATCCAGATACTGTGGAGCTTCATGCTTGTACCCGTGCTCGCCTTTGCCGATTCTGCAAAGGCACTTGTGGCCAATGCCTCAGGCGACATACGGCGAGTCAGGGCGCTGTGGCAAGCCTCGATGGTCATCACGGCGGGAATGATGCTCATCTGGGTCGTCATCGCACCCATGTTCAGGGGTTTCGCAGGTCTGCTTAGCGATGACCCGGAGACGGTCAACTGGGCAGTCACAGCGTTCGGAATACTGTTTGTCCCCTACGTGCTCTTCTCGTTCAACACTGTGACCGACAGCGTCTTCTACGGGATAGGGCTAACGAAATACATGGCCTACCAATCCATACTGACGAACGGGACGGTCTACCTCGCTGCGTTCCTACTCTACGTGTCCGGGACTTGGGACGTCACTTTTGAGGGCGTCATGGTCCTGTTCGCACTCGGAATCCTGGTCGATTCCTTCCTGACGCTGTTCTATCTGGTGAAAGTGCTCTACGTGGATCCGGCTCGGCAAGGGACAGAAGCAACTGGACGATAATCGGGACCTGCGCGCCCCCTACCCACCCCTACCCAACAGCCCCCGCAGCAGGTCCGCCGCGACGCGCTTATCCAGCGGGTAGTTGTTGTTCCCGCACTTGGGCGACTGGATGCACGACGGACAGCCGGACGCGCACGCGCACTCGGCGACCGCGCCGAGCGTCGCGTCGAGCAGCTCTTCGATCACGGCGTAGGCGTGCTCCGCGATGCCGACGCCGCCCGGGTGGCCGTCGTAGATGAACACCTGCGGCTCGCCGGTGTCCGGATGGAGTGCTGTCGAGACCCCACCGATGTCGTTCCGGTCGCAGAGCGCGAACAGCGGCAGGACGCCGATGGCCGCGTGCTCCATCGCGTGCAGGCCGCCCGGCAGATCGGCGCGCTCCTTCCGAGCGCGGTCGTGTACCTCCGGGGGCAGGTCGAACCAGACGGCGGCGGTGGAGAAGACGCGCGGGGGCAGCTGGAGCGCCGTCTCGGCCAGGCTGTCGCCGCGCCGCTGCGCGCCGTCATACAGCGGACGCTTGCGGTAGCCGATCACGTGCCGCGAGACCTCCACGTCGCCGAAGCAGACCGTCGCGCCGTTCAGAGTCTTCGTCGCGCGCGTCTCCGCGATGCGGATGTCGGTCAATTCGTGGACGTCGGTGTAGTACGCGGGCTCGCTGCGCGACAGCCATGCGACGTGCGCCTCGAGGTCAAGGTCCTCGACGACGTACGACTCGCCGAGGTGGAGGTAGACCGCGCCGGGGTGGAGCTGGCTGAACGCGGAGTACTCGTCCACGTGCTCCATCACACGGCCCGACCGCGCCTCGACGACGACGTAGTCCACGTGCGACGTGGAGCGTATGTTGACCTCGCCCGCGGGGTACTCGACCCACGGCGCGATGAACCAGCGCCCGTCGCGCTCCTGCAGCGCGCCTTCCTCGGCGAGCGCGTCCACCTGCGGCTCAAACCCGTTGCCGAACAGCTCGCCCTCCTCCGGTTGCAACGGCAGTTCGTACGCGGCGGCCTTGAGGTGCGGGCCGAGCACGTACGGGTTGTCCGGCCGTATGCGCGCGTGCTCGTGCGAGCGCCCGAATACGAAGTCCGGGTGGTGCATGAGGTACTGGTCGAGCGGGTCGTCGCGCGCCACGAGGATGCTCAGCGCGCCCTCGTTCGTGCGTCCGCTGCGCCCCGCCTGCTGCCAGGTGCTCGCGACGCTCCCCGGGTAGCCGGTGAGGACGGTCGTGTCCAGCCCGCCGATGTCGATGCCGAGCTCCAGCGCGTTCGTCGCGACGACACCCATCAGGTCGCCGTTCAGCATCCCCTGCTCTACCGCGCGGCGCTCCTCCGGCAGGTACGAGCCGCGGTAGGGGCGCACGCGCGCCGCGAGTTCGGCGTCGCTCCGTTCCAGCCGCCTCCGCACGTCGAGGCAGACGACCTCCGCCTGACGCCGCGTGCGGACGAACACGAGCGTTCGCGCCTCCCGCTTCACGAGCATCTCCAGCAGCGCCGACGACGTGCTGCCCGCGCGGATGCGTATTCCCTCCGCGTCGACCGGCGGGTTCCAGAAGACGAATTGCTTGGCGCCATGCGGCGCGCCGTCCTCCTCGATCGCCTCCACGGACTTGCCGGTGAGACGCTCCGCCAGCTCGCCGGGGTTGGCGATGGTCGCGGAACAGAGGATGAAGACGGGGTCGCTGCCGTAGTGCGCGCACAGCCTGCGCAGCCGCCGTATGACGTTGGCGACGTGCGAGCCGAACACGCCCCGGTAGACGTGCATCTCGTCGATAACGACGTAGCGCAGCGACTGCCACAGCCGCGCCCACGTCCGGTGGTGCGGCAGCATCCCCACGTGCAGCATATCCGGGTTCGTGAAAACGGCCTGCGCCGAGCGCCGCACCGCGCTTCGCTCACCGGTGGGCGTATCGCCGTCGAAGATTGCGACGCGCCCGGCCAGTTTCGGCGGCAGGAGGCCGCGCAGGCCGCGCAACTGGTCCTGCGTGAGCGCCTTGGTGGGGAAGAGGTAAAGTGCCCGCGCCGGCGGGTCGGTCAGCATCGCCTGCGCGACCGGCACGTGGTAGCAGAGGCTCTTGCCGCTCGCCGTCGGCGTGGAGAGCGCCACGTCCCGCCCGCTCAGCGCAGCGTCGACGGCCCGCGCCTGGTGCGTGTAGAGCGGCAGCAGGCCGCGCTCGTCGAGCGCTGCTTCGAGACGCGGGTCGAGCGCGTGCGCGAGTTCGCCGTGCGCCGCCTCGCGCTCCGCCATCTCCTGCACGTGCTCGATCTCCCCGGCGAGGCTGCCGGTGCGCAGGTGCTCGATGAACCGCGCGGCGTCCATCCTCAGTCCTCGGCGGTGACGGCGCGCTCGATGTCGACGAGCTCGGCCTCGGAGTTGTGGTTGTCGGCGAAGGCGACGGCCTTGTCCAGCATCTCCTCGGCGTGGGAGTACTCATTGCTGACGCAGGCGATGCCGATGACGAGCCGCTGGTGTTCGTCCATCGCGGCGACCTCCGCGGCGGCGAGGTTGTAGCGCTGGCGGAAGCGCTCGATAAGCGAGCGCGAGACCTGTCGCTTGCCCTTGAGCGAGTCGTTGCCGTGCAACCGGAAGGTGAGGCGGCAGGAGCCGATGTACAAGGGACCACCCCACGGAAGGAGGATGCTCGCCACTATAGCACGCGCCGGAACAGGCGCCAGCGACGAGTGGCGTACACAGGTGTCCACGCTCTTGTCATGCTGAGCGGCCGGAGGCGGAGTCCGCGCTGTAGCGCGCAGCATCCTCTCAGAGGCGTTTGACTCAGCGCGGCGTTCTCCCGGGAGATTCCTCAGCTCCGCTGCACTCCGCTGGGAATGACAGTACTCTCAGCGCGGGAGTGACGAGCCGTTGGGTTTGCGGTAACTTGCACCCCACGGACGAGGAGCTACGCCGCTCCGAAGGAGGCGCTATGGCGACGCAGACGCAGGAGATCCGCAACATGCGGCTCATCTCCCACCACGACCTCGACGGCTTCGGCAACATCGGCGAGGGGGTGCACCTCCACGCGACCAGCGATGGCCGGCGCATCCTCTACCTTGCCCACGAGAGCGCGCCCAAGGACATCACGAGCGTCGACGTCACGGACGTCGCCAACCCCAGGCTGGTCGTCCAGACGGAGCTGCCCTACTCCCACCTGCGCTCCAACTCGCTGGCCATCGTGGACGACGTGATGCTCGTGGCCTACCAGTCCGTGCAGCCGGGCCAGCCGGGCGTCGGGATGGGCGTCTACGACATCAGCAACGCGGACGAGGGACCCCGGCGCATCGGTTTCCTCGACCTTGGCGGTCCCTACTCCCGCGGTTGTCACTGCCTCTGGTGGGTGGACGGCGAATACGCCCACCTCTCCACCGGCGCCGCCGACTTCCAGCCGCGCAACCAGCTGGACGACCAGTTCTACATGATCGTGGACGTGCGGGACCCCGAGCATCCGGTGGAGGCCGGACGCTGGTGGGTGCCCGGCACCCGCGAGGGCGACGAGGCCCCGCCGATGTGGCGGCACCCCCTGATCGACTCCGGCCACCGGCTGCACAACGCCAACGTCTACCCCCAGCGCCCCGACCGCGCATACTGCTGCTACCTCGACTCCGGCGTGTTCATCATGGACATCTCCGACAAGGCGAACCCGTCGGTGATCGGCAGCATCAACGTCGCGCCTCCTTTCCCGGGCTTCTGCCACACGGCGCTGCCCCTGTTCAGCCGCGACCTGATGGTCGTGACCCACGAGGCGGTGAAGAATAACGGCGAGGACCACCCGAAGCTGGTCTGGATGATGGACATCCGGGAGGAGACCAACCCGGTCATCATCAGCACGTTCCCGATGCCGGACACCGAGGACTTCTTCAGCCGCGGCGGCCGGTTCGGCGCGCACAACATCCACGAGAACCAGCCCGTCCCCACCTGCTCGCAGTCCGACACGCTGATCTACGGCACATTCTTCAACGCCGGCGTCAGGGTGTTCGACACGAGCGACCCCTTCCGGCCTGAGGAGGTGGCCTACTTCGTTCCGCCCGTGCCGGAAGGCGCGCCCTCCAACGGCATCAACGACGTCTACCTGGACGAGAACGGCATCATGTACGTGGTCGACCGGCTCAAGGGCGGCCTCTACATCCTTGAGCTGACCCTCTAGCGTCGCCACCGTCTGCTTGACGCTCGATTGTGAACCTCATTACTATCGTTTCACAAACGATTCACAATCGAGGAGACGGAGCCACATGACCACCGAACCTCAGGTCCCCGGAGTGGTGGTCGAGCGCCTGCCTCAGTACCTCCGGGCGCTCTCCCACCTCCAGGAGATAGGGCTGGAAGTCATCAGCTCGCAGCAGTTGGGCGAGTTCCTGCAGGCGACGCCCGCGCAGATACGCAAGGACCTCAGCTACTTCGGACGCTTCGGCAAGCAGGGACGCGGCTACAGCATCCCCAACCTGCTGCAACAGCTGCGCCACATCCTCGGCCTCGACCAGACGTGGAACGTCGCGGTCGTAGGCGTCGGGCGGCTCGGCAGGTCCATCATCAGCTATCCGGGGTTCGAGCCTGAGGGCTTCCGCGTCGTCTGCGCGTTCGACTCCAACTCCCAGATCATCGGGCAACCGGCCGGGGGCCTGCTCGTGCACGACTTCGCCAACTTCCGCGAGGTCGCCAACGCCGAGGAAGTGAAGATCGCTATCGTCGCCGTGCCCGCGGGCGTGGCGCAGGACGTCATAGACCACCTCGTGGAGGCGGACGTGAAGGCGATCCTCAACTACGCGCCGAAGTCCGCCATCGTCCCGAACGGAGTGCGGATACAGAACGTCGACCCCGTGGTCTCGCTGCAGTCGATGACGTACTACCTCAACCCGAACGCCGGCGAAGAGGAAGCCGGGGACGAAGAGTAGGGGCGAGCCTCAGGCCCCGGCGCCGCGCTCCCGCTGCGGCGCGCCTGCGCCCCTGCGGCGGCGCGTCACGTTCAAGCGCACCTGCGCCCTGCGCAGCGAGTGCAGCGCCCGTTCGAGGTCCACGTCCCCCTGACGCTCTACGATGCGCTGACGGGCGCGATTGACGGCTTCCTCGGCCCTTGCGAGGTCGATCTCGTCCGCCCGTTCCGCAGCGTCCGCGAGAACGGACACCTTGTCGCCGTGCACGTCGATGAAACCGCCGGTCACGACGAAGTGCTCCTCGTTGTCGCCGGTGCGGTAGCGGAGCTCTCCGGGCTGCAGCACGGTCATCAGCGCGGCGTGCTTCGGCAGGATGCCGATCTCGCCGTCGATGCCGGGCGCGACGACAACGTCGACGTCGCCCTGAAAGAGCACACGCTCCGCAGTTACGATCTCAAGCCGCATGGGCATGGCGTCTTACGCTCCCGCCGCCGCGCGCTCCTTCGAGCGCTCGATCACCTCGTCTATCGTGCCGGCCATGTAGAAGTCCTGCTCCGCCACGTCGTCGTGCTTGCCCTCGAGAATCTCCTTGAAGCCGCGCACCGTCTCGGTAACGGGGACGTACCGCCCGTCGCGGCCCGTGAACTGCTCCGCAACGAAGAACGGCTGCGAGAGGAAGCGCTGGATGCGGCGCGCCCGGTTCACAGTCGTCTTGTCCTCGTCGGAGAGCTCCTCCATGCCGAGGATGGCGATGATGTCCTGCAGGTCCTTGTAGCGCTGCAGCACGGCCTGCACGCCGCGCGCCGTGCTGTAGTGGTCCTCGCCCACGATGAGGGGGTCCAGGATGCGGGAGGACGACGTGAGCGGGTCGACAGCGGGGAAGAGGCCCTGCTCCGCGATGGAGCGCTCCAGCGCCACGACCGCGTCCAGGTGACCGAAGCTCGTCGCCACGCCGGGGTCGGTGTAGTCGTCGGCAGGCACGTAGATCGCCTGGAAGGAGGTGATGGAGCCCTTGTTGGTGGACGTGATGCGCTCCTGCAGGTCACCCATCTCCGTGCCGAGCGTCGGCTGGTAGCCGACCGCGGACGGCATGCGGCCCAGCAGTGCGGAGACCTCCATGCCCGCGAGGATGTAGCGGTAGAGGTTGTCCACGAACAGGAGCACGTCCTGGTTCATCATGTCGCGGAAGTACTCGGCCATCGTCAGGCCGGTCATGGCGATGCGCAGGCGCACGCCAGGCGGCTCGTTCATCTGGCCGAACACGAGCACCGTGTTCTTCAGCACGCCGGACTCCTGCATCTCGTGCCAGAGGTCGTTCCCCTCGCGCGAGCGTTCCCCCACGCCGGCGAACACGGAGTAGCCGCTGTGCTCCTCAGCGATGTTCCGGATGAGTTCCTGGATGATGACCGTCTTCCCAACGCCCGCGCCGCCGTACGCGCCGACCTTCCCGCCCTTGGTGAACGGGCAGATGAGGTCCAGCGCCTTCACGCCGGTCTCGAGCACCTCGGTGGTCATGCTCTGCTCTTCGTAGGCAGGAGGGTCGCGGTGGATGGGCCAGAACTCCTTGGCGTCGACTGCGCCGAGGTCGTCCAGCGCATCGCCGGTGACGTTGAACAGCCGGCCGAGGCTCGGCTCGCCGACGGGGACCGCGATGGGCTGTCCGGTGTCGGTGGCGACAGCGCCGCGCGTGAGTCCCTCCGTGGGACCGAGCGCGAGGCAGCGCACCCAGCTGTTGCCCACCTGCTGTTCGACCTCCAGCACGAGCTTCTCGCCCGCGAGTTCGAGGTCCAGCGCATTGAAGATGCTGGGCAACTGGTCCGGCGGGAACTCCACGTCCACGACCGTCCCGATCACCTGTACGACTTTGCCTTCGGCTCCTGCGGCCATCTCCGCTCCTCCTGACGCCCTAGCCTTCGAGGGCGGCGGCGCCGCCGACAAGGTCGAGCAGCTCCGCGGTAATCATGTTCTGGCGTGCCTTGTTCAACTCCAGCGTGAGCGAGTCCATCATGTCCTCTGCCGCTTCGGTCGCATTACGCATCGCGACCATGCGCGCGGACTGCTCGCTCGCGCTGTTCTCCAGGAATGCCTGGTAGACCTGCATCTCGAAGAACCGCGGCAGCAGAGCGCCGAGCACTATGCCTGCGTCCGGTTCGTAGATGTAATCCGTGGCCTTGCCGGACTCGTCCTCCAGGCCCTCGGCGACGATCGGCAGCAGCTGCCGCACCATCGGCTGCTGGGTGAGCGTGTTCACGTACCGCGTGTAGGCGATGTGCACCTCGTCCACCTCGCCAGAGGTGTACATCTGTTGCACCAGGTGCGTCACGGCCAGTGTGTCTGCCATCGTTGGCCTGTCGGTTATATCCGTGAACGAGGCTTTGAGGTCGGCTCCGGCGCGCACCATGAAGTCGCGCACCTTCTTGCCTACGGTGATGACGCCGACGGGATGCTGATGCTGTTGGGCGCGCAGGAACTCGCCCGACGCCCGGGAGAGGTTGCCCGGCATGCCCCCCGCGAGTCCGCGGTCCGGCGATATGGCGAGCAGCAGCACGTTGTTGACCGGCCTGCGCTCCAGCAGCGGATGCGACAGGTCCGGGTCCGCCGCGCCCGTGCCGACCAGCCCGCCGAGCACCTCGCGCAGTTTCTCCGCGTACGGGCGCGAGGCGGTCGTCGCCTCTTGGGCGCGCCGCATCTTGGACGCGGCGACCATCTGCATGGCGCGCGTGACCCTCGATGTGTTGCGGACGCTCCTGATGCGCCCGCGTATCTGCCTTACGCTCGGCAAACCCCGTCTCCTAGAACGTGGCCTTGAAGGCGGCTATCGCTTCTTTCAGCGACTCTTCAACCGCCTCATCTATGTCCTTCTTCTCCTGGATCGCGCTCATCAACTCCGGCTTGGAGGTCTCCAGGTAGCCGATAAAGCGCTCCTCGAACTCCCGCACGCGGTCCACCGGCACGTCGTCCATATGGCCATTCACCGCTGCGTACATGGAGCAGACCTGCTGGCCGAGGCTCAGCGGCCGGTACTGCGGCTGCTTCAGCAATTCCGTGAGCCGCTGACCGCGTTCCAGCTGCGCCCGCGTCGCCGCGTCGAGGTCGGACGCCCCGAACTGCGCGAAGCTGGCCAGTGCGCGGTACTGCGCGAGCTCCAGGCGCATGCGTCCGGCAACGCGCCGCATCGCGCGCGTCTGCGCCGAGCTTCCCACCCGGCTCACGGAGAGGCCTGCATTCACCGCCGGGCGAATGCCGCTGTTGAACAGGTCCGCCTCCAGGTAGATCTGGCCGTCCGTGATGGAGATGACGTTCGTGGGGATGTAGGCGGACACATCGCCCGCCTGCGTCTCGATGATGGGGAGCGCGGTCAGCGAACCACCGCCGTGCGCGTCGTCGAGACGCGCTGCGCGCTCCAGCAGCCTGCTGTGCAGGTAGAAGACGTCGCCCGGGTACGCCTCGCGGCCCGGAGGCCTGCGGAGCAGCAGCGACATCTGGCGGTACGCCCAGGCGTGCTTCGTGAGGTCGTCGTAGATGATGAGCGCCTCGCGCCCGCTCGCCATGAACTCCTCGCCGATGGCGCAGCCCGCGTACGGCGCAAGGTACTGCAGCGGCGCGGGGTCGGACGCGTTGGCCGCCACGATGACCGTGTGCTCCATCGCCCCGTACTCTTCCAGCGTCGCCTGTATCCCGGCCACCTTGCTCTGCTTCTGGCCTACGGCCACATAGATGCAGAGGAGGTCCTGCCCCTTCTGGTTGATGATGGTGTCGATGGCGATGGCGGTCTTGCCCGTGAACCGGTCGCCGATGATCAGCTCACGCTGGCCGCGGCCTATGGGAATCATGCCGTCGATGGACTTGATGCCCGTCTGCACCGGCCTGTTCACCGCCTGCCGCACCACGACGTTCGGCGCAACGATCTCGATGGGGCGGACGCCGTCCGTCTGCACCGCGCCCTTGCCGTCCAGCGGCTCGCCCAGCGGGTTGACCACGCGGCCCAGGAGCGCGTCGCCGACGGGCACACGGGCGATCTCGCCCGTCGCCTTGACCAGGTCGCCTTCCTTCACGCCGGTGTCCGAGCCCATGACCGCCGCGCCGACGAGGTCTTCCTCGAGGTTCAGCGCCAGTCCGGCCAGACCGCTCGGGAACTCCAGCAGTTCGCCGAAGCCCACCTTGCTCAGGCCGTGGATGGTGGCGATGCCGTCTCCAACCTCTACGACAGTCCCCACTTCCGTGAGGGTAGTCTCGCCGCCGAACTCCTCGATCTGCCGCTTCAGTACGGCAGCGATGTCCTGTCCGCGAGTCGTCATGCCCGCTCCTCCGTTTCACGCGCCGTCCGGGGGAGGCCCTGCCGTTCAAGGCTCTGCCGCAGACCGCTCAGGCGGGAGCGCACGCTCCCGTCGATGATCTGGTCTCCCACCCGCACGACGATTCCGCCGATGATGTCCGAATCTTCCTGGACGTCGAGGACAACCTCTTTGTCCAGCATGGCCCCGAGCGAGGCCGTCAGCGTGCTCCGCTGCTCAGCCGAGATGGGCACGGCGCTCGTCACCGAGGCCTGCACCCGCCCGAGGCTCTCGTTCAGCAGACGCCCGTACTCGCTGACGACCGCGCCGAACGAGCTCACCGCCTGCCGCTGCACGAGCAGCCCCACGAAGTTGCGCACCAGTGGGTCTGCCCCTCCGGCGAGCTGCGCCGCGGCTTCCGCCTTGCGCGCCGCCGGTATGCGCGGCTCGTTGAAGAACAACGCCGCCGACGGGTCAGCCAGCCCTTCCGCTATCCCGGAGAGGCTGTCCAGCCAGGCTTCCTGCTTCCCCTCGGTTTCCGCAAGGGAGAAGAGCGCCTGCGCGTAGCGCTTCGCTATGGGCGCTTTCGCCATCCCGCGCCCCTAGTTCCGCCCTGCCTGGGCGTCCCCTTCCGCGAGCACCTCGTCGATCAGATCGCGGTGCGCGTCGGGGTCAAGCGAACGGTGGATGATGCGCTCGGCGGCGCTGACCGCGAGCCCCGCGAACTCGGAGCGCACCTGCTCGAGGGCAGCGTCGCGCTCCTGCCGTATCTCCTCGCGGGCGCGCTCGACCAGCTGGGCGGCTTCGGCTCGTGCCTGCGTCGCCTGCTGTTCGCGGTAGCGCTCCGCAGCCTCGCGCGCCTCAGCGAGTACGCGCTGGCCTTCCTCGCGCCCCTCCAGCAGGGTGCGTTGCATTGACTCCTGCTGCTCCTGGGCCTCCTGCCGCACGCGGTCGGCCTCTTCGAGGCTGTCCCGGATCCTGCCGGACCGGGCGTCGAGCACTCCCAGGATGCGCTTGTACGCAAGGGTGTAGAGGAGCACTACGAGCAGGCCAAAGGTGACCAGGTAAGCCAGCAGGCTCCATGGGTCTATACCCAGCGCTCCTATGCCGGTTGTTTCTTCGGCTAGTCTTGGTGCTGCCAGCACGTCGCCCGCCTCCTCATGTGCGTTACGTTGCTCACCTTGCGCCGCTTACGCAACGAAGATGAGCAGGATGGCCACCACGAGGCCGTAGATGCCGATGGCCTCGGTGAACGCCAGCGCCAGGATCATGTTCGGCGCGATCGCGTCACGGGCTTCCGGGTTCCTGCCAAGGGCGTTCATCGCGCCGCTGCCCAGGATTCCCAGGCCGACGCCGGCGCCAGCCATGCCCAGCCCTGCCAGGCCCACGGCGAGGAACTTGCCCATCTCTCCGTACTCGTTCATTCCCCAAACCTCCTTGGTCTGTTCAGGCGGCGCGTTCCGCGTTCCGCCTCGTCTGCCCGCGCGGTGGCGGGTCTAGTGCTGTCCGGCCTCTGCGTGCTCTTCCTTGTGACCCTCGTGCGGGGCCACCGCAAGCACCGCGAACACGAGCGTCAGGCCCATGAACACCAGCGCCTGCACGCCCCCGACCAGTATCTCCAGCCCGTAGAAGATGATGGGCGTGACGAAGAAGGTCAGGAACGTCATCATGAACAGGACGATCTCTCCCGCAAGCATGTTGCCGAAGAGACGGAACGTGAAACTGATGATGCGGATGAAGTGGCTGATGAGCTCCAGCAGCCCGATGAACGTCTGCACCGGGTTTCCGAACCGGAAGAACTCCTTGAGATAGCCGAACCGGTGCACGCGGAATCCCCACACCTCGATGAACACGAACGCGATGAGCGCCAGCGCAAGCGGCATGTTGATGTCCGTGCCCGCGCTCCGCAGCAGGTGCGTCGTTACGTGGTCCGCGCCCTCTGCCTTGAATCCCACCGTGGGGTAGATGGGCAGCAGTGCCATCCACGCGTTGAACGCGACGAACACGAAGATGGTCGCGAGGAGCGGGAACCAGCGCCGGGCGTAGCGCTCTCCCGCCATGCCCTTGATGAAGCCGTAGAGCGCCTCCACCAGCATCTCCAGGAAGCCCTGCAGGCGCCCCGGGACCATGGCCATGCGGCGCGAGCCGAGCCCGAACAGCAGCAGGATGACGATACAGGTGAGCCACGCGGAGAGGAGCGTGTTGGTAACGGTGAACGCGCCTATGCTGAATATCTTCTGCGGCGCCAGGTGGACCGCCGGAGCGTCGATCAGGCGATCGAAGCCCAGGAGCTTCGCGCCTATCGGGCCCAGCACCAAGCCAAGTACCGCCAGCGCCAGCACCGGCAGCAGGATCAAACGACTCTTCACTACTCGTCAGCCTCCCCACGACGGCTGTTGCCGCTGAGGTAACCCGACGCCATCCGGTAGACCCCGTAGAACGCGAGGACGACCCCAAAGAGGAGGCCCCCCAGAAGGAAGAGAGGCGAGGTTCCCGCTCTGTCGTCGAGCCACACTCCGCCCAGCGTCGGGAGTACGATCGCCACGGCGATGTACCAGCCGAGGCCGGTGAACTGCGCCGCTGAAACCCACCATGAACGGCGTTTCATACACTGGTCCGGAGCTGCGTGAATCCTATCACAATATGCCGTACAAGCAAAGCGGAACGCCCCTGTACGCCGCCATTCCCGCGAAGGCTGGAATCTCGCAGCCCTCGTGCGTGGTGGGGGCGCTGTCATTCCGAGCGGAGTCGAGGAATCTCTCGGGGAGGCCTCACCCGGCCAGACGCACCTGAGAGATGCTTCGGCTACGCCTCCGGCTTCGCTCAGCATGACATCGAAGCCTCAACCCGGCCGATGCCCCTATTGCGGCTCCCCCGGCTTCCCCAGGTCCTCCAGCCCCGGCAGGTCCTCCAGGAACTCCGAGAACGCTGAGAGCTTCTCGATCTCCTCCTGGGTGACCCCCTGCTGCGCCTGGCGCGGCCTCCGGCGCGGCTGTTGCCCTTCGCTGCTCTCCTCAACGCTCCCGTCAACCACGACGCCCGCGCGCTCCAGCACCCGGTCCTCCACGAAGATCGGCACCTTGGAGCGCACGTCCGCCGCGTCGCCGCCTCCCTGACGGGCGAATTCCTCCGCCTCCTGTAGCGACGAGAACCAGTGGTCCTCGCCGTCCTTCCCCTGCACGAGCTGCCCGCCGCGCACGGCGACCGCTATCGCGTCGCTCGGGCGGCAGTCGATCTCCGTCTCCGTTCCGTCCGCCAGCCTCAGCACCAGCCGGGCGAAGAACGTGTCGTTCTCCAGGTCGCAGACGACGACGTGCCGGATCGACGCGCCCAGCGTCGTGATGACCCCGCCAAGCAGGTCGTGCGTAAGGGGCCGCGCCGCCGATACGTCCTGCAGCTTCAGCGCGATCGCGTCCGCCTCCGGCGACCCGATGCGGATCGGCAGGTAGCGGTCGCTCTCCCGCTCCTTGAGGATGACGACGCGCTGATAGTTCATCAGGCTGACGCGGATACTGTCGATGAGCATCTCTTGCATGGCACACCTTCCGGCGGTCATTCTAGGGAGACGCCCCGCCAACGGTCAACGCAAGCCCCCGTATCCCGTCATTCTGGCGGAGGCTGGAATCCAGCGCCGCACCTCCACCTACAATTCCTGCGGAGGCTGGAATCCAGTGCTGCGCCTCCATTTGTCATTCCGAGCGGAGCCGAGGAATCTCTCGGGGATCCCCCCTCCCTGCAAGGAGACGTTGGGAACAGTGACAGGAGACGCGGTGCCGGGTTGTTCGGTCCCTTCCCCCTCGATGGGGGAAGGTCAGGTTGGGGGTGAACCGGCGGAGCGATGCTGTCATTCCGAGCGGAGCGCAGCGGAGCCGAGGAATCTCGGGCGACGCCCCTGCGGGTCGGTTGCGTGATGGTGAACCGGGAGTGGGCTGTCCAACTCCCCTCCCTCTGGGTGAGGGTGCCCTACAGCATCGCGCCCGTGGGCTGCAGCACCACCACCTGCGTCTCGTCCGGCAGGTTGGCCCGCGTTACGGTTAGACGCGCCAGCGCCTCCGGTTCGCGCACGCCCAGTTCCTGCAGGAAAGGCCCCAGTTCGCGCAGCGGGTGTTTGTTCCCACTGTGGGCGTACAGCATCGGGATCACGATGCGCGGCTCGACGCTCTTCACGATCTCCACCACGTCCGCCGCTGACAGCCCCGTGTCGCTCCCCACCGGCGCCATCAGCACGTGCGGCGACCCTAGCGCGTCGACCTCCCTGTTCGTGAGCAGGCGGTCCGGGTTCCCCAGGTGGCAGAACGCGAGCCCCTCCGCCTGGGCGGTGAACACCGTGTTCCACTGCTGCGGCTCGCCCTCGTGCGTGCGCCGCGTCGTGCGGAGACCTCGCAGGTGCATCCCTGCCGCCTCGTACTCGCCGGGGCCTTCGAGCGCTATCGGCTCGCCTGGCAGCGCCCCGAGCGCCGAGTGGAACGGGTCGGTGCTGCTCTGCGTCACAAGGTCCGCCTGCGCCTGCTGCGGCGGTATGCGCAGCCCCAACTCCGGCGGGAACGGGTCCATGATCAGTGTCTTGTTTCCGGAGCGCACGCGGAACGCCGCGTGTCCGAGCCAGGTGATATCCACCCCTAACGCTCCCTGCGCCCGACGAGCGCCCATGCTCCGGGCAGCGCGACCGAAGCAACATACAGCTTCGTGAGGTCGCCCACGACGAACGGCCACAGCCCCCACTGCAGCGTAGCCCCCAGCGGGGTCCCAGCCGCCATCCATGCTTCGCGCGTGCCCTCGGACGCCAGGTTGGCCGCCCAGAACCATAGCCAGGCCAGCCCCGGCGCGTACAGCACGACGTTGCCCACGAGAAGCGCAAGTAGCACGCGCCAACTCCGGTCCCAGCCCTGTTCCGCCAGCCGCCCGACCACCCACGCGGCACCTATGTACCCAACGATGTAGCCGCCGCTGGCCCGGTCCCATATCAGGTCGCCTTCGCCCAACCAGGGAAGGATGACATGGACCAGTTGTCCCTCCAAGGCTCCGGAAGTTGGCGCGAACACTGGTATGCCAACCATGCCGATCAGCATGTAGAGCACGAGGCTCGCTGCGCCACGGTTCGCCCCCAGCGCGCCGCCCGTGAGCAGGACACCGAGCGTCCCTCCGGTGATCGGCACGGGCGTGAACGGCAGCTTGATCGCGATCTGCGCGAACATGACCACGACGAACGTGAAGCCGACCACGAGCGCCGCGTCGCGCAGCAGCCCCTCGCCGGGGAGTACCGAGTCGATGAGTGTGGAACGATGCTGTGCAGCCTGCATGCGGGCAGTATATCAGCATACGCCCCCGCGGCTGACGTCGGAGAGCACTTCGCCCTTGCCTTCTGAGCGGAGCGCAGCGCGGTTGACTTGTAATTCCGAACAGAACGCGGCGCCATCTACTTGTCATTCCGAGCGGAGCGCAGCGCAGTCGAGGAATCTCTCAGGGCGCCTGCCCCCCTCTCCCTCCGGGAGAGGGGCCGGGGGTGAGGGCGTGACGGAGCGGTGGGGTGAACGTGGCAGCGAAGCCGGGGCATTCCTGCGGAGGCCTGCGCTTTAGCGCGCCGCAGCCCTTGTGTGTATGGGTGGAGGGCGCCTGCCCCCCTCTCCCTCTGGGAGAGGGGCTGGGGGTGAGGGTCGCCGGAGCGATGGGGGTGAACGTGGCAGCGGAACTGGGGCGAAGGCCCTCTACGACCGCCGCCTCCGAAGCGCGACGACGGCCCCGACGCCCACGATGGCCGCGATGCCAACGACCACGACCAGCAGCACGATCGGAAAGCCGTCCGAGTCGTCGCCTGACGTGGGCGCGACCGGCGTCGCGATGGGCGCTGGCGGGACGGGCGTCGGTGTCGCCGTCGGTGGGACCGGTGTCGCCGTCGGGGCTGGAGTGGGCGTCGCAGTTGGCGGTGGCGTGGGGGTCGGCGTGGGCGGGACCACCAGTATCTCGCCCTCGGGCGGCGGGACGTGTCCACATGTCGCCTCGGTACGCGGCTCCACGCCCGCGCCGAACCGCAGCTCGACGCTCTCCACGAAGCACGGCTCGGACATGTGCGGGAACGGGTACGTCAGGTCGGCCTGCAGCTCACCGTTCAGGTGGAACGTTACGTCGGCGCCGACGAACTCGTAGCGCGGAGGGTCGCCGATGAGATAGCCGGGCGGCCCGACGAGCAGGCAGCCCTCGTCGTTGGCGCAGTCGAACGCGCCGTCGACCACCGGGATGCGCTTGTCGCGCTCCCAGTCTCCCACGCGCACGACGATCTCGCCCTGGGCGACCGGCTCGCCGTCCAGCGTCGCGGTGCCCTCCAGGTAGACGACGGGGAACGGCGGGATGCTCTCGGCGCGCTGTTCGCCGTCGCCGCCGTCCTGGGCGGAGGCGGCGAGCGGGAGGAGCAGCGCGGCGGCGAGCAGCGCAGCGACGGCGAGCAGCGAGCGGAAGGCGGCGGGGAACGCAGCAGCGGCGAGGAGTGAGCGGAAGGCGGGGCTGGGAAGGTGTGGGAAGCGAGGCATGGGGGGATTCTAGGGGAGCGTCCGCGGGGTTGTCAGTGGGCTATCGCGGCACGCTGCGCCCAATCGCGGGGGCTGGCGCGGTCCCTGCAGGGGGACGGGAGGGCGCGGGGCTGGGGCTGGGGCGCGCGGGGGCTGGGGGGCGCCAGCGGCCGGGGGGGGCAGAAGAGCCCCCGCCGGTGTCCGGCGGGGGCTTCCTGCGTACCCTTGCTGTGCGCGTCCGTGTTACGGGACGAGTGTGCTCGGCGTGGGCGACCAGACCCAGTAGCCGTTGCCGTTCCGAATCTCCTCCGTCACAATCTCCACATCCTCGCCTGCACCGCTCACCTCACGGAATCCATCATCGGAGGCGGTTGTGTCCGCGGGGGCCGCCGTGTCGGCGCCCGGCACGGTCTTCACCCAGAGGCTGTGGCTGGTCACGTAGCTGTACGCCACCCTCCACGGGATGCTGCTGAAATAGTTGTCAGCCTCGCTGTTGGCAGCAGGGAAGTTGCCTTCCTCGTCTGACGCGCCCGGCGGGTCGCCCGTGTCATTCTGGAAGATGTCCATCACGCCGAGCAGGTTCCAGCCCGCCGTCACCGGCACAGTCGGCAGCGTCCCGGCCGGGTCGACCTCGGCCAGCATCGTCTCGATCGTCTCGAACGTCCGGGCGTGCAACCAGTAGCCGTAGCCGCCGGTGAGCTCCGTCAGACGCCCGCGCCACGTGCCGTCCTCTTCCCGGATCGCCGTGAGCCAGTCGCCCTCCTGGTAGCCGAGCACCGGCGAGATGTACTGGTTGTCCGCCAGCACGTTGCTTATCCCGGGGTCCAGTGGCGTCGCCGGGAGCGAGACCAGGTTCCAGCCTGGCGACACCGCTATTTCGTACGGCTCCCGTGCAACCTTCTCGAACTCGAACTCGCCATCCTCCAACTCGTTGCCCGCGTCGTCCACGGCAGTGAATACCACCGTGTAGTCGCCGTCCTCGAGATCGCGCAGCACCAGCGAGAACTCTGTCGCGCTAACGCGGTTCAACTGTCCCATCGCGTTTTCGTCGTTCAGCGTAATCTCCGTGATGGTGACCCTGGAGTGCGAGTCCGCGTACTCCGCGCTCGGCACGGGGTCCTTGCAGGTCAAGCCTTCAGGGCAGCTACTGTACTCGCCCTTCTCCTTGGAGAACGACAGCTTCACGAACGGGTTGGAGCTCTCCGTCTCCTCGCCTGCGGAGTCGCTCCGCGGCGTCACCGTGCCGATGTCCTCCTCGATGCCGTTGTTGAACGCCCTGTCGACCTCGACCAGCAGGCCTGCGCCGTCCATCTTCTCGAGGTTGAGCTTATCGCCGTCATCAGGAGCAGACGCCTCCCGGTGCATGCCAGGCGACCAGCCTGCCGTCGCGCCGGTGTTGTCCTGCTCGTCATCGGCGAACACGATCACCCCTACCAAGCCGTCGAAACCGTCCAGGGTGCCGTCCACGTTGTACTTCTTGCCCCAGTGGTTCTCATCCTCTTCCGACGTCAGCGGGCTTGACGGGCGTTGGGGCTCAGGGGTCGCGGCGATGGTGTACTCGAAGCTGGTCACCCGGGTCGGCCTGTCGTTGTCTTCGTACTTCGCCGCAGAGGTCACCGAGACGAAGTAGACCACCGGGCGGCTGGCCAGATCCTCGTCAGAACGCACGTCTATCGTGAACGAACCGTCCTCGTTCGCCACTGACCGATCATCCGCCGTGCCCGTCACCGTCACCGTGATCTTCGGTGCGATC
Source organism: Dehalococcoidia bacterium (assembly GCA_034428375.1). Taxonomy (GTDB): domain Bacteria; phylum Chloroflexota; class Dehalococcoidia; order Lucifugimonadales; family Australimonadaceae; genus Bin16. The sequence goes on along the minus strand of DAOUHT010000166.1, from coordinate 9,005 downwards.
CAGTCCTCCACCTTGGGAGTCGTGGAGTCGCTGACCGTCTTCGACTCGTTCGTGAGGCCCGCGAGGTCGAACACCGCCCCACCGACCACCAGCACGGTCGGCTCAGCGTCGGACGCGAGTTCCTCCGCCAGTTCGATGTAGATGCGGGAGCGCGGGTCCACGCCTTCCTCTGTGTTCCCATCCAAGTCAAGGAGCGGGTTCTCTTCCTCGTATCGTTCCTTGTTCTTGACGTAATCCACATACGCCTGGTTCTCTGTCACGTACGTGTCGTACGCAGCCTTCTTCGTGTTGTAGTCCGTCCACGCACAGATCGCCGTGTCCGTTTCCTGAACGGGGTTGTTGGTGGCGTCGGTGGTCACCGCCGTGGCCGGGTTAGTCGAGGAACAACTGACCGCAGAATCTGAGAACGTCTGGGTTGTCGAATCAGTCTCAGTCGCTGGGGTCAGAGGGTTCGTGCTCGTGGGCTCAGTCGGCTCCGTCACCACTGTCATCGGTTCTTCCGGCACGCCAGCGCCCGTCGGCGGCGTGTCCGCAAGCGTCTCGCCACGGTTGATGCGCGGCGCCACGCCCGGGTGGACGTAGCCGACGATGTTGTGGCCAATGACGGAGATCTTCTCCGTGTCGATGTCGCCGAGCGCGTCGTTGTTGAAGGTGAGCGCGATGTAGGAGCGGTCGGCGGTCTCCTGTCCATCTTCCGCGTCGTAGGTAATGCCCGTCCGAACCTGGGTCAGGTCGGGCTCCGTGTCGTCCACCCGAAACACGAACGGTTCCGGCGTGTCCGTGTCGGGGTCCGCGTCGGTCACGGACTTGTTGCCCGCGCGGTCGGTAGCCTCCAACTGGTAGAGGAAGCGGGCGTCATCCCTGTCCGCGCCGCTGGCCGAGAAGCTGTAAGCCACACCCGCGCGGCTACTCGCCGCCTCCCAAGTGCCGGAGGCGCTGATGTCCACGTAGGCGTTCATGTCGTTCGTCGCGTCGCCGTCGAAGTAGAGGTTCTCCCTGACGTTGACGTTGATGTCCGCGGCCGGGCCGTTCGAGGCGACTGCCGTGCCCGGGTTCGTGGACAGCGGTTCCGAGGCCAAGTGCTGGTCGCCGTCCGGGTTGATCTCTTCGTAGTCGTCGTCCGGAGAGAGGACGCTCTCGCCGTCGTGGCGCAGGCCGGAGTCGTCGTCCCGCACCTCGAAGCCGAACGTGAGGCGGCCGGGGCGCGAGACCGCGTTGTCATCCGGCGAGATGCCCGAGAAATCAGGCCCCTCACCGTCGACCACCAGCTCGATCTGGCCGGAGACGTCCTGGTTCGAGGCGTCCTGCACCGTGATGGTCAGCCGGTCGCCGTGGTTCGCGAAGATGGTTGCAATCTCCTGCTGTTCAGGCGGTGAGCCGGCCCCCCTGAGCTGCTTGCTCTCGTTGGGGTTGTAGACCTTGGCTTCGTTGACAAGGTTCACGGGGTTGTAGACGGCACTGGTGGCTGTCTCTTCTACCTCGAGCGTCTGTTCGTCGCCAGTGACCGCTGGATCTGGATTCGGGTCGTACGTGCGTTCCTCGGCGGTGTCACACCAGGTCGGGCCGCCGTGCTGCACGAACTCGACCTCGTCGGTGGTCGAGTCGTTGTCATGGTCGATCGTGTCGCCTTCCTCAACGACCTTGAAGAACGCCTGCGAGTGCGCGCCCGAGTTGGCGCTGACGAGCTGGACGTCGATCTCCTGGCTCGTGCGGTTGTTCCTCACGGTGGCCGTCACACTGGCCTTGTCCGTCGGATTGTCGTCGGCGTCCGGTACACAGGTGTCTTCAACGAGGGCGTCCGCCGGGTGCGCGACGTTGATGAGAACGGTGTTGAACGCGCCCTCCGTCAGGCTGTCTATGCCGGTCGCTGCATCACCGGGGCCATCGTCGTTGTCGTTCCTGGGGTCGTTGGAAACGTACAGCGTGTTCCGGAAGAAGGTGTTCCGGGGGTCTACTACGGGGTTCGCGAGGTACGAATCGTTGGCCTCTGCATGAACCCCTTCTACAGTATCAGTGATGAAGGAAGTAGCCACGCCATCGTTAGTCGGGTCAGTGTCCGCCTGGCTGTTCACAGGAACATAGGGGGGCGGGACCGGAGCCGTGGTGCCGGTGCCTGAGAAGTCGAACGTGCTTACTTCCAGCTTGATCAACTGGGCATCGGTGATGTCGTCGAAGACGCCCACGGAGATAACGCCGTTGGACTGTCTGCCGTCGGTGATGTCCTGCTGCGCCAGTGTGGGCAGCACGAAAAGCAGCGAGAGCGCCACTGCCATCAATGTCGCTATGAGCGGAATCTTGGTGAATCTCACTTCTACCCCCCTTATGGAGCTGTAGTCTTCGGTTCGGCGCTCTCTCCGAGAGCAGGGTGGTCCGTTCTTCTCTTCTCGTCGTTCTCTGCGTGTCCGCCGCTCCCGGCGGAGGCAGGAACCTTAATTGTCCTGTTCCTGTCGTTCCCCGCGGAGGCTCCTGCCTCCGCGGGGATAGGGTCAGCCTGCGATTACGGGACCAGCGTGCCGGCCGCCGTGCTCCAGACCCAGTAGCCCTTGCCGTTGTATATCCCGTCCTCGTTCAGAGTCTTCGGAGCGGGGATCGACTTGGACCACTCGTTGGTCGAGGTGTTGAAGCTGTAGGCGACCTTCCACGGGAAGTTCCCAAAATAGTCGTCAGGGTCGGCTCCGCCGGACGGGGGCTCGCCCGGGTCGTCCTGCAGCACGTCCACTACGCCGAGCAGGTTCCAGCCCTCGATAACCCTGGCGGTCGGCAGGACGGACGAGGTGTCCGTCTCCGGGATCTGCGTCGAGATGGACTCGAAGGCGGTGGTCTGCACCCAGTAGCCGTAGCCGCCGACGATCTCGGTGAGGGTGCCGCGCCACGTGCCGTTGTCGTTGACCGCGGTCAGCCATGCGTCGTCCTGGTATGCCAGCACGATGCCTGCCTGCATGGCGTCGCCCATCACCGCTCCGATGCTGGGGTCGAGCGGGGTGCCCGGCACCGAGACGAGGTTCCAGCCCGGGATGAGATCCAGTTCGTACGGGTCCCGTTTGACGACCTCGAACTCGAACTCGTCCTCGACCTCGTTGCCTGCTTCGTCGCGGCCGGTCACCTTCAACTCGTAGTCGCCGGTCGAGAGGTCGCGGGTTGCAAGCGTGTACTTCCGGTTCGACACGTCAGCAGTGAGGTCGCTCACGTCGTCGCCGTTCAGCGTGATGGAGACGATCTCCACCGCGCTGTGCGAGTCGCCGAAGTTCTTGATCTTGCCGCCCTTCTTCTTGGGGCCGTCTTCGTCCGGGTCTACCGCGTAGACGTAGTTGCCGTACTCGTCCTTCTCACCCTTGAAGTCGATGGTAATGAACGGGTTACCGCTCTCCGTCTTGCCGGAGTCAACGTCCGTCTCGGGCGCGAGCGCGAATACCGGCTCCGCGAGGTCCGTGTCTATCTCGATGAGCAGACCGGCATCCGTGAGGTCGTCGAGGTTAACCTTGTTCAGATCCGTTGTTCCGCCCTCACCGTCGTCCACAACGTCGGCAGGAGGCGCGTTGTCGGTCCGGCTGCGGCCCCAGCCCGGGGTCGAGCCGATGTTATCGTTGTCGTCCTCGGCGATGACGATGACCGCGTAGAGGCCATCTGAACTGCCGATATCGCCGTTGTCGTAGGTGCGCTCCCAGGTGTTCTCCTGGTCAGCGACCGTGGTCACCCGGCCACCGACGCGCGGAATGCTCAACTTGGCGGTCTGCTTCTCGTCACTCGACTTAAGGTCCACGATCTCGGCGAACCAGACCCTGGGCTGGCGCCGCAGATCCTCATCCGAGGAGATGGTCACGGCCACCTCGCCGTCGTTCCTGACGATCGGGCGGCCCGTGACGTCCGTGGCCAGCGTGACCGTGATGGCCGGAGCGATGAAGTCATCCGCTTCGATCTCGTCCTGGTTGCTCGGGTTGCCCGCGAGGTCGAGCGCCGCGCCGCCGAACATGGAGACCAGCGGGGTCGCATCCGGGGCGAGCGCTTCGGCCAGCTCCAGGTAGATGCGGGACTGCGGCACCTCGGAGGAACGAAGGCACCTGCCGTCGATATCCTTGGGGGTCTGCTTCTTGATATCAAGCGGAACCCCGTCGTCGTCGTCACAGTTCGGCCTGTCAGCCAGGTGGATGACGCCGACGACCTCGGCGTCCTCGACGAGGAACTTGGAGTGGTCCACGTCCTTCACGGCGTCGAGGGTACCCCTTGCGTCCTTGAACGTGACCGCGATGTAGGAGCGGTCGACGACCTCCGTCTTCTTGCTCGTGTCGTAGGAGATGCCGGTGCGGGCCTCCTGGAACTCCGGTGAGGAGACGTCCACGGTGAGCTTGAAGGGCTGGTCGCCGTTCTCGTCGGGGTCGCTGTCGGTCGTCTCTTTGTTGCCTGCACGGTCGGTTGCGGAGAGCTGCCAGTTATGCGAGCCCTCCCGCACGTTGGTGACGGCCATGTCCAGGAAGTAGGAGACACCGGCCCTGCCGCCGCGCTGCTGCCAGCGGCTGGTGCCCTTGTCGCTCTGGTCGCCGCTGAGGTCCACGTCGATGTCGCGGGCAGCGCCACCCGTTACCGAGCGAGGTTCGCCCGTCGTGAAGTTGTCGTCGTCGCCGTTGATGGCGCGCGCGTCCCGGTCGCCGCGCCTGTAGTCGAGTTCGCCGTCGTGCGCGAGACCGGAGTCGGAGTCGGTCACGACGAAGCGGAACTTGACGGTCTGGGAGCTGAGGGGGGCCTTGTGCTCGGGGGAGATCTCGGAGAACTCCGGCCCCTCCGCGTCGACCTTGAGCACGACGCTGCCCGCGGTGCCCGCGACCGTGACGGTCAGCGTGTCGCCGTGCCGCGCCGGAATCTTGCCCGGGACTTCAGCGACCGGTGTCCCGTCTGGCGAGTCAGGTGTCCCTGTACCAGCAGGTGTGTGCGCGCAGATGCCGTCCCCCTTCTCATCGCCGGATGCGATGACCTCGAAGATGGCCGTCTTGACGGCCGTCCTCGAGCCAATCGCCCCCACATCGTTCATGTAGACGGTGATCTTGCGACCACTGTTGTTGTTCACGATGACGGCAGTGCCGTCGCACAGGTAGTCGTCTTCTTCTTCGTCGACATCAAGGGTGTCTGCGTTGTCCCCAGGTTCGTCCTGGGCGCCGCCGAACGTCTTCGCTCCAGCCGTGGTGATGGCTTCGATCTTCACGCGGTTGTGTGCGCGGGCAATATTCTTGCTCGAATCGCCGCCGAAGTTCGAGACATAGAGGCTGCCGTTGAAGTAGGTGTCGGCCACTCCGCCAGTGATCCGGTCCGTGTCATCGGTATCGGTTCTCCCCACATCCGGTTCGTCCCTATCCAGGACGAAGACGTGGAGGTTGGACCCGCTGGAGAGCGTGCCGCGGGTGTCGTCGTAGCCTTGGGACTGTGCGAGTCCCGGGAGAACGATGAGCAGCGAGAGCGCCACTGCCATCAATGTCGCTATGAGCGGAATCTTCGTGAATCTCACTTCTACCCCCCTTATGGAGCTGTAGTCTTGGGCTTGGCGCTCTCTCCGAGAGCAGGGTGGTCCGTTATTCCTCTGTATCTCAGGCCGTGCTCGCCACGCGTTCTTGCACTGCGCGGCATGGCAGGGATGCTATTGTCCAACGACAGCCGCCGCCCTTGCAATAGGATGCACAGGGCAGTTCTGGCCAAACCGCTCGATATGTCTCTGCGTCAACACGCAAGGTTCTTTCTACCAGCGCATCGCCCGCGTGTCAATGAGGTACGGGGGCAAGGGGCAACCCTCACCCCCGGCCCCTCTCCCAGAGGGAGAGGGGAGATGGGCAGCGCGGGACGCATCACTCCTCCCCTTGCAGGGCGCCATTGCATAACCCATGGCAGCCCCCCCTCCCCCCTCCAACCCTCACCCCAGCCCTCTCCCGCCATCGGGAGAGGGAGCAGACAACTCCACCGCCCTCCGCGAGTTATGCAAGGGTGTCCTTGTAGGAAGAGGGGAACGACGGCCCCCATCACCATATCCCCAGGTTGGCCGGGAGCGACGTGGACGGGGGGTCCGTGGAGTCGCGGACGGGGCGCGGTTCCGGCGGGGGTTCGTTCGGGGGGCCGGTCCAGATGCCGAGGGAGGGCGGCTCCATGAAGGCGAGGGCGAGGGCGTCCGCCTTGTCCGGGGAGCGCACGCCGCGCCTGCGGAGCGACGACTTGCTCTCCATCTTCACCTGCCCGGCGCTCGTGACGTCGTAGCGGAGGCCCAGCAACTGGCCGATCAGCTCCTCGTCGCGCGGGATGGCGATGAGGCCGTCGTTGAAGAGGCGTCGCAGCTCCCAGAAGATCTCCGCGCGCATGTTGGCGAACCGGCCGGACTGGCGCGCCTTGCCGCCGAACTGGACGCCGTGCACGGGCGCGCCGAGCTCGCGCAGGCGGTCCACGACGCCCGCGCCGAGCCCGCCCTCGTCCACGAAGACGGCGGGGATGTCCTGGTCTCGCACGAGGGAGAAGGCCTCGCCCGCGGTGCGCATGGTGTCGACGCGCGAGAAGGAGCGCAGGGACTCGACGAGCCAGCCGCGGCGGAGGCAGAGGGCGGTCTTGTCGGAGCCGAAGCGCGCGACGTCGACGCCGAGGCGGGGTTCGGTCGAGGGCGGCAGGGGCGCGGCAGGGGGCGGGGCGTCACCTGAGAGATTCCTCGGCTCCGCTGCGCTCCGCTCGGAATGACAATCACTCCCAGCCTTGTCATGTTGAGCGGAGCCGGAGGCGGAGTCGAAACATCTCTCGGGGGATGCGTCGGTGCACAGCGGGGTGTCACCTGAGAGATTCCTCGGCTCCGCTGCGCTCCGCTCGGAATGACAAGGTATGCGAGCTGCGCCCTGTTCGGGATGACTGCTCCCGCCCACCACGCCGTGGCCCTCCTCCAAGTGGGCGTCTGCCGGCGAGGGGCCTTTATCCTGTTGATCCTGTGCATCGATGTTCATGTGCCCTTCCCATCTTTCGACGGCTTGCTCGATGGCGGTGCGGGAGAGGAGGGAGTCGTCCAGCATGTCGGGGAAGCGGGCGAGGACGGAGCCCTGATAGAGGGGGTGGTCCTCGCCCCACTCCAGCTTGCGCTCTTCGACGTCCTCTTCAGTGGGCATGCCGGGGGCGCCGCCGTTCTCGCCGGTGAAGTTGGGGGTGTCGTAGACGGAGACGACGATGCTGGCGTAGATGTGGCGCTTGGTGTGGTGGGAGTCGAAGAACTCGCCGTCGCGTGAGAAGGCGTTGCCGGTGAGGAGCATGCGGGCGGGGTAGAGGCGCTTGAGGGCCTCCATCTGGTCCTGCGGCATGGCGTGGGCCTCCGTGACGACGACGAGGAGCTCCGGGGAGTGGAAGCCCTGGAGGTTGTCGGCCTTGTTGGTGGAGAAGCCGATGGCGTAGCGGTCGTCAGCCAAGTTCCACTGTGCGCCGGAGAGGCGCCCGCCAAGGGGGACGCCGGATGCCTTGTGGGCGGCGCGGAGCTCGCGCCAGACGATCTGCTCCACCTGGCGCTGGGTGGGGCCGGTGACGACGACGATGGCGCGTATGCGGGTGGCGAGCCACCAGAGGACGGCGCGGGCGGCGGCCCAGTCCTTGCCGGAGCCGTTGGCGCCGACGACGCTGACGCGCCGCTTGACGGCGAGGGTGCGGAGGATCTCCCGCTGCTTCTCGTAGGGCGGCGGGTGGCCGAGCACCTGCTCCACGAACCCCACGGGGTCCTCTCTGTAGTTTTCGAGCACCGCTGTCATGTGTTCTCCTCCTTTAACCCTCACCCGCCGCTGGCGCGGCACCCTCTCCCAGGGGGAGAGGGGGGACGGCACACTCTCACCTGCCAGCCCTCACCCCAGCCCTCTCCCAGGGGGAGAGGGTGAGGAACGGCACACCACCCTCCGCCAGTTGTGCAAGGGTCTCCTTGTAGGGAGAGGGGATCGCGGCGGGGGCTTAAACGCAGAAAGCCCCCTGTATCTCAGGGGGCTTCGTTGCCCTTTCCCGCGGCTCGTCCGCGGGGTCTGTGGGTCCGCTATGAGGTTGTGCCTACCATGGTGCGGCACGGGGCCGCGTCCGCGCAATGGGGCGGTGTCACAGATCTTGCTTGTCATTCCGAGCGGAGCCGAGGAATCTCTCAGGGGGCGTGCCGCATGCGCACCAACCTCCTCTCCCGAGAGATGTTTCGGCTTCGCTCAACATGACAAGGCCGGGGCTTCGCTCAACATGACAAGGGCCCTTGCCTGTCATTCCGAGCGGAGCCGAGGAATCTCTCAGGGGGCGTGCCGCATGCGCACCAACCTCCTCTCCCCGAGAGATGTTTCGGCTTCGCTCAACATGACAAGGCCAGGGCTTCGCTCAACATGACAAGGCCAGGGCTTCGCTCAACATGACAAGCCAAGGGGCTCAACATGACAAGCCAGGGGGCTCAACATGACAAGGCGGAGGGGCTCAACATGACAAGCCAGGGGGCTCATCCACGACAAGAAAGATGTGACAACCGCCTCACGACAGCCCAGCAGAGCGCAACTACACTGGTCCATCAGAGGAGTTCGGGCCATGGCTGAGCGCTATTACGTGTACATCGCGACGAATGCATCCCGAACGCTGTACGTGGGTGTGACGAACGACTTGTCCCGACGAGCAGCGGAGCACCAAGCGAAGACATACGAGGGTTTCACAGCACGCTACAACATCGGTCAAATTGTTTACTTCGAGGAGACCGCCGACATCCTTGAAGCCATAGCCCGGGAGAAGCAGATCAAGGGCTGGTCACGCCGCAAGAAGGTCGCGCTCGTGGAGTCGCTCAATCCAGGGTGGTTAGACTTCGGAGCAGCCGAACGGGACGGGTGAAGTTTCTCAAGGCTACGAACACTTCCCGAGAGATGTTTCGGCTTCGCTCAACATGACAAGGCCAGGGGGCTCAACATGACAAGGCCGGGGCTTCGCTCAACATGACAAGGGCCCTTGCCTGTCATTCCGAGCGGAGCCGAGGAATCTCTCAGGGGGCGTGCCGCAATCGGCAG
>DAOUHT010000165.1:0-15271 GCA_034428375.1 Dehalococcoidia bacterium | reverse complement strand
GCTGACGCTGTTCGGCCAGGAAGTCATCCCCGCGTTCAGGTAGAAGGGCGCGTTCGCGTAGAGGAGAGATAGATGCCGCCATTGGAGCTCGGCGCGTGGGGCGCCGTGAAGATCAACGACATCAAGCGCCTCGGGTCGGCGGCTGCGGCCTACGACGAACACATCCGCCAAGCCCGCCTGATGGACGAGCTCGGCTACCGCTACTACTGGATCATCGAGCACCAGGCGTCCTACATCGGCGCGATCACGGCGCCGACGGTCTTCCTCACGGCGGTCGCGGCGGCGACGGAGCGCATCCACGTCGGCGCGATGATCTGGCAGTTGCCGTTCCACAACCCGATGCGGCTGGCGCAGGAGGTGGCGACGCTCGACCACCTGTCGAAGGGGAGGGTCGAGTTCGGCTCCGGACTGGGAACGCACGAGCACGAGTTCATCCGCTGGGGCATCGACTACTACGAGCGCCACGCCGCGAGCGAAGAGGCGATGAAGGTGATCGAGGACGCGTGGACGAAGGACGAGGTCACCCATCGCGGGCGGTTCTGGCAGTACGACGAGATGCTGCCGATGCCGAAGCCGTACCAGCAGCCGCACCCGCCTATATGGATAGCGTGCCACAGCCTGCGCGCATTCGAGTGGGCCGCGGAGCGCAACAACGACGTTGCGACCAACATCTCCACCGACGATGAGCTGGTGGACAAGCTCGAGCACTTCCGGCGCATCTGGCGCGAGTGCGAGCACCCCGGCCCGGTGCCGCGGCAGATGCTCGTGCGCGTCGTCCACGTCGCGGAGACAGACGAGCAGGCCCGCGCCGAGGCGGAGCCGCACCTCCTCGAGTACTACGGCATAGACCGGGAGCACGTGACCAACACGCGCATCGGCTTCGGTAGCGACCCACGTGGGAAGGGGACCGACAACACGCGGTACACACGGGCGAACGGGAAGATATTCGCCCAGGCCCGGCAGTCCTACGACTTCTGGGTCGACAACGGACTGGCCATCATCGGCAGCCCGGAGACCGTAGCGCGACGGATAGCGGAGACCCAAGAGCGGCTGGGCTTCACGGTGTGGGCAGGCAGCCACCACATAGGCAGAATGCCGACCGAGCACGTCGACAAATCGATACGGCTGTTCGGCGAAGAGGTGATGCCCGCGTTCGAGGCCCCGTCCGAGCCGGTTGTGCCAGTAAGCACCGTGCTCCAGCGTCAGGGTCCGTCCGGCCAGCAGGGGCCGTGGGCGGGGAATTAGGGGGCGGCGTGGAGGACGTTACCCTGCGGGCGGCGCAGGCTACGGATATAGACGGCATCTCCGGTCTGGTGACGGCGCTGGCCCACGAGCGTGGCGGCTCCAGCGACGCAGGGGCAGTACGGGTAGCGGTGGAGGAGTGCATCGGCCAGCCCGGCCACGAAATCGTCCTTGCTTTAGCGGAAGAAGAGGTCGTTGCCTACGTCGCGGTGCACTGGGTCCCCTTCCCGATGCTGGGTGGGAGAGAAGCCTACGTGTCCGACCTGATCGTCCGGGCTGACTGGCGAGGGCACGGGGTGGGCAACCGGCTGATGGAGGCGGTGGAAGCGCGGGCCAGAGAGATGGAGTGCGAGCGGTTGATGCTGAACAACCGCATTGTGGCGGAGTCGTTCGAGCGCGGATTCTTCGCGAAAGCCGGTTTCCGTCAGCGCACGGACTTTGCGAATTTTGTGAAGCCGTTGGGGAAGGAACCGGCGTAGCTTGGAGGGAGCGCAAGCGGTCCCGGCTGCAACGATTGCACGCAACGATTGCGTTGACTACAATGATTGCATTGCAATCGGAGCAGTACCATGACCAGCATCACCGTACGGAACATCGAAGACGATCTCAAGCGGCGGCTGCGCATCAGGGCAGCAGAGCACGGCCATTCCATGGAAGAAGAGGCTCGGCGCATCCTGCGCTCGGCGCTCGGCGAGGATGAAGCTCCCGCCGAGACTGCCGTGCCGGAGAAGGGACTGGGGACGCAGATCCACGAACTGTTCAAGCCACTCGGCGGCGTGGACGGCATCGAATTCCCCAGGCTCGGCGGCCTGAAGCCGGCGGAGTTCGAGTAGCGGGCCGTGTTCGTTCTCGATACGAATGTCGTGTCGGAGTTGATGAAGAGCGCTCCTCGGCCCGAGGTGCTTGCGTGGGCAGACAGCCAGCCACTCGGCACGCTGTTCAGCACGGCTATCACCGAGGCCGAGAGCCGTGTCGGCATTGCCCTGGTGCCGGAAGGCCGGCGCAGGCGGGAGCTCGCGGCGGCAGCGGAACGACTGTTCGAAGAACTGCTGGCAGGCCGCGTGCTGCCGTTCGATCGCCGCGCCGCCCAAGCCTACGCGGCCATAGGCCCGGCCCGGCGCGCAGCAGGCCGAGCGTACGACACGCGCGACTGTGAGATCGCCGCCATCGCCAGCGCGAATGGCGCAGTCGTTGCCACGAGAAACGTTCGGGACTTCCTCGATTGCGGCGTCGAGATAACGAACCCGTGGGACGGGTGAGGCGCCCGGCCTACCCCAGGACGGAGTAGCCGTCCGGGAGGGGGCCGCGGCCGGTGCCGGAGAGGGCGAGCGGCGCGCCCCTGCCGGACTCGACGGCAAGCGCGGCGAGGAGTTGCAGCGTGACGCCCAGCGCCTCGCGCGACGGCTCGACCTCGACGCCGATGGCGTTCGCGAGGTCCAGCGTGTGGACGGTGAGCTCGAAGACGCGCGTCTCCAAGTAATCGCCGAAGCGTATGCCGCCGTTGTCGTAGGCGATGATGGCGTCCTCGTCGGTTGCGTCGAGGACCGGTTCAGCGCGGGACCAGTCGGCGTTCATGGTGGCAAGTGGGTCGTCGCCCAGCGCCTGTCCGGCTTCGCGTCCCCGCTGGGCGACGCGCTCGTCGTCGCTCGGCTGTCGGAGGGAGCGGCGGTAGTGGTGCACAGCGGACGTGATGTCTACCGACTCAGCGTGTTGGGTGCCGAACTCCTCGATGCGCGTGATCGATCGGCTCATGTGGCCCACGAGGTCGCGGACGCTCCAGATGCCGAGCGCGGACGCGTCCCACTGCTCCGGCTTCACTTTGGCGGCGGTCTCCAGGAAGCAGACGACGGCCTGCCGGTAGGCTGTATGGGTCACGACTGGCCCCGCAGTTCCTTCGCGGCCTCCACCATGTGCAGCAGGGAGGGCTTCACCTCGTCCCAACGGCGGGTCTTGAGACCGCAGTCCGGGTTTACCCAGAGCCGCTCCGGCGGGATGACGGCCACGGCCCTGCGGAGGAGATCGCTCATCTCTTCGATTTCTGCGACACGCGGCGAGTGGATGTCGTAGACGCCGGGACCTATCTCGTTGGGATAGGGGTGCGCGCGGAAGGTGTCGAGCAGCGTGCCGTCGGAGCGGGAGTTCTCCATGGAGATGACGTCGGCGTCCATGGCGGCGACCGAGTCGATGATGTCGTCGTAGGCGGCGTAGCACATGTGGGTGTGCATCTGGGTGCGGTCCTCGACGCCGCTGGTGGCGATGCGGAAGCACTCGACGGCCCACTCGAGGTAGGCGTCCCAGTCCTCGCGGCGGAGGGGAAGACCCTCGCGCAGGGCGGGTTCGTCCACCTGGATGACGCGAATGCCCGCGCGTTCTAGGTCGCAGACCTCGTCGCGGATCACGAGGGCGAGCTGCCGGCACGTCTCGCTGCGGGGCTGGTCGTCACGAACGAACGACCACTGGAGCATGGTTACCGGGCCGGTAAGCATGCCCTTGACCGGCTGCCGCGTGAGCGACTGGGCGTAGGAGATCCAGTCCACGGTCATGGGGGCGGGACGGTGGAGGTCGCCGTAGATGATGGGCGGCTTGACGGCGCGGGAGCCGTAGCTCTGCACCCATCCGTTGGACGTGGAGATGTAGCCTTCCAGCTGCTCGCCGAAGTACTCGACCATGTCGTTGCGTTCCGGCTCGCCGTGGACGAGCACGTCCAGACCGGTCTGCTCCTGGAAACGGACGGAGCGCTCGATCTCCTCGCGGATGAACTGCTCGTACTCTTTTGTGGTGAGTTCGCCGCGGTTGCGGCTCGCGCGCGCCTTCCGAATCTCCGGCGTCTGCGGGAACGAGCCGATGGTAGTGGTGGGGTAGGCGGGGAGGCGCAGCACCTGCTGCTGCGCCTTGCGGCGCTCGGGGTACGGGCTCGACCGCTGGGCCATGGCCGGTGTTATGGCGGCGCTGCGCTCCATCACCTCGGGGTTGTGGATGCGAGTGGATGTCCGGCGCGACGCCATCGCGGCGGCGTTGGCGGCCAGTGCGTTCGCGACGCGGGCAGAGTTGCCGTTGACGGCCCTCGTGATGATGGCGACCTCGTCGACCTTCTGCTTCGCGAAGGCAAGCCAGGACTTCATCTCCTCGTCGAGGTTCGTCTCGTTGTCCAGGTCGACCGGGGAGTGCAGCAGCGAGCAGGAGGGGGCGATAAGGATGCGGTCGTTGCCGAGCACGGAGGAGGCTCGCCGCGCGGTCGCGATGGCCTCTTCCAGGTCCGTCTTCCAGATGTTGCGTCCGTCCACGAGCCCAAGCGAGAGGGAGACCCCCTCGCCCAGCTTGGCGAGGATGTTCTCCAGGTCGGCGCGTCCGCGGGCGAGATCAACGTGCAGGCCGTGAACAGGCATCGCGAGCGCGGCCTTCGTGTTCTGGCGCAGGTCGCCGAAGTAGACGGCGGCGAGGATGCTGAGCCCCGGCACTGCCGCAACGAGCCGGGCGTACGCCCGTCCGAACGCGGAGCGCTGCTTGTCATTGAGCGTGAGGCTGAGGGCGGGTTCGTCCATCTGCACCCAGTCCGCGCCCGCTTCGGCCAGCCGTTTGAGGATGTTCTCGTAGACATCCACGAGCCCTTCCAACAGCAGGAGGGGGTCGAAGGCAGGATCGTCCGACTTGGAGAGCAGGAGGTAGGTGACCGGGCCCACGAGGACGGGCCTCGTGTGGACGCCAAGCTCCTTCGCCTCCAGGAACTCGGCGACCGGCTTGGTCGAGCGCAGGGAGAATACCTGGCTCCGGTTTATCTCAGGGACGATGTAGTGGTAGTTCGTGTCGAACCACTTGGTCATCTCCATGGCGGAGACGCCTGGCCGCTCTTCGGTAGCGGTGCGGCCTCGGCCCATGGCGAAGTAGGTGTCGAGGCTGACCTGACCTTCAGGGGCGTCGTAGCGTTCCGGGATCGCGCCGACCATCACGCTCGTGTCGAGGACCTGGTCGTAGAACGAAAAGTCGTTGGAGGGGATGTGTGAGATGCCGGCCTTCCGCTGGAGGTTCCAGTGCGACCGGCGGATGGCGGCGGCGCGTTGCTGGAGTTCCGGTTCGTCTATCTTGCCGGCCCAGTACGCCTCGACTGCCCATTTGAGTTCGCGTTTCGCGCCGATTCGAGGGAATCCGAGATTGGTTGAGGTGGCCAAGTCGCTCTCCTCTGCCGAAAAACAGGAAGACTCAAACCCACAATGGATGCGGAACCGGGTGGGAAGATTCCTGCGATGTAGTCGCCGGGGGATGACGCAGCCCTCATTGTACCGTGCGCAGGCGTGCGGACTCAATGCCGAGGGTGCTGGAGCAGGCCGTGGCCTGCCGGAAGGCGCACTCCTAGTTCGCGTCGAGCATGAAGAACTCTATCGCGTTCCCGCAGGTCATCTTGTAGCGCACCTCTTCGGGGGCGCCCTCGAACGCCTGGTCGAGGATCTTCAGCGAGTCAGGCCAGTCCGATTCCTGGTGCGGGAAGTCGGAGCCCCAGATGAGGTTGTCCACGTTCAACTGGTCGCGCGCAAGCACGCCCACCCGGTCGTACTGGAACCCCCAGAGCGTGTGCTCCAGCAGGTACTCGCTCGGCGGACGGGAGAGCGGCTTGAAGCCCAGCTGGTTCTCCGCCCAGTACCGGTTGCGCTCGTAGCGGACGTCGGCGCTCTGCAGGAAGAACGGTATCCACCCGATCTGGTTCTCGGCGAACAGTATCTTGAGGGTTGGGAAGCGGTCGAAGAGGCCGGACAGTGTCCACTGGACGGCGGGCATCGCTCCGCTGCCCTTGATGGGACTGAACCGCGCCATCTGCTCCGGGAAGCTCCGCCCCGGCGCCTCCAGCTCCTTCAGCAGTTCAGGCGTGGCCTTGGGGTAGTCGAGGAACGGGCCCTTGCCGGTGCGTTCGATGTCAACGTGGACGGTCACCGGCATGTCGAGGTCGAGCGCCGTCTCCCAGAACCGGTCGTCTTCAATGGACGGGTACTGCTTGCCGGACGGGAAGTCCTGCAGCATGATCGCCTTCGCGCCGATCTCCTTGCAGTGCTTCAGCTCCTCGATGTGGGCGTCCAGATCCTCGATGATGGGCATGATGGTCACGCCGATGAGGCGGTCCGGGTTCTCGGCGCAGTAGTCCTGGATGAGCCAGTCGTTGTACGCCCGGACGATGGTCAGGTACGCCTCGTCGTCGTCGACCATCCGCCACATCCTCGGGCCGGTGGCCTGCGCGGGGAAGAGCACCTCGGCGTCGACGCCGTCGATGTCCTGTTCCTGCATGCGCTGCTCGGGCGTGCCCGTTCCGGGCGTGCCCTCGTACTTCACGCCGGACGGCAGGTAGTGCTCGCGGCCCCTGCCGCCGTACAGGTCGGCTGGGTTCGCCTTGCGCGTCTGCTTGCCGTCGATGAACCAGGCGTCGGTGTCGTCGTCGATGCGCACGAGCTTGGGAGCGCGGTCGCGATGCTGCTCCGGAACGCGAGGCGTCCAGTTTGCGGTGTCGACCTCCATGTGGGAGTCACCGGAGATGTAGTGGTAGTTCATTCGACCGCCTCCTGGAAATGGCGATTTGTTCGTGCCGTTCGCAGGCCATTCTATCGCCCGCGTGACTCCATGCCCAAGCCCGGCGGGGGACTACGGACCCTTCAACCCGGCCGCTCGAAAAGCGGCCGGGGAGATGTCGAGGTCCCTCAGAATCTTGGATATTGTGCCCGGTGCGAGGTCCTTGTTTCCTTGATTGGGGATAGTGGTTAGGGCGCCCGTGGTTTCACGCTGCCATATCTCGTGGCTTCCGCGAGCCTGACGGGCAAAGTAGCAACCGAACATTCGGAGGCGCCCAGTCAGGTCCCTATAGGTCACGCATACACCTGCATGGGGCGGGGGGCTGAGTCGATGGGCGCTGGGTCGACGGGGATCGGTATGCCCTGCTCACGATACAGTTCGATGAAGCCGGCAGCGACGCTGCGCAGGTAGTCCAGTGTTTCGTTCGGGCTCTCTCCCCATGCACGGCAGCCAGGGAGCTCAGGGATTTCCATCATGTAGAGGTCTCCGGTGTCCTCCGATGGTAGGTGAAGAACCGCGGTGAACTGGTAAACGACGCCATTCGCATCTGACTTGGTCATAAGGCGTCCTCCAACTTGTTGCGCTCCTGTCCGCGCGGGGGCGAATCGTAGGCACAGTCTATTCCTGAATGTCAAAGTGGGTAAAGAATCGTCACCGACTGATGTACGCCTCATCCGCAGCGGTTGGAAGCGCAGGAAGAGAATGCCTGCGTGCCTACCGCCGCCGGTGCTGCCGCGTGCGCGGATCACCCGTGGCGGCCACGTAGAACGCCCAGGTGCCTGCCAGAAGCACGGCTGCGACCACGAACCCCCCATCGAAGCCGATCCTGTCTGCGACCAGGAACCCCGTGAAGGGGCCCAACGCCGCCCCCAGGTCCAGCCAGGTTGAGTACCTGCCCAACACCGCGGCGCGCGTTGAACTGGTCGCCGTCTCTCCTATGGCCGCATCGAGAGCTGTGTTCACGCCCACTGCCGCGAGGAACAGCAGGGGCATCCCTATGACGACAGCGACCGCGGAGTCGGCCACAACCATCATGGCCAGCGAAGCGATCATCGCGGCCATCCCGCAGGCGATGGCCAATCGTCTGCCGACGAGGTCGGACAGATGCCCCATCGGCACTCCGAGGCTGATGTCGGAGAGCCACCTGAAACCCACCAGCAGGCCTGCGAGCGTGACTACGGCGAACGATCCGCCGAGCACCCTGTCGTCGTTGTCGGCGAATCCCGCGAGGTAGGGCGCAAGGGTGGCGATTGCCAGGCCGTTGGCGCCGAACGCCGTGGCGAAGCGCATCAGGCTGATGGAGAGGAGGGGGATACGCAGTTTCCGGCCGTACCCGGGCAACCGGGATATCGCGAGGTCCCATGCGTTCAATCTGTTGCGCAAGCCTCCCACGGCGGGACGGATGCGCTCCGGCCTGAGGTCCGGGATCCGGGTGGCGATGAGTACGCCGACCAGTCCGATGCAGGCCAGGACAGTAAACGTCACCTCTCTCGAAGTGAGATGGAACAGCACCGCGCCCGCAGTGACCGAGACGAAGCTGCCGAACCGCTGCCCGGAGTTGAACATGCCCATCATCCTGCCCCGTATGGCGGATGTGCCCACACCGAACGCGGTCAGGTGCGCGGCGAGCCGCATGTAGGAGTAGGAGACTCCCCAGACAGCTCGGGCAAGCAGCAGCGCTGCGATACCGGTCCCGAGGCCGTACGCGAGCGTCGACAGGGCGCCCGCGGCGATGGAGGCGACGAAGGGCCAACGCACACCGAACCGCTGGTACACGGACGCAGCGAAGGCGTTGCTTCCCAGGCGGATGAAGCGGTTGATGCTGAGCGCAAGCCCGATCCAGAACGTCGCAGCGAGGCCGAACTGCTCTTGTACGCCGAAGTCGACCGCCGCTATGGGCAGCACGACGTACATCAATGAGTCGCCCATGATTACCGCAGCGGTTGGGGAGACCGCGTACACCATCTCAACGGGGACGATGCGTTTCAGGCGCATGATAGGAGTGCGGCCTCCCTGTGCCTTCTGGTTGCCATATACGTTCGATCCGTGAGGGAAGACTGTCTGAGGAACAGCGGGCGCATGGTAGTATGAACGCGTGGCGAACGCACCGCGCAACTACTGGATGGTCTCCGTCTGGCCGGAGTATTTCGACGCGTGCGTCGAGAAGAACTTCTCGGTGCTGGCGATGGGCCGTCAGCAGCGGCGGCGCGTGCAGCGCATGGAGATAGGCGACCGTGTGCTGTTCTACGTGACGCACCGGCTCGTGTTCGGGGCCATCGCCTCCATATCAGGCACGCACTACGAGGACAAGACGCCGCTCTGGCCCGGTTTCGAGGGCCACGACCCGCTGGCGTGGCGGGTGAAGACGAAGCCCGACGTGGTGCCCGACGATGACCACGTGCTCGACGCGCGCCTCATCGCGCCGCGGATGGAGTATGTGAAGCGCTGGCCGCCGGAGGACTGGCCGCTCGCGTTCCAGGGCCTCCTGCACCTCATCCCCAAGCGGGACTTCCAACTGATCGAGCACGAGATGCGCCGGGGACGCCGCCGTCCGGATGTCGCCTTCGTCCCCGACCCGAGGCACGGCCCGAACGCTCGCGAGGCGCAATACGCCGGAAGGCCAGGGGAGAACGCCTGAGATGGTGGTCGCGATAGACCTGTCGGGCCGCAGCGCCGTCGTGTTCGGCGTGGCGAACCAGCGGAGCATCGCGTGGGCCATCGCGCAGCATCTGCACGCGGCGGGCGCCAACCTCACCGTGACGTACCAGAACGAACGCATGGGGCGCTCGGTGCTGGGCCTCGTCGAGGGCATGGAGCGCACGCAGGCGGTGGAGTGCGACGTCTTGGACGAGGAGTCGGTGGTCGCCGCGGTGGACGCGGCCTCGTCAGTCGCGCCGCTCGGCGTCGCCGTGCACAGCGTGGCGTTCGCGAACCGGGACGACCTGGAAGGGGCGTTCTCCAGGACGGGCATGGACGGATTCCGCACCGCGCTGGAGGTGAGCGCCTACTCCCTGTTGCCGGTCGCCCGGGCTGCAGCCGCGAAGATGACTGACGGCGGGAGCATCCTCACACTGACGTTCCACGCAGCGGACAAGGTCTACCCCGGCTACAACGTGATGGGCGTTGCGAAGGCGGCGCTGGAGAACGAGGTGAAGCAGCTCGCGGCGGAGTACGGCGTGCTCGGCGTGCGCGTGAACGCGATATCGGCTGGGCCGCTCAATACGCTGGCCGCGCGCGGCATCTCCGGCTTCA
This sequence comes from Dehalococcoidia bacterium, assembly GCA_034428375.1. GTDB lineage: Bacteria > Chloroflexota > Dehalococcoidia > Lucifugimonadales > Australimonadaceae > Bin16. The sequence goes on along the minus strand of DAOUHT010000165.1, from coordinate 5,227 downwards.
CGAACATGCACGAGATACACGCGAGCCGCTCCCCGCTGAAGCGCAACATCACGCAAGAAGAGGTCGGCTCCGCGGCGCTCTTCCTCGCGAGCCCACTCGCCTCCGGCATCACCGGCCACGTCCTCTACGTGGACGCCGGCTACAACGTGATGGGCGTCTAACGACCCCCTCTCCCTACAGGGGGAGAGGGTTGGGGTGAGGGTACTACGGGCGTACGCCCACCCATAGCGTATGCAAACCCAGCCGCGTTGCCCCCTCCATCGTTCACGTGGAAAACGGGAACCCAGAGTGACCGCTCATGGTGAGCCTGTTGAACCATGCCCCCTCCCGTCGTTCCCGCGAAGGCGGGAACCCCGCCTGGTGTAGGGGCGGTTCGCGAACCGCCCCCGCGTGCGCCCCTTCGTCGTTCCTGCGGGATAAGGCACACGGGGTGGGGTGCCCTATCCCTTCCCCATGGCGAGAGTGACATCCGCCTCTTACCCCAGCTTCCGCCCTCGCGCTATGCTGGTCACGGGGCGGGGTGTCCCGCCCGCTACTCCCTGCCTTGCCGGGCGAACTCCACGAGGCGTGACCGAGAGAAGCAACAGAATGCAACACTCTTCAGAAAACACCCCCGCCTCCCCACTCCTGTCGCTCTCTTCTTCAGGAGTGAACCGGCTGTTGCATCCTGTCGTATTTCCGTTGCGTTGACGTTGCACTTCGTCCGCGTAGGTGTTGCATTCCGTCTGGATCGGTGTTGCATCCGTCCGCATCCCACGTCCCCGTCGATCCCGCTGCGTCCCGGAGCAACGGCTACAATCCCGCCATCCGCTCCGCAGTGAAGGAGGCGCCCCATGCCCGGCCCGCTCGAAGGGATACGCGTCGTCGATCTCACCCGCATCCTCGCAGGCCCCTACTGCACGATGATCCTCGCCGATCTCGGCGCGGACGTGGTGAAGGTAGAGCAGCCGGGCGGGGACCAGGCACGCCGGAACGGGCCGTTCTTCGCGGGCAGGGACGGCAGGGAGCGCAGCACCTACTTCACGAGCGTGAACCGGGGCAAGCGCAGCATTGTCATCGACCTCAAGAACCCGGACGGCAGGGACGCGTTCCTGCGCCTCGTGGATGGCGCGGACGTGGTGACGGAGAATTTCAGGCCGGGGACGATGACCAACCTCGGCGTCGACTACGCGACGCTGAAAGCCCGCAACCCGAGGCTCATCATGGCGTCGGTGTCCGGCTTCGGGCAGAACGGCCCGTATGCCAAACGCGCCGCGCTGGACGTGATCGTACAGGCGATGGGCGGCATGCTGAGCATCACCGGCGACGAGGGTGGCGGGCCGGTGCGCCCCGGCGTGAGTATGGGCGACATCACCGCCGCCCTCTTCACGACGATCGGCGTGCTGTCAGCGATCGTGGAGCGCGACCGCTCCGGCCTCGGCCAGCACATCGACATGGCGATGCTCGACTGCCAGGCCGCCATCCTGGAGAACCCGCTGATGCGCTACTTCGCCGTGGGCGAGATGCCGGAGCGCATCGGCACCCGGCACCCGGTCACTGCGCCGGTGCAGGCGCTGCCGACCAAGGACGGCTACGTGGCGGTCGCGGTATCGGACGGTCCGACCGGTCACTGGGGTCGGTTCTCGACACTCATCGGCAAGCCCGAACTCAAGGACGACGAGCGCTTCGCGTCCGGCTGGCTGCGGCGCGTCAACTACGACGAGTTACGGCCCCACCTAGAGTCGGCGCTGGCGCAACGCACCACCGGCGAGTGGGTCGACCTGCTCGGCCCGGCGGGCATCGCCGTCGGTCCGGTGCAGGATGTCTCAGAGGTGGCTGTCGACCCGCAGCTGAACTTCAGAGGGATGTTCGTGGAAGCCGAAGCGCCGCAAGTCGGACCCGTGACGTTCACGAACACGCCGGTGAAGCACTCGCGCACGCCGGGCGGGGTGCGGCGGGGTGCGCCGGAGTTGGGGGAGCATTCGGATGCTGTGCTTGCCGAGGCGGGGCTTGCCGAAGAACAGGCCGCAGCGCTTCGAGCATCCGGCGCGGTGGCGTAGGGGCAGAGAATCGGTGGGACGGCGTTAACGTGCGGTCAATCGGCGAGCTGTATAGCGGCCACAACCGCTGCCAACACGGCGGCGGCCCCGGCTACGGCCGAGGCTATCTTTATCCAGCTCCAGGGCCGCTCACCCTGCACCTCTCCAGTGCGGGCGTTGATGAGGAAGCGGAAGGGCTTGTTCCTGTAGCGGTATGCGCTGATCCAGACAGGCAGCAGGATGTGTTTGAAGGTGATGTCGTCGAACTCGGAGTGCATCCACTGGATGAGCTGCTCGTCCCCGCCGATGTGGTAGCGGATGGTCTGCCGTATCGGCCTGTCCATCTGCCGGCGGGCTTCGGAGAAGCCCTGTTCGAGGCCGACCTGGTAGCTCTCGGCGCGGAACCCGCTCATGTACTCGTGCTGGAACGGAACGAGGTCGGAGAGCCCCCACGGCTCCAGCTTCTCCATGTATTGCCGGGGCAGGGAGTTGCTCGCGAGCACCAGGATGTCGTCGAAAGTGTTGTCCACCACGCCGCTCACCGGCGTCCACGCCGTGCGTCGCACCATGGTCGTGCTCTTGCCCGTGCTTACCGGCACGTAGTAATAGATGCCGCGCTGGCCCGTGTACTCGGTCGTTACCGAGGCGTCGTAGGTCCAATGTGGGACGTACATGCCGGAGAGCGTCGTGTCCAGCCGGGCCCGCTGCTTGAAATCGTTGGGGGCGAACCAGAGCTTCGACACCCACTGGCGGAACAGTGCACGAGCCCGCTCGCGCTCCACCTTGAAGGGCAGCAGCGAGCGGGGCTTGATCTGCTTGTGGGAGCCGCCTTCCGCCACGATGGTGGTGCCGCAGAAGGGGCACTCCTCGGAGGAGAGGTTCGCGTCCCGCTCGAACTCCGCGCCGCAGCTGGGGCAGGAGATCGTGAGTACTTCTTCGAGGTCCTCGCCGCTCTCCAGCGACGCCAGCCGCTCGTGGAAGTCGATCTCCTCGATCTCTTCGTTGGACTCGGGGACGGGAGTCTCGAAGCCGCAATGCCCGCAGACGAGCATCCCCGTGCCCGGCTGGAACTCGAGCAACGAGCCGCACTTCTCGCACGAGAACTCGTCGGGGCCGCGTTCTACCTGGGTTTCCGTCGTCATGAGACTCCTGTTGGTGGGACTGTGTGCCGGAAGTGCCTAAGGAGCCTGCGGCGGGAGCGGGGGCGGCGTGGCGCCGAACAGCGCGGCGAGCGTGCCGACGTCCGCGGCTCTGGCCCACTGCGCCATGCCTGCCTGCCACACGAGTGTGTCACGAGTGAGCTGCCCTTGCTGGACCTGCGCAGCCAGCACGTCCATGCCGAACGGACCTGCCTGCTGTCCGTTGACGGCCACGAAGAACTGCACCGGCTGAGGTATGGGCGGTGGGGCAGGTGCCGCAGCCGGTGGCGCGGCGGTCTGGCCAAGCTGCCCGCCCATCATCATGCCCATGCCCAGACCGACCGCTCCGCCCGCGGTGCCGGAGTTGTTGGCGGCGGCCTCCATGGCTGTCGCAGCCTGGAACTGGGTGAACGCGTTCAGGTTGCCGACGGCGCCCATGCTGGTGCGCTTGTCGAGTGCGGCCTCGACCTCAACAGGCAGCGAGACGTTCTCGACGAGGAGTTTCGTGAGCTCAAGCCCATAGGCATTGAACTCCGGCCTGACCTTCGAGGCCATGAAGGACCCAAGCTCGTCGTAATTCGAGACGAGGTCCAGTGCGGGGATATTGCTCTCGCCCAGGAGGTCGGCGAACCGCGAGACGATGATGTTGCGCAACTGGTCGGTGATGTCGTCGGTCCTGTAGTGGCCGGATGTCCCCACGAGCTCCCGCAGCAGGATGGAGGTGTCGTGCACGCGGATGGCGTAGGTGCCGAACGCACGCAGCCGCACCAGTCCGAAATCTGCGTCGCGGAGCATCAGGGGGTTCTTGGTGCCCCACTTGAGGTCCGTGAACCGTCGAGTGCTGACGAAGTAGACCTCTGCCTTGAACGGGCTGGAGAAGCCGTACTTCCAGCCCTGGAGGGTCGAAAGGATGGGCAGGTTGCCGGTCTCCAGTAAGTGCATGCCGGGTTCGAAGACGTCGGCCAACTGGCCCATGTTCACGAAGGCTGCGGACTGGCCTTCGCGCACGACCAACTGCGCGCCATACTTGATCTCGTTGTCGTACCGCTGGAAGCGGTAGACGAGCGTGTCCTGCGAATCGTCTGTCCACTCGACGATATCGATGAATTCGCCGCGAATCTTGTCCCAGATCGCCATGACTGCTCCTTGCCTTGCAAGTGGGTCTCAATCCACTGTAAGGGGTTGTCCAAGCCCACGCAACGCTGGAGCAAGGGCTTCGGCGGGGGTTTGCGGACGCGTTAGGATGTTTGGACGTTCGGAGGTTCGAGGGGGCTGATGCCATGAGTCCACCTGTCTACTGCCCGCAGTGCGGATCGGTGTTGGGGGCGAAGTTCGATGGAGGCCGTGAGCGTCCCGCGTGTCTGGCAGACGGTTGCGGATTCCTGCACTTCGGTGAGTCGTCGATAGGTTGCGGAGGCCTTGTCATCCGGGACGGCAAGGCCCTCCTGATCCAGCGAGGGCTCAACCCCGGCCGCGGGAGCTGGCAGATACCCGGCGGGTACGTTGAGGCCGACGAGGCGATCCCTGCCGCAGCGGAGCGCGAGGTGCTCGAAGAGGCGGGCGTCGTCGCACGAGTGCGGGAGGTTGTCGGCTTCCGGCACTCGGCGAGCACGCCTGACCGTCCGGTGGCCAACCTCTACGTGGTGTTCTGGCTGGAATGGATCTCGGGCGAGCCGCGCGGGGACGGTGTGGAAACGCTGGACGCAGGCTTCTTCTCCCCGGCGGAGCTCGAAGAGAAGATGGGGATGCAGGCGATGTCGATGTGGGCCATCAATCTTGCGCTCGCCAGGGATTACGGGAGCGGGTTCGTCTCACACCATGGCGCGTTCGAGCATCGCCCGGGCTGGTCGGTGTTCGGGCTTCCGACGGCGGGCCTCTAGTTGTAGTTCCCATAGAGGTTGTTGACAAGTGAGAGGCCTCACTGTTGCTGTTGTGTAACGCAACCCAGCAGTAACAGGAGGCCCCTCATGACTCATCGTAACGCACGCTTGACCCCGGTGACTCGCGCTGAGCTGGTCGAACAGGTGATGGACGGCTGGCCTCAGGCCGAAGTGGCACGCTTGTTCCGCG
>DAOUHT010000164.1:0-7147 GCA_034428375.1 Dehalococcoidia bacterium | reverse complement strand
GCCGTGCTCCCCAGGCTCCGCCTCGACGTGCTCGCCCGTGTACGGGTCGTCGTGCTTCATCAGGAAGGTGTGGCCGACCCATTTCGAGATGACAACGATGCCGATACAACCCGCCAGGCCGAAGCCCACCCAGAACAGGAGCACGTCGCTGCCTGCAAAGAGGAACTCGCGATGGCCGACGAGGAACACTTCGAGCACAGCCGAGAGCACAACGCCAACCACGATCGCAATCACGAGGGGGCGGTCGATGATCATGGCGTCCCTCCGGCGAGCGCAACTGACTGCGGGAAGGCGGCATCGGCAACGGTCGACGCGAGTTCGAAGAAGCCAAGCGGCAGGTCCGGCGCGATACCCCACACCAACGCGAGAACCGCCGTCACCGCGATAGGCGCCACCATGCGCACGTCGGCTTCGCCATAACTCGTGTGGTCAGGCGAGGAGCGGAGGAACGCACGGATAACGATGGGGAAGAGATAGCCCGCCGCGAGCAGTCCGCTGACGAGGTAGACGATAAGGAACACCTGTTGCCCGACCTCTACTGCCCCCCAACCGAGGTACAGCTTGCTCGTAAAGAGGATGAACGGCGGGATGCCGACCATGCTGAGCGACGCAAGCGCGAAGGAGCCCATCGTGATGGGCATCTGGCGTCCGATGCCGTCCAGATCGCTCACGTTCTCCTTGTGCGTCCGCACGTGGATGGCTCCGGCCACGAAGAAGAGGGTGATCTTGGTGACGCCGTGTCCCACGATGTGGAGCAGCGCGCCGGTGAGCGCGAGCGGGCCGATGAGCGCCACCCCAAGAACGATGTAGGAGAGGTGGCTGATGGTGGAGTAGGCGAGCCGGCGCTTGAGGTTGTCGTGGCGCAGCGCGAGTATGGAGGCGATGAGCAGCGTCCCGGCGGACATGACGGCGAGCACCAGCCACGCGCCTATGTCGTCCAGCAGCGCAGCGCCGAATACGAACACCCCTACCCGCACCATCCCGAACACACCCGCCTTGACGACGGCGACGGCATGCAGCAGCGCGGAGACCGGAGTCGGCGCTACCATCGCGCTCGGCAACCAGCTGTGCAGCGGCATCACGGCGGCCTTCACACCCACGCCTCCCGCGAGGAGCACGAACAGACCCCACTGCGTCGCGCTGTCCAATCCTTCGCCGCCGAGGAACCCGCCCGCTTGGAACGTGGCGTCGACACCCAGCACGTGCAGCCAGGCCGTCGCACCGATGAGCATCAAGCCGCCGGAGAGGGTGTACGCAAGGTACTTGCGTCCGGCGACCAAGGCGGTCTCTGTCTCCCGGTGCGTGACGAGCGGATACGTGAAGAGCGAGAGCAGTTCGTAGAAGAGGACAAACGTAAGCAGGTTCTCCGCGAGCGCCACTCCTGCCGCCGTCGCGATGCTGAGCGCGAACGCGGTAAAGAACCGAGTCTGCTTCTGCTCATGCTCGCCGCGCATGTACCCGACGGCATAAACGCCCGCGAGCACCCACAGCACGGAGACGAGCAGTCCGAAGATCATGCCCGCGGGGTCGGCGCGCAGTGCGATGTCGATGCCCGGCGAGAGTTCCAGGAGCACCGTGCGGTGGATGCGTCCGTCCAGCGTGTCCGTGAGCATCAGCACGGCGATGATCACCATGGCAATGCCCGCGAGCGTCGCCCATGCGTCGCGCAGGTTCGGCCAGCGGCCGGTTGTTAGCGCCGCAAGCATGGCAGCGCCCACCGGAACGAGGACGGCAGCGAGCGGAAGGGCGGATGCGGTGGTCTCGCTCACGACACCTCCACCCCCGGCAGCAGCACGTGCTCCATGATGACGACGTTGAACACGCCGAGTATGACGGTCGCAGCACCGAGCAAGACGAGCGGCAGCCAGACGTCCAGAGGAGCCTCCCGCGCTCGCTCGACCACGGGACGCATCGCCTCTTGCTCGGCTGGCTGCGGGGCACTGTCCGCAGGCGAGTCGTGCTCGTCGTCGTGGTGCGCGGGCGGTTCCGGTTTCGCAGGACGCAGGTAGGCCTGCTCCAGCACCTTGAAGAGATAGACGGCGGTGAGCAGGCTGCTGAGCAACACGACCGCCACGACGACCCACTGGCCCTCATCGACGCCCGCCTGCACCATGTACCACTTGCTGAAGAAGCCCGCCGTGGGCGGGATGCCGACCATCGCCACCGAGCCAACGGCGAATGCGCCCATCGTCAGCGGCATGCGCGGGCCCAGCCCCGCGAGGTTGTGCGTGCGCTGCAACCCGACGCGGAGGCGCACGGAGGCTGTCGCCAGGAAGAGCGTCGCCTTCATGGCGGCGTGGTTCACGACATGCAGCAGCGCGGCGGCCAGCGCCAGCGGCGTTCCCAGCCCGATACCAACGGCGATGAAGGCAAGCTGGCTGATGCTGCTGTACGCCAACATCCGCCGGATGTCTGTCTGCCCCGCCGCCGCGACCGAGCCGAACACGATACCGACGAGGCCGAGTATGAGCAGTGCATCGGCTACAGGGACGGCCCCGGAGAGGTACCCGGGCGGGAAGACGCTCAGGAACATGCGGAGCATCGCGTAGGCGGCGACCTTGGTCATCACCGGCGCGATGAGTGAGTTCACGGAGGACGGCGCATGCTCGTAGGCGTCCGGAAGCCAGAGGTGCATCGGAACGAGCGCCATCTTCAGACCAAGGCCGGTGAAGATGAACACCGCGCCCACCTGCACCGCCCTCGTGCTCTCCGCTTCTTCCAGCAGCTGTCGTGCCTCGATCATGTTCAGCGTGCCGGTTGCGAAGTAGATGAAACCGACGCCCAGCAGATAGAACGCACCGCCGATGGAGCCGATGATGAGGTAGCGGAAGCCTGCGAGCATCGCCCTGCGGCCGCCGATGAACACGAGCGCGTACGCGGCGAGTGACGCTATCTCCAGGAAAACGAAGAGGTTGAACAGGTCGCCCGTGATGACGATGCCGGTAAGTCCCGCCAGAAGCAGCAGCACGAGGCCATAGAAGACGCCCGGACGGTCGCCTGCTTCGCGCTCCGCCCAGCGCCGAGTCGAGACCAACACGAGCAGCGAGACGCTGGTGACGACGAGGCTAACGACCGCCGCTACCTCGTCTATGACCCACTCGATACCGACGGGCGGTTCCCATCCACCGAGGTAGTATCGGAACGTCCCATCACGCAGAACCCGTTCCAGTGAGAGCGCCGACGCAACGGCAGAGACAGCCACCGTCACCACCGACATGACGAACGCGCTCTGTCGCCATTTCCGCCCAAGTATGGGAACGATTACTGAGAACAGCAGGGGCGTGCCGACGATGAATGCGGGGAGTTGCTGCTCCACGGCTACTTCCTCATCTCGTCCAGCATCTCGCGTTCGTCGAGCGTCCCGAACTCGCGGTAGATGGAGACGAGGAAGCTCAGCGCCACACCGGTGATCGCCACCCCAACGACGATGGCGGTGAGCATGAGCACATGCGGCAAGGGGTTCACGTAGTCGTCCGGGTCCACATGTTCGGCTACGCCGTGCACGCTGTAGAGGATGGGGAGGGTCGCCCCTTCCAGCAGGGAACCGCTGATGAAGAACAGGATGATGGCCGACTGGAAGATGCTCAGGCCGATGACCTGCTTGACGAGGCTGCGTTTGCCGATCATGCCGTACAGGCCAACAACGAGGAGCGCCGCGGTCGCCCAGTACGGGAAGCGTTCTGCTATCTCGTCGATCATTGGCGCGAGCTGCCCGCGATGAGGTCGTAGATGAGCACCAGCACAGCCGCCACACCGAAGAAGACACCGAATTCGATGATAAAGATGCCCATCGAGCGGGCGGTGCGCTGCTCGCCGGCGAACTGGTTGTACCAGTCAACCGGGATCGGCGCGTAGTCCAGGAAATTCGCACCGAGGATGAGCGGCAGGATACCCCCGAACATGTAGATGCCGAGGCCGATACACGCCAACCAGATCAGGAGCCCCTGCGGTATACGCACCGCTCCCTGGCGGTTGCCCAGCGCCAGACGCACCAGCAGCAGCGCGGCGGCGACGATCGCCCCGGCCTGGAAGCCGCCTCCGGGGCTGAGCTCGCCGTGCAGCAGCACATAAGCCCCAAACACGATTATGAGCGGCACCATGAAGACGCGAGCGATGAAGTGCAGGATCATGCTGTCGTATCGGTCATTCATCTCCGCTCTCTTCCTCTGACTCTCGGCGGCTGCGCTGCAGCACGAGCACGACGGCCAGCCCCGCAGTGAAGATGACGAATGTCTCTCCAAGCGTGTCGTAGCTCCGGAAGTCGGCCAGGATGGCGGAAACGATGTTCGGAATGACGACCTCGGACTCCGTCATCGTGGTCAACTCAGGGGACAGATGTCGGTTCGCGGGCGCGTTGGGGTCCGCGCGGTCCGGCAGATCAGCCGACGCCCAGATAAGCAGGGCAACCAGCCCTGCGAGGAATGTCAAGGTAAGCAGCTTCAATCAGGGGTCCTTCTGTCTACGATGCTGATGGCTCCCACCAGCAACACGCCGGTGACGCCTGCGCCAAGCGCAGCCTCAGTGAGCGCAACATCTACTGCGCCCATCAGCGCGAGCAGTGCCGCGGCCAGGAAGCTGTAAACAGACAGCGTCGCTACCGCCGCTATCATGTCCCGGACCGATAGGGCGATCAGCGCCGCTACCACGAGCAGGCCGAACAACGACAGCTCAAGCCACCAGATCATCCACCGCCTCCTCTCCGCCAGGGCATCTCTCCGGTCCGCAGCGCGGCTCGCGTAAGGATGTGCGCGCCCACCGGATTGGCGATCGCAACGAACACGAGGATGAGCCCAAGTTTCAGGCTCACGAACGTGGCGCCCTCGTGCAGGATGAGGCCCAGGAGTACCAGGGCGATGCCGAGCGTCTCCGACTTCGAAACGGCATGCACCCGGGAAAAGAAGTCCGGCAGGCGCACCAGCCCCAGGGCGGTGATGACCATGAATGCGAGCCCGAGACCTACAAGAACGTCGCCCGCGATGCTCATCCGTCTTCCTCCTCCTCCATACCTCGCATCAGCGACCACAACTGGTGCTGGCGCGTTTCGAGGTACTTGCCGACGGCAACCGTCCCTATGAAATTCAGCAGGGCGTAGCTCAGCGCAAGGTCGACGAACGAGTCCGGCCGCTCGAACACAAAGCCGATCAGCACAAGCAGGATCACGGCATTCGTGCCGATGGCGCTGGCGGCTAACAGGCGGTCGAACGATGTTCGGCCCAGCAGGAGCCGGTAGAACAGTCCTGCGTTAACGGCAATCGCAATGGTCAGCACTGCTATGTGGGGTAGAGTCATGGCAACACCTGCTCGACGGTCACCACGTCCGTCAGCTGCACGCGGTCGGGCGCAGGTTCGCCGAATATCCCTGCTACCTTGCGCTGGATGCTTCCCTCTTCCATACCCTGCCTGCTCTTGGCGGAGAGGCAGTGCACCATGAACCTCCCATCCGAAACGTCCGCCGTCACCGTCCCCGGTGTGAGCGTGATGGACTGGGCAAGCAGGACTTGGGCAGACTCGGAATGCAGTGACGTCTCGAACTCTACGAGGTTCGGCTCCACCGGCAACCGGGGGTGCAGAACGAGGTAGGCCACGTGCAGGTTGGAGACGGCTATCTCCCAGAGCAGCCAGGGCATGTAGAGGAGGAAGCGAATGAAACCCCGGACAAACCACGTGAACGGGTATGGTACATGCCTGAAGCGTAACTCCTGGTCACCCGCGAATAGCCAGTGCGTGAGCGCCGTTCCAAGCACCGCGATAACAGCACCCATCAAGAGGAATTCAATCTCAGTATGACCGGAGAGCGCGAACCAGACGGCGAACAAACCCAGCGTCTGGACTGTCCATCTGAGCGTCTGCCGTGTCTTGGAGGGCCGGACATCCACCGGACGGGGTTCGTTGCTCATTCCACCAAAGTCCGCACTACGCTCATGTTCGCTCGCCTGACGCAGGGTAGCAGGCTACGAACGGCGTGTTGGGGCTGTCAAGAAGACAGGTAGGCTGAATCACCTCGCGGATGGACAATCCCATGCACTCCAAACAGCCTAACCTCTCGTACACGACCGAACGATGAAAGACACTCGTTCGCGCCGAACCTATAATCTATGGCGGAGGACGATGCTGTGGCGCTCACGTTCGAGATCGGCGACGAGTCCCGCCCCAAGGGACATGCGTTGCTCTACTTCGGCAACCCGCAAGCCGGGTTGCTGGCGACGTACGTCGTTCTCCTGCCGGTGAAGATGGACATGAGCAAGTATCTCCCGCCCATGCTCGCGGCTCAATTGGGAGGACTCGCGAGCGAGATCATCGGCGACGGGGGCGGCAGCTTCGCTGCGCCTCCTATCCCTGAAGAGGTGGAGGCGATCGAGCCATTGCGCCACCTGGCGGAGTTGCGAGGCGACGATTTCATCTGGGGAGGCGACATGGTGCTGGGCGACCTGCAGTCGGCGATGCGCCAGGCCACGGAAGCCGTGCACGAGTACGAGACGCTCTATCAGCGCTACCTCGATGCCAACCCCCAGCCCGCGCCATCCGCCCCGGAACGCTCGCTGCCCAGCGACACGGGAGACCCGAGCGGCAGCGTGCAACAGGTGGTCTATGGACTGATGAGCGACCGCGACCGCCCCGCGGAGCTGTCGAAGCTGGTCGGAACGATGCGGTTCGCACTCGAGTCGCAGGACGATGGCCTCGCGGAGGAGACCAACGTCTCGCTCCAAGCGATGGGACAGGCCCTGCCCGAGCGCTTCTGGGCCGAACGCGTACGCCGAGCGGCGCGTGATTCCTCCGATGCGGGAGCACGGCTCGCACAACTGTACGTGGAGCGCTGCTACAAACTGCTGGAGGAGGACTTCACCGCGGTGCAGGCGCTCGAGGAGCAGATAGCCGCTCTTGCAGAGGACGCCCCACCCCAGGGAGACCTCCGCAGCTAGGAATGCTCTGAACAATTCGCCTGAAGGCCCGTCATTCCTGTAGATGTCAGCTAATTCGCTGACAGATTCTGCATGGTTTCGAGGGGTGTCTTGCCACCCAAGCCTTGGTGGGGCCGCTCCGTGTTGTAATAGAGGAGGTACTGGACGAGCTCGTCCTTCAACTCCTCCGATGACTCAAACGTTGTCCCTTCGATCAGGTCCTCGTTCAAGGTCCGCCAGAACCGTTC
>DAOUHT010000163.1:0-9457 GCA_034428375.1 Dehalococcoidia bacterium | reverse complement strand
ACCATCGAGGAGAAGAGGCAGTACGACTACTCCAAGGGCGTACTCCCCTACGTTCCCGAAGAGGTCGACGACTTCGAGACGGAGGCGACCCGCTACCTCAACGGCGAATGGCCCACTGAGGAGCAGTTCATCATGTACCGCCTCGTGCGCGGGGTCTACGGCCAGCGCCAGGCGGACGTCCAGATGATGCGCATCAAGATCCCCGGCGGCGCGCTCACCCCCGGGCACCTGGAGGCGTTCGGCGACGTCGTCAGCCGGTACGCCCCCCTCAAGAAGGGCCACATCACCACGCGCGAGAACCTGCAGGTCCACTTCGTGAAGCTCGCCGACACCCCGCACGTCATGCGCATCCTCGGCGACGCTGGCCTCATCACCCGCGAGGCGTGCGGCAACACCGTCCGCAACGTCGCGGGCGACCCTCTGTCCGGCGTGAAGCTGGAGGAGCCCTTCTACGTCGCCCCCTACCTTGCGGCCTATGCTCGCTACTTCGTCCGCCACGAGTACACGCAGGCGCTCCCCCGCAAGTGGAAGACCTCTTTCTCCAGCGGCGGAGACGATGACGTCGTGGCCGACATCCACGACCTCGCCTTCCTCCCGAAGCTCCGCGACCGCGAAGACGGCAGTGAGCCGGAGAAGGGCTTCGAGATCCGCATCGGCGGCGGCACCTCCATCATGCCCCGCCTCGCCTGGACGCTCTGCGAATTCGCGCCCGTCACCGAGTACCTCAAGGTGGCCGAGGCCGCCATCCGCGTCTTCCACCGCACCGACGAGCTCCGTAAGAACCGCATGCGCGCGCGCATCAAGTTCTACGTCGACCGCATCGGCATCGAGGCCTTCCGCGAGGAGGTGGAGAAGGAGATGGAGGGCGACTGGGCGCAGGCCGACTTCGACCCCACGCCCTGGATGGAGCTCCCGCCTGAGATGATCGACGAGCCCCCTGCCCTCGTGCCGGTCGAAGCGCACGACGAGCCGGAGTTCCTCGCGTGGCGCAAGGACAACGCCCACCCGCAGCAGCAGGAGGGCTACTACGCCGTCTACGTCACGCTCCCGCTCGGCGACATCTTCGCGCACCAGTTCCCCGTGCTCGCCGACATCGGGCGCAAGTACGCGGGCGGCATCCGCGCAACCACGGAGCAGAACATCCTCTACCGCTGGGTGCCGGAGGGCTACCTGCACGACGTGTGGGCCGCGCTCAAGGCCACAGGCCTCGCCGAGGACGGCGCGAACTCCATCACCGACGTCGTCTCCTGCCCCGGCACCGACAGCTGCAAGATGGGTATCACCTCCTCGATGGGCGTCGCCGAGGCGCTTCGCAGCAGCATCCGCAGCCACGGAGTGGACGACCCGGCCGTCAAGAGCCTCCACGTCAAGGTCAGCGGCTGCCCCAACGGCTGCTCGCGCCACCACATCGCCAACATCGGCTTCCACGGCGCGGCCACCAAGGGCGACGGCAACCAGGTGCCCGCCTACGAGGTCTTCCTCGCGGGCAACTACGGCAACCAGGACCCCACCCGCTTCGGCCACCGCGTGAAGGCCAAGGTGCCCGCCAAGCGCGTCCCCGCCTTCATGGACGGCATCCTCGCCCACTACCAGTCCAACCGCGAGGACGGCGAGTCGTTCAACGACTTCGTGGACCGCGTCGGCACTGCCCCGTTCGAGGAGCTCGCCGGTCAATTCCGCGAGGTCGGCGCCCTCAACAAAGAGAACCTCGACAACTACATCGACTGGGGCAAGAACATCCTCTACAAGCTCGAGCGCGGCGAAGGCGAGTGCGCGGTCTAGTACGCCGCACGGGAATCCCATAGACCTACAAGGGCGCCCCTCGGGGTGCCCTTCCCGTGATTACGCGATGCTTCTCTGGTAGAGTCAAGCCATTCGATGAACTGTGCATAAGGAGGCAGCCATGTCCGTAGAAGGCAAGGTAGTGCTCATCACCGGAGGCGCGCGAGGGATGGGACGCGAGATGGTCCGCGCGTTCCTGAAGGAAGGGGCGAAGGTCGTCGCAACCGACCTCTCATGGGTTCCCACCGGCGTCTCCAACGACGATTTCGACTTCTTCGAGGAGATCAGGGAGAACCCCAACGCGCTCATCTGCACGATGGACATCACGCTCCAGTCGCACGTCGATGAGGCGTACAGGAAGACTATCGAGAATTTCGGCACGGTCGACGTCATCATCAACAACGGCGGCACGCGCCAGCGGGACCTCTACCTCGACACCCACGGCAGCGTCACCGTCCTTGAGACCGACATCAGCGAATGGGAGAAGATGTTCGGCACGCACGTCTTCGGCAACCTCCGCGTCATCAAGCGGTTCGTGCAGCCGATGATCGAGAAGCGCAGTGGCAGCATCATCAACTCCTCATCCAGCCAGCTGCTCAACGCCCACGCTTCCGGTCAGGGCGAGCCTGTCTTCTACGGCATGAGCAGGGAAGGCGCATACCAGCCTGCCAAGGCTGCGATGGGCTCCATGACCATCTACCTCGCCAAGGAGCTCCAGCAGTACAACATCGCCGCGAACGTCATGCTCCCCGGCCACACCGCCACCACCGGCTCCGACGAGCAGGAGCAGGTGCGCCACGAGATCAGAATGAAGCTTGGCCAGGAGCGGTCCAACTGGACCCCGCGCCGCGTGCGCGCCGACAACGTCGTCCCCCTCGCCCTCCATCTCGCAGAGCAGGACGGCAGCGGCATCACCGGGCGCTGGATAAGCTGCATGGGCTTCAACGAGGAGCAGGGCCTCGGCGGGTTCGAGACCTGGGGCCACCCGGACGACGTTGCAGCAGCGCAAGCCGCCGGCACGCTCTAGAGGTCACCGGAGAGACGGGTTAAGCATGCAGGGGCGGCCATAAGCCGCCCCTGCGTTATGTCTTGAACAAGGTACCGGCTAACCGGGAACCCTGAGCTTCGCCTCCGGGATCTCGTTGGACCTGGCGTGCAGCCAGTCCTCCAGCTGGTCGAGCCAGTCCGCACCCTTCGGCAGCGTCGCAGATGTCGTCCGCACGCGGTACCACTCCGGGTTGTCCACGCCGGGCGGCGTGACGCCCTGCTGGCTGAACTCCCGCGCGGCGCGGATGAGCCTGCGCCGCACCCGGATGATCATGGCGTCAGACGTCCCCAGGTGTTCCTGCGTCCGGTCGTAGATCGGCCCCATGCTCTCGGTCGCGGCCTGGTCCTGCAGCGGAATGGTCGGGATGCCGGTGAACGTCTTCTCGCGCTGCGCCTCGCGGTCCTGACCGTAGTGGTTGCTCCGGTTCATTTCGGGCCGCCACCACGAGAGGCCATCCGCACTCCTCGGCATGAACTCGCCCACGCCGCTGCCGCCTCTGGCCATCGCTCCGGTCGGTCCCATCAGCTCTTCGAGCGACGTCACCGGGTTCCACAGCACCGTCCACACGATGGTGTGGTAGTCGTCCATCGGCACCCAGATGTGCCCCGGCACCGTCCCGTCCGGATAGCCCGGGAAGAGCGTGTGGATGGGGAACATGAACTGCGTCACGCGCCAGTACGTCGTCTCGGGGTCCTCCTCGCGGTTCGCCGCGTAGACGACGCCGTAGTTCGTCGGCACCACTTCCAGCTTCGGATGCTTGTCGGTGTGCCACACGCCCATGTACGGCGGGTCGTCCGGGTTCAGCCTGCCGTGCAGGAAGTAGAGGTGGCTGGTATCGATGTCTCCCTCCAGCGCCTGCACCCAGTTGCACTCCCGCTGGAACGGCGTGAGCCGCCGGTGCGACGCGGGCACCGACATCCACTCCAGGTCGGGCAGCGGAGGCGGTGTCTCGCGAGGGCCCATGTACGTCCACACCATGCCGCCCGCCTCGATGCACGGGTACGCCCGCTGCCGCACCTTGGTCTTGAAGTTGCTCGCCGCGGGCTCATTGGGCATGTCGACGCATTGGCCTGTCACGTCGTACTTCCAGCCGTGGTAGATGCAGCGGATGCCGTCGTCCTCGTTGCGGCCGTAGAAGAGCGAGCACCCGCGGTGCGAGCAGTTCTCCGCCATCAGGCCAACCCGTCCGCTGGTGTCCCGCAGTATCACGAGGTCCTCGCCCAGCAGGCGGATGCGCTCCGGGCTGCTGTCGCGTTCGGGCAGGTCGGATGAGCGCATAACCGGCGTCCAGTACTGCCGAATCATCTCGCCCATCGGCGTGCCGGGGCCGACACGGGTCATCAACTCATTGTCTTCGCGAGTCAGCATCGGCTCCTCCTGCCCAGCAGCTTCTATGCTCGTCCATCCATGCGTCTTCCATGAATGTATGGATTGCCATTTCCCCTGTCAATGTGCGTGAATCGTACCGCTACACCTGTGCGATGCAGTTAACCTCCAATCTCGTCTTGACTTTGCCTATGTGCTGGGCTAGTTTGCCCTCGCGGGTACGGTCGGCAGAGTAACGACGCTGCGAGGAGAAACAGCGATGCTCAGCCCGGAAGATAATGCGCTACTCACCCAGACAGGGCCGGGCACGCCGGGAGGCGAGATGCTCCGCCGCTACTGGCACCCTGTCGCCCTTGCAGAAGAGTTGCCGCTCGGTGGCGCCCCCCTGCATGTACGTATCCTCGGCGAAGACCTCGCACTCTTCCGCAACCAGTACGGTGAACTCGGCCTGCTGGGAATCCACTGCTCGCACCGCGCAGCCGACCTCAGTTACGGACGCGTCGAGGACGGTGGGCTGCGCTGCCTCTACCACGGCTGGCTGTACGACGTCCACGGCAACTGCCTGGAGCAGCCCGGCGAGCCGGAAGGCAGCACCTTCAAGGACAAGGTCAAGCACCTCGCCTACCCGTGCGTCGAGGCCGGCGGCTTCATCCTCGCCTACATGGGCCCAGGGGAACCGCCGCTGCTCCCCGCCTACGAGTTCCTGACGGCCCCCGAGGAGTCCGTCTTTGCGTCGAAGGTGTTTTCCGCCTGCAACTACCTGCAGGGAAACGAGGGCAACATCGACCCCGTACACCTCTCCTACCTCCACCGCTTCCTGCGCGAGGACGAGCGGGCGCGCGCGGTCGTGGGTGGCACCGGCTCATCCAACTCCTACTTCACACACGACGTGAGCCCGACGATCGAGGTGGAGGAGACGTTCTTTGGGCTGCGCATATTCTCCGTGCGCGACGGCGGCGACGGCGCAAGTTACGTACGCATAACCAACTTCGTCTACCCCAACATGGCCCCGAACCCGCAGGGCGTGGACGGCTTCAACATCAACTGGCACGTCCCCATAGACGACACCCACCACTGGAAGTTCCGCGTCAATTTCAAGCGCGGTGGCCCGCTGGACAAGGAACAACTCCGCAACGATTTCTATTCCGAGATGGGCAACGATTGGGTGCCCCAGCGGAACCTTAGCAACCGGTTCATGCAAGACCGTGAGGAGATGGTCGCCACAAGCTTCATCGGCATGGGCCGATTCTTCGCCGCGCACGACCTCTACGCGACCGAGACGCAGGGAGCCATACAGGACCGCTCAGCCGAGCATCTCGGCACAACGGACAAGGCCATCGCCGCGCACCGTCGCCTGCTGCTACAGGCTGTCCGCGCTGTCCAGGACGGCGCAGAACCGCCCAACGTGACGCACGACCCTGCCCGCAACGACTACGAGGACCTCATCTGCGCGGACGCCGTCGTGCCCGCAGGCGAGGACTGGCGTACCTCATGGAGGCAATACTTGAAAGTGGGGGCCGCCGCACGCTGACGTGCACCCCTGCCCTTGATCATCACACCGCGCCTACGTGCACAGGGAGGAAGCCATGCTGCGGTTCCATATGCGACACATCTTGTTGACGATTCTGCTGGCAGTCACCACGGGTGCGCTGCTGGTTGCTTGCGGGGCGGACCCCACCGCAACGCCCACTCCCGCTCCCACGCCTACCCCACCGCCCGAGGCAACGCCCACGCCGATGCCGGTCCAGGTGGCAACGGCAACGCCGACGCCGTCGCGTCCCGAGTGGGAGATCCGGTGGGAAGAGACCGTCGCCGCGGCCGAGGAGGAAGGCAAGGTGGTCGTAACCTCCTGCGGAGGCGAGGGCCGGCGGCGTGCCATGAACGAGGGCTGGGCTGAGGAGTTCCCGAACATCACCCTGGAACACCAGCCGTTCAACAGTCGCGACCTCTGGCCGCTCGTCGTCCGCGAGGCCGGCTTCGGACAGCACAACTTCGACATCCGCATCGGCGGCGCCGACACCACGACGTTCAGCGCGATGCACACCAACAGCACTCACGCACCCCTGGACTTCGACGAATGGTTCATCCTGCCGGAGGTCCGCGACCCGGACGTCTGGCTCGGCGGCATAGACGGCGTCTGGCTGGACACGACGAAGCAGTTCGCCTGGCCTATCGTGCTCACTTCCTCGGCGGGAGACAGCTTCTGGGTCAACCGGAACATCATCCCCGAGTCGGAACTCAGCTCCGTTGAGCAGATCACAGACCCGAAGTGGAAGGGCCAGATCATCTCGCTCAGCTCCGAAGGCGGAGCAGCCCAGAACACGATGATGATGCAGATGCTCCAGTACGGAGAGGACTGGCTCAACGACCTCCTTGCGAACGAACCCGTCGTGATCCGCGACCACCGCCAGCAGATCGAGTTCCTGCTCCGCGGGCAATACGGAATAGCGACGACCGTCGACACCAACGCGCTGAGGGACTTCATCGCGGAGGGCGTCGACCTCAGCGCCATCGAGTCGCTCTCCGAGGAGGCACCGAGCCTCAGCAACGCCTGCGAATCGCTCCAGTTGCACAACAACATGCCCCACCCCAACGCCGCCAAGGTCTACGTGAACTGGCTGCTGACCAGGGAGCATCAGCAGTTGTGGAACGAAGTGGTGCCCACGAACAGCCGCCGCAAGGACGTCGAGTGCGGCCGCTGCAACCTGACCGTGACGGAAGAAGACCTCACGACATTCCGGCTCAGCCAGGACGAGGGGCTCTCGGAAGACCGCGCCCGGTTCACGGAACTGGTGCAGGGCGTCCTGATACAGTAAGGCTCACCACCGCTGGTGAGGCGTGATGCGCCTCACCAGCAGACGGCTTTCCCGATCGGGCGAGCCACAGGCTGAGCCTGTGGCTCGCTGAGCACCACGCCGGGGTTTCGATGTCGGACAGCATCCTCCAACTGGACCGTGTGAGCAGGACCTTCGGCACAACCAAGGCTGTCGATCAGGTCTCGCTCGACGTGCGGGCAGGCGAGATATTCACGCTGCTCGGGCCGAGCGGATGCGGGAAGACGACGACCCTCCGCCTCGTTGCCGGCCTCGAACAGCCGGACAACGGCGAGATATGGGTGCGCGACCGGCTGGTCGCTTCCGTCCCCCGCAACACCTTCGTGCCGCCCCACCAGCGCATGATGGGGATGGTGTTCCAGTCCTACGCCATCTGGCCGCACATGAACGTGTTCGACAACGTCAGCTACCCGCTCCGCATCCGGCGGATGAAGCGCGCCGAGATCCGGGACAGGGTGGAGCGCGTGCTGAACCTCGTTGGCCTGGACGGCCTGGGAAGCCGTCCCGCTCCGATGCTCAGCGGCGGCCAGCAGCAGCGCGTCGCCCTCGCCCGCGCCCTCATCTACGAGCCCGCCGTATTGTTGCTCGACGAGCCATTCAGCAACCTCGACTCGAAGCTGCGGGAGCAGATGCGCGTGGAAGTGAAGCAGCTGCAGAAGACGCTCGGCATCACCGTCCTCTTCGTGACGCACGACCAGACGGAAGCGCTCAGCCTCTCAGACCGCATAGCGGTGATGAGCGATGGGCATGCCATCCAGGTCGCAGAGCCCAAGGTGCTCTACGAACAGCCCGAGGACTCCTTCGTGCGCGATTTCCTTGGCAAGATGTTGAAGCTCTCCGGCACGGTCATGTCCGTGGACGGCTCCGGCAAGCTCGAAGTGAGCATCGACGGCGGCTCGCAGAGCGTGATCGCGGGAGCGCATGTGTCAAGGGACCTGGTCATAGGGAACGCCGCGACCATATCGGTGCGGCCGGAGGACGTAGTCGTCGGCGGAGAGCCCGGCGCGACGTCCAACCTGCTGGAGGGCGTCATCGAGTACCTGCTGTTCGTCGGCGACCGGTACGAGTGCTACCTGCGACTCGCGGGGGATTCGGTCATGATCTCGCTCCCGCGGGACACCCGGAAGAAAGAGGGGGACACCCTCACCGTCTACCTGCCGGAAGGAGCGGTCAGCGCATGGCAACCCGAATAGGCCAGTTGCGCCCGGCCCTGCTCAGGGTAGAGGTGAAGACGATCCTCTTCATGATCGTCATCATGTGGGTGGGGGTCATCGTCCTCTACCCCATCCTCCTGCTCTTCGTGGACAGCTTCAAGATCGGCGACGGCGTCTTCACCCCGCGCGCCGGATGGGGCATCTCCAACTGGGTATCCGCCTACCAGAACCCCGGCCTTATCCAGGCCCTGTGGAACACCATCCTCATCGTCGCCATCGTCCAGACGATAGCGACCCCCATCGGCATCACGCTCGCCTGGCTCACGGCCCGCACCGACCTGCCCGGCAAGGAGTGGATAGACCTCGCCTTCTGGGTCGCCTTCTTCCTCCCCACGCTGCCCGTCGTACTCGGCTACATCCTGCTCCTCGCGCCCGAGTTCGGGCTGCTGAACCAGGCGTGGGCGGCGCTGTTCGGCGGCAGCGGTCCCTTCAACATCTACTCGATGGCCGGCATCGTCTGGCTGCACCTCGTGACCAAGACCATAGCGGTCAAGGCCATCCTCCTCCGCCCCGTGTTCCAGAACATGGACGCCTCGCTGGAGGAGGCCGCGAGGGTATGCGGCACCAGCGGTCCGTTCACCCTCGTGCGCATCGTCATGCCCATCATGACTCCGGCCATCATGACGGTCGTCCTGCTCGGCATCCTGTTCGGACTGGAGAGCTTCGAGATCGAGCGTGTCGTCGGCCCCCCTATCCAGTTCTTCAACTACGGAACGTTCATCTTCCGCGAGGTCGCAAAGCAGCCGCCCTCGTTCGCCAACGCCACGGCGCTGGGCGTCTCCGTTCTGGTGCTGATGACGCCGCTCATCCTCCTGCAGCAGTGGAACGCCCGCCGCAGGCGTTACACAACCATCACCGGCCAGTTCAAGCCCCAGCTCTTCCCCCTCGGCAGGTTCCGCTGGCCCGCCTTCGCCGGAGCGATGTTTTTCATCAGCCTCATCACCGTCGTGCCGTTGAGCATGATGATGCTCGGCACGTTCATGAAGCTCTTCGGCTTCTTCGACGTGACCGGCTCTCCGTTCACCATGGAGAACTGGGCGGAGGTCCTGGCCGACCCCATCTTCCTCAGCTCGGTGAAGAACACGCTCATCATCGCCTTCGGCGCCGCGGGCATCGCCATGACCGTCTACTCCACGGTCGCCTACATCGTGGTCAGGACCCGCTTCATCGGACGGCACGCCCTGGACTTCGTCTCCTGGATGCCCATCACCATCCCCGGCATCGTGCTGGGGTTGGGCCTCATGTTGGTGCTC
>DAOUHT010000162.1:0-9133 GCA_034428375.1 Dehalococcoidia bacterium | reverse complement strand
GGCCTCGGCGACCGTGCCCCCTTTCCAGTCGAAGATGGCGCTGTGTCCACCGCGGGCGTGACCCTGGGCGCGATTGGCGACAGCGACTGCCGCGCAGTTGCTGGCCGCGTGGTAGGCCGCCGAACCGCGCTTCACGCCGGGGCGGTTGGTGAGCCACAGGATGATCTCCGCCCCCTTGACGGCGAGCGTCCGCGGCACCTCCGGATAGTCGCCGTCCTTGCAGATCATGATGCCGACCCTTGCGAACGGCGTATCGAACACGGGGATGTCGTCGCCCGGCACCAGCACGTCCACCTCCCGCGCGATCGACGGGTCGTAATGGGCGAGCGAGAGGTGCGTCTTGCGGCAGATGCCCACCAGCTCTCCGGCGGGGTCGATGAGCACCACCGTGTTGTGCAGACCGCGCGGCGATCGCTCGATCAGCCCGGCGGCAACGAAGACCCCGCCGCGTGCGGCCGCCCCGGCCAGGACCTCGAACCGTTCGCCCGGAACGGGGCTGGCCAGGGAAGCGAAGTCGGTCCCGTGGTAGTCGGAGACCGCGACCTCCGGGAATGCAACGAGATCCACCCCCATCGCTGCCGTGTCGTCGATCAGCCGCACCATGCTGCGAAGATTCGCGTCGACATCGCCCGGCATCCCGTCGAACTGCACGCTCGCGACGGTGACCCTGCTCATCATTCGTGACGGCTCCGCGAGCGCCTCAGCCCAGGCTCACTTGGGCGATGTAGATGCTCGTGTTGCTTTCGTGTGACGAGTAGTAGCTGATCCACAGCCGGTCCTCGTGCCAGACCATGCCGGGGTAGGAGTTGTCGCCGCCGCTCGGCAGCACCAGCGCCACGTCGAAGGCATCGCGGCTCATCCGGGCCAGCCCGGTGACGGGAGCGCCCGCGGCGTCGCTGCAGCGGGCACCGGCCCAGAGCTCGCCGTTCGGGAGGCGGATGAAGTTGGGGCCGCCCAGGTTCTGCTGCAGATGCGCGTACGACCACTCGGTGTAGGGCGGCCGGCTGCTGCCGATCCAGTCGGGCCGGATCAGCGCGATCATCTCGCCGTCGGGCATGATGCGCAGGGTGGTCTCGCTGACCGTCCAGCTTCCATCCGGCGGGCGCAACTCCGTCACCCACTGCCACTCCAGGCCGTCGCGGGTCGTGTACAGGAAGCCGCGGCGCGGGTTGTCCGCTTCCCCGAGCTTCGAGACGGAGTAGCCGACCCCGTCGTGCCAGGTGACGCGCCACAGCCAGTGGTCCTCGGCGAGCACGCGGGCGGGCGCGCTCCACGTGATGCCGTCCTCGGAAAAGCACACACGGGGGGAACGGCTGAGATACGTTGTTCCCCTGAATACCGTACCGCCGGCCAGCAGCAGCATCCTCCCGTCGGGCATGACCGACAGCTTGGGATCGCGCAGGTCGATCCCTTCCTCCACGACCTCGGCGGCGCTGGTCCACGCTTCGCCGTCGTCGGAGACCAGAACCCGGAGCGTGCCGATGCTCTTGCCGTGATCCGTGGCCTCCCGGAACGTGCACCACCAGCGGCCGCGGTGGCGCAGCAGGTCGGTGAAGGCGCTGTGCGGCGCCCGGTCCCAGATCCGGGCGACGGAGACGAGACGCGGTTCGCTAGCCACTTCGATCCTCCTTTGTTTCGGAAGCGGACTGCCCGCCGGCATCCGCACTCGCCCAGGGCGGCCTGGTTATCACTCGCCCCTGCAACTGCAGCTCTTCGGCGCGTATGCACGCGCTCATCCGTTCCATGGCAACCTCCTCGAGTTGTGGCACGTCCTGACGGCAGGCGTCGACCGCGTACGGACAGCGGGTATGGAACGCGCAGCCGGCGGGCGGGTTGGCCGCGCTGGGCACGTCGCCCTCCAGGACGATGCGCTCGTCGGTATCGTCCGGATCCGGGGCCGGGAACGCCGAAAGCAGCGCCTCCGTGTACGGGTGCCGGGGACTGCGAAACACCGCGTCCGAGGCTCCGGTCTCTACGATGCGCCCCAGGTACATCACGGCAACGCGGTCGCTGATGTAGCGGACCACGCTCAGATCATGGGCGATGAACAGGTAGCTCAGGCCGAACCGCCGCTGCAGCTCGATCATCAGATTGAGGATCTGCGCCTGCACCGATACGTCGAGGGCGGACACCGGCTCGTCGGCGACGACCAGTTGCGGCTTGAGCGCCAGCGCCCGGGCAAGGCTGATCCGCTGCCGCTGACCGCCGGAGAACTCGTGCGGGAACCGGTCCGCATACGCCGGCCGGAGGCCCACCGCTTCCATGAGAGGCTCAACCTCCGCGCGCAGCGCCGGACCGCGGATGCCTTCCTGCACCTCCAGCGGCTCGCCGACGATCTCGATCACGCGCAGGTAGGGATTGAGCGAGGAATACGGATCCTGGAACACGACCTGCACGTGGCGGCGGAACGCCTTCAGCTCCCGGCGGCTCAGGGCGTGCACGTCGATGCGCTCCCCGTCGGAGTGAAAGATCACCGTGCCGCCGGACGGCCTGGCAAGCCCCGCGGCCACCCTGCCGGCCGTGGTCTTGCCGCAGCCGCTCTCGCCCACCAGCCCGAGCGTCTCTCCCTTGCGAACGGAGAAGTCCACGCCGTCCACGGCCCTGACCTGTCCGACGGTGCGCCGCAGCAACCCCTTCTCGATCGGGAAGTGCTTCCGCAGGTTCTCGACGGTCAGCAGCTCGGGCGGATGGGGCACGCCTACTCCTCGCTCTTTCCCTCGTGGAGCCAGCACGCAACCGTGTGATCCCGTCCGACCTCGAACTCCGGCGGCTTCTGCGCACACCGGTCGCTGGCGTGATCGCAGCGGGGTGCGAAGGGGCAGCCGGCGCTGTGCGTCAGCGGATGCGGCACCGAGCCCTGGATGACCGCCAGCCGCTGCTTCGGTTCCTCGACCATGGAGGGGATCGAGCGAAACAGCGCCTGCGTGTAAGGATGCCGCGGATCGTGGAACAGGTCCCGGACCCGCGCGCGTTCCATCACCTGCCCCAGGTACATCACCATCACGTCGTCGGCCATCTTCGCGATCACCCCCAGGTCGTGGGTGATGAACAGGATGGCCATGTGGAACTGCTCCTGCAGCCGCTTCAGCAGCGCCAGGATCTGCGCCTCGATGGTGACGTCGAGGGCGGTGGTCGGCTCGTCGGCGATCAGGAGCTTCGGCCTGCAGACCAGGGCCATCGCGATCATGACCCGCTGCCGCATGCCGCCCGAGAGCTGGTGCGGGTAGGTGTTCATGCGCTGCTCCGGATCGGGCATGCCCACCGCGCGCAGCATCTCCACCGCCGTGGAGGTCACCTCGTCGGCGCCCATGCCGGTGTGCTCCTGCAGGGCCTCCTTGATCTGGAAGCCGATGGTGTAGACGGGGGTCAGGGCCCGCATCGGCTCCTGAAAGATCATGGACACGTCGCGGCCGCGGATGGCACGGATCCGTCTGCCGCGCTGCGGCAGCTTGGCCAGATCGACCGAGCCCCCGTCCGTCGCAAGCATCATGGAGCCGCTCTCCAGCTTGCCGGGGGGGCTCTTGACCAGCCGCAGCACGCTCAGCGCCGTGACGCTCTTGCCGCAACCGCTCTCACCGACCACCCCCAGCGTCTGGTTGGGCGCAACGCTGAAGCTCACGCCGTCCACCGCACGCACGACGCCGTCGTCCGTGTGGAAGTACGTCCGGAGGTCGCTCACCCGGAGCAGCGCCTCGCTCACGTGGCAGGGCTCATGTGGCGAACGGATCGGCGGCGTCGCGGACGCCGTCGCCGAGGAAGTTGAAGGCGAGCACGATGACGATGATGTAGATCGCCGGCAGCCCGAGCCAGGGCTGATGCAACAGCGCCTGCACGCTCTGCGCCCCCTGCAGCAGGATGCCCCAGCTCGTCATCGGCGGGGTGACGCCGACGCCGAGGAAGCTGAGACTGCTCTCCGCCAGGATCAGCTCCGGCACCGACAGCGTCGCCACGACGATGATGTGGCTCAGCGAGCCCGGCAGCAGGTGCTTGGTGATGATCCGCCACGTGCCGGCGCCGACCCCCTCGGCTGCCAGGACGTACTCCTCGTTGCGATACGCCAGCACCTTGCCGCGGACGACCCGCGCCAGGCCGCCCCAGCCGATGAGCGATATCGCCACGACGATTCCCATGTACACCCATCCGGAAGGCCAGGTGGCGGGAATGGCAGCAGAGAACGCCAGCCACAGCGGCACCCTGGGAAACGAGATCAGCACCTCGATGAACCGCTGCAGTGCGTGGTCGATCATCCTTCCGAAGTAGCCGGAGGCGATGCCGAGGATGGTGCCGATGATGATCGTCACCAGGGTGCCGACCAGCGGTACGCTCAGGCTCACCTGCGATCCGATCAGGATGCGCGACAGCAGGTCCCGGCCCAGCGTGTCGGTCCCGAACAGGAAGATCGAGCCGCCCTCTTCGACCCCGAACAGGTGGCGCTGCATCGGGATGATGCCGAGCCAGCGGTACGGCTCTCCCTGCACGAAGAACTGCACGTAGTACTTGGTGTCCTCCTGCTCCTGGTAGGTGAGCGCGAACGTCTCCAGGTCCAGCTCCTGCTTGAGCGCGTACGTGTACGGCCTGCTCAGGCGCCCATCCTCGTCGAAGAAGTGGACCCGCTGCGGCGGGGCGAAGCGCAGCTTGGTGAACTTTTCGTCGTGGTGATAGGGGCTCAGGAACGCCGCGAACAGCGCCATCAGGTAGAACAGCGCGACCACCACCGCGCTCGCGACCGCCAGCCGGTTCTTGCGGAACCTCCTCCAGGCAAGCTGCCGGGGCGTTCGCAGCGCCGTCTCCAGGGCGGCGCCGTCTTCCAGCCCGACCGCGCGGGCGGCAGCCGCCGGCCGCGTGGGATCATCCGCACGCGGTGATGTCGGTCGCTGGTCGCCGCTCACGACAGGCCCCTGTCAGTCATAGCGGATCCGCGGGTCGAGCCACGCCAGCGCGATGTCTGCGATGAGGTTGCCCAGCAGCAGGAAGATCCCGAAGAACTGCAGAATGCTCCCCGCCAGGTACACGTCCTCCTGCAGGAGCGCCCTGAACAGCAACGGGCCGGCGGTGGGCAGGTTCAGCACGATCGAGGTGATCGTCTCTCCCGACAGCATGGCCGGCAGCGACAGGCCGAGGGCGCTGATGAACGGGTTGAACGCGATGCGGACGCTGTGACGCCTGATGACCACCGGCTCGGCCATGCCCTTGGAGCGGGCGGTGGTCACGTGCGGCTGCTCCAGCACCTCCAGCAGGTTGCCGCGCATGATGCGAATCGTGCTGGCGGTGCCGGCGGTGCCGATGACGATGATCGGAATCCACAGGTTCCTCGCCAGGTCCCACAGCTTCGCGAGGCTCCACGGAGCATCCTCGTATTCGGCGGACAGCAGGCGGCCCACCGGAAGGTCGAGGACACGCCACGCGAACACCATCAGGACCAGGGCGAGGAAGAAGTTCGGGATCGACAGGCCGATGAAGCCCGCGAAGGTCGCGCCGTGGTCGCCCAGGCTGTTCTTGTGCGTGGCGGAGTAGATGCCGATCGGAATGCCGATGGCCCAGGTGAACAGCAGCGTGATGAGCGACAGGCCGAAACTGATCAGGAGCCGGTCCTCCAACATCTCCCGCACCGGCAGAAACGTCTCCAGCGACAGGCCGAAGTCGCCGCGCATGAAGTTGCCGATCCAGAACAGGTATTGCTGCCATTGCGGCTGGTCCAGACCGAAGCGCGCCCTGATGTTCTGCGCAAGCTCCTCGGCCGCCTGAGCGTTGATCACCCGTGCGTCGGTGCCGGCGGCGAGCGCGATCAGGTTCGACGCGTAGTCCCCGGGCGGCAACTGGATGGTGATGAAGACCACGATCGAGATCAGGAAGAACGACACGATCATGGTCAGCACCCGGCGGATGATGAACGTCGTCATGAGGGATCAAATGGGGCGAATCAAATGGGGCGAATCAAAAAGGGACTGACGGGAAACCCGCCAGTCCCTGAGGTAAGCCTCTTGCGATCCTACTTGAAGTAGAACTGATCCAGATGCGCGGACATGATGCCCTTCAGCTTCACGCCCGTCTCCGGCATGTTGCCGATCTTGTTGCTGCGCAGCACCGGAATCGGAACCTCGGCGATGTGGGCGATCTGAAACAGCACGTCCTCGCCCATCATGACGTAGAAGTCCTTGACCAGCTCCACGAACCGCTGCGCGTCGAGCTCGGAGGTCAACTCCTGCTCCAGCTCCCAGATGTCCTGGTACTCCTGCGGCGGATCCACCAGGCCGTGCCCGCACATGTGCGAGAGCGGACTGAACTGGCGGCCCAGGAAGGTGTGCGGCAGGTACGGCTCGAATGACGGGCCGACCCACATGATCGCCTCACCATCGCCGCCGCAGCGTGCGGCCCAGGCCGAGCCGGCAAGGACATCCATGGTGGCGTCGATGCCGATCTCGCGCCAGTAGCCGACGATCAGCTCGGAGGGAGGAATCGTGTCCGGCACGCCGGAGTGCACGTCCAGCACCATCGTCACGTCGCCGCCTTCCGGATACTCCAGCATGCCGTCGCCGTTGCTGTCCGTGAGCCCGAGCCCCTCAAGCAGGCTGCGCGCCCGCTCGGGATCGTACTCCGCGTACGTGTCCATCCGCGCGTCGTAGAAGACGGAGTTCGGCGAGACGACCGTGCCCGCTGTCGCACCCAGCCCGAAGAACAGGGTGTCGTTCATCTCGTCGCGGTTCAGAGCCAGCGACAGCGCCCGGCGGAAGTCGATCTCGCGGATGTACTTGGCCAGCTTCTCGTTCGTCGGCTCGACGATGAGGTTGACCCAGCCCTGACGGGAGCCGCCCGTCCACATGTCGATGGTGTAGTCACCGCGTGACTGGCCTTCGCGCAGCACCTGCAGGTCGGAAAGCGCGATGAGTCCCTGCTGCGCGTCCACCTCACCCTGCACCATGGCCAGGATCGCCGCCTCCTTGTTCGCCACGGAGCGCCGTTCGATGCGATCGATGTAGGGAAGCTGGTTCCCCTCCGTGTCGACCACGGGATAGTAGGGATTCCTCACCGCGACCAGCTTGGTGGCCGGGTCATAGCTCTCCAGCACCCACGGGCCGAGCCACGGCTGCTCGGGGTGTTCCTCACGGTTCATCCGGCGATGCAGGTCCTCGTAGCTCCGCTCGGAGTTCGCCTCCGGGTGGTAGTCCTCGAGCCAATGCTTGGCGTGCGTGCTCTCGGCCAGGATCCACATGTGCATGAGCGGATGCGGCACCGGCGACGTGAAGCGCACCGTCCGCTCGCTGATCGCCTCCACCTGGACCACGTCCTCGCCGATCTGCGCGAACCACCGCGGGATCTGGTTCACCTCCGGATGGATGTGGACCATGTTGTAGACCCAGGCGATGTCCTCGGCGGTGAACGGTTCGCCGTCCGACCAGCGCGCGTTCTCACGGATCGTCCCTTCGAACACCGTGAAATCGTCGTTGATCGTGAAGCTCTCGAAGTAGAACGGACTCAGCGTGTTCGCGCCCAGGTGCATGCCGTCGACGACCCACTGATGGACGTCGAACGGGATGTCGAAGGCGATGCCGCCGCCCTCCGTGTTGTAGCCGGCCAGGTTGAGCCAGCCGATGCTCGGCTTGCCCTGATCGACGCCGCGCAGCGTGCCGCCGTAGGTCCCGATCTCGTTCAGGACCTCGCGCACGAACGGGTTGTTCGATACGCGCTCCTCCACCGGGGGCAGCTCACCGTTGGCTACCATCTCCGCCAGCATCGGCGCTTCCTGATACTGGGCCACGCCGTGTGTGGCGGCAAGGAGCATCAGCCCCGTTGCGAGCGTTGCGAGCGACCAGAGTCTTCGTGTCACCACCGTGTTTCTCCTTGGTGCGCGACCGCGGTTCCGCCCGGCGGTCGCGGCGATCCTCAAGCGGCGCGTGAATCGCGCCGATAATGAATGGTTGCCTCCGCCGTCGAGCGTGTCAACCAGCGACACCGCGGGTGGAGACTACTAGCGCGGCAAATCCGACAGACTACTAGAATCTGACCTCGCGGCCCTCCTCCTCGGTGTCGATCTCGGCGAGGAAGATGTCGGCGGGGCCGGTCATGCGCAACGACCTGTCGTCCAGCTCCGGCAGGAAGGCCGACCTGTTCGTGTCTGCCGGCACCACCCCGCCCAGGTAGGCATGCTGCGAGTAGTAGCTCATCGCCAGCGTGCGGGGTCCCGTGGCGATCAGGCCCGGATAGGCCGCGTCGCCCTCGCTTGCCAGTGCGATCAACGGCTCCACCTTCCCCTTCTCCAGCACGAATATCGCGGTGTTGCCCGCCGGTGTCGGCTGAATCTTCCATGGCGTATCCGTGCTTCTCCTGCCGGCCACGTACAACATTCCCCGACATTCGCAGATCCTCGGACAGTGGATCCTCGTCTTCAGATCCACCCAGTCCCACTGTCGATAGGGTGGCTTGGACCAGTAGAAGATCGAGTCGTCCGGATCGCGGTTCGTCCGCGACACGCACCAGAGCTCGCCGTCAGGGCGAAAGATGAAGTCCGTTTCGCTGATGGAGTTGCAGGGCTTGTGCGTCACCGTGCGCGGATCGAATCCTGGATCGGACGGGTCCACGACATCGTCCTCCGCGAGAGGGATACGGCTCACCGTCCTCCAGCTCAGGCAGTCGGAGCTGGTCAGGAGCTCTCCGCCCTTCTCGGCCGAGTAGAAGGCGCCTTGATACTCCCTGATGCTCCACAGCCAATAGTTCGACGTGTGGATCTGCACCGGGGTCGTCCAGCTTACGCCGTTTTCGCTCGAAGAAAGGCAGGTGTGCCCGACCTGCCGGAGCTCGCCATGCACGGCACTGAACCGGCAGGAAAAGAAGTACACGGAGAGCTTGTCGTCGGTGGCCAGGAGCTTGGGATCACGATCGTCCAATCCTGAATCGATGATCGTGACCAAGTGCCACCGCTTCAGGTCGAGCGATCGCATGACGACGATCGTTCCCTCCGGAGAGGCGTGGGCGGCGTTGCGCGAGTACACCAGCCAGTAGCAATCCCGCCAGAAACAGAGATCGGTGCCCATGTTGTGCCAGCCGTCTCTGACTACCGTCCTCTGCCAGTCAATGTGAGGCATGCGGCCCTCCGTCACAGCTCTTATGTGATAGCGCGGGGAATGACATGGACTTC
>DAOUHT010000161.1:0-1656 GCA_034428375.1 Dehalococcoidia bacterium | reverse complement strand
GCGACGGAGGTAGTCGCATGTGTTTCCGCCTGTCGCGACGCTCAGCAGCAGCAGCGGTGGGTCGAGCGACACGGAGAGCAGCGCGTTCGCGGTCGTGGCGTAGGGCGCGCCGTCGGGCGAGCGTGTGGTCACGACGCTCACGCCGGTCGGGAACCTGCGCCACGCCTGACGGTAGAGGGTGGGGTCGGCTGTCATCGGCGTGTAGGATAGAGCATCCTCACGACTTTGCGCAGGTGTGGAGGCCAGGAACCATGAACGAGCAGCAACTGATCCGAACACTGAACTCGGTGAGCATGAGGTGCTTCATCACCTGGTTCAGGCAGTTCTGCGACCCGTCGCTCTCGAACGAAGCCATTGCAGCAGAGATCGAAGAGGCGGAAGGATACCCAGCCAAGGCCTGCCGGAGTCGGGTAAGGGGCGCGCGGCGCATCATCAGCGCAGGACGCGGCCGGGATGCGCTCACCATCATTGCCGGTTCCAGAGCAGATGCTCAAACCCGGCAGGAAGCATCGAGGTTCCTGACGTCTCGGGGCTAGTGCGCAGGACGGCGCTACCCCGCCGTTACCGCCGACTCTACCTCCAGCCGCTGTCGTGAAATTGCTTGTTCACAGCTTCTACCGTGCGGACGGATTCCGTGAATGAATCGTCCTGACCACCAAGGTGGTCTCCACGCGTAATGCGGGACTTCTTGGCGTGCACGACCGTAATCGTGGCCGCAACGACCGAACTCACCAAGCCAACGACGAACGACAGTCCAATCAATCTGCCATCGGCCAGCATCATGACTGTGAACGCACCGACCGCGAGAGCGCATGCACCGATTCGAAGGAACCGTAGTGTTGTGTTCACAACTGCTTCTGGCTGAGTGATAGCGTCTTGGGGTCAGCTTATGACACGCCCTAACTGACGCTGGCGGCCGTCTTGACTCCCAGCCACTCCGGCACGACGCGGAAGAGGTCGTCCTCCTTGTTGTGCCAGCCGTGGTCGCCGCCTTCCAGGTGCACCCACGTCACGTTGTCCATCCCCTTGCAGAGGGCGGCCATATCGCGGCCTGCGTCGCGCATGCGGGGGTGCGTCTCCTCGGTGCCGGTCAGGATGAGGAGCGGGCACTCAATCTCGTTCGTGTGCGCCTTCGTGATGTCGTAGTGCTCGGAGCAGTGGCGGTCCAGGTAGACGTCGGCGGAGAAGTAGGCGCCGGGGTTGGGGAAGTCCACGAACATGATCTCGAGGCCGCGCCCTTCGGCGACCAGGGCCTTCGCGTTCTCGTAGTTCCGCAGGTGCTCCTCGCCCATCTCGCAGGCCGAGTAGTACTCGTGGGAGAAGCGCAGCGGTGCGAGCGATATGACGGCTGCGACGTTCGGGTCCTGGTTCTTCGCCTGTGCGAGCACAACGCGTACCGCGCCGAGGCTGCTGCCCCAGATGCCCACACGCTTGTATCCGCGATCCACCATGAATGCGACCATCGCCTTCAGGTCCAGGTGGGTCTCGGAGAGCAACTCGTAGACGTTGCCGGTGCGCACCTTTCCCGCTCGTCCGCCCACGACGTCGTGGCCGCGCGTGTTGAAGAGCGCGGTTGGGATGCCCATGTCGCGCAGTTTCGCGGCGCGCGGGTTGGAGGGCGAGAGGTAGAAGTTGCCGGCGGAGCCGTGCACCATC
>DAOUHT010000160.1:0-17219 GCA_034428375.1 Dehalococcoidia bacterium | reverse complement strand
CCTCGCTCATCGACTACCCGGACCTGAGGCACCCGGATGCGCTCGTTGACGCGGTATTCCTTAGCTATTGTGTTCCTTCCTGCGCCATCAAAGTTCGGAACGCCGTTGCGGCGATTCCGGCGCTTCAGCATACAACGTGTACGTCAACCGCGTAAAGGAGCGGACGGCGCAAGCGTGCGAGTGTACCCGGCGAAAAATCGCACAGCAGTTATGGATTCCCACTGCCGAGGTGCTTATCCTGTGCCCAGGCAGTCCGGGCCTCTCCAACACAGGGTCCTTGTGGATATACGTCGACACCCTGGTCATCATGGTCGCCGCAGTGATGGGCCTGCGGATGTGGAAGGCAGCGCGGAAGACGTAGAACAAACAGCGCCCGCCGATTGGCGGGCGCTGTCACGAATCGCTGTGTCCGTATTCGTCGCCTAGTAGAGGTGCGGCTGCGCCAGCGCGATGACCGACAGCTCGATGTCCGTGATCGCCTGCGACATCGCCTGGCCGATGAGGTCCAGCTTCCGCACCTGCTCGATGCGCGCCGATGCCCGCTCGAGTTCCTCTCGGGTAACCAGCCGCGCGAGGATCCCGCACGCGTCCGCCAGGCAGATGAGCATCACGTCCCGGGGGTCGGGAATCTCGTCGCTGAACAGCACTTCCATGATGCGCAGCTTCACTTCACGCTCGACCTCGCCCTGTATGGCAGGGTAGCGGCGCGACTTGAACACCCACAGGAACCGTTCGTCCCGTTCCTCGAGGATGCCCGCGCTTACCATGCGAGAGAGCGCTTCCTCCCGGATGGTGTCGCCGTTGTGGGCCGTGCGCTCCACCCAAAAACTGAGATTGCGCTCCTCCACCGTCTGGATGTCGGCCAGCGTGGGGTCAAGGAGGCTGTCGCCGGTCGGTGTGCCGTCGATCAGCGTCAGGTTCTCGATGTCCGTATCGACGCGGTTCTCCATCGCCAGGTCCATCAGGACCCCGCCGGCCAGGGCGTAGTTCAACGCCAGCCTCGGCACGTGGGCGAACGACCCGTCTTCATCATCCAGGAGCAGAAGGACGATCTCTTCAGCGAATCTCAGCATGGTGGTTTGCGCTCCCTTCCCTTCCCCAGCGAACACGCCGGGGGGATAAACCCATTATGGCCTACGCCGCGACGCTGTCGCAACGCCGCGCGCGTCATTCTCTCCTATTGATACCTCGCGTGATAAAGCCGTCACGACGGCAACGCCTTCGCCGTGGAGGTTACCCGTCATTGATACGTTCCATAGCAGACCTATTGACACGTCTACATAAATTTGATACAGTTCGTATCAAGTCAAGCGAGCCGCTATAAGACAAAGGCCCGCACAGGGACAAGGAGGCTACTCATGGCTATAGAACGTTGGACCCCTTTCCGAGACCTGCGCCGGTTCGAGCGCATGCACCGCCATTTCGGCGTACCGTACCACTATCCCTACACCGGGGGCTGGGCGATCCCGCTCGACGTTGAGCGCGACGGCGACGACTTCGTGGTGAAGGGCACGCTGCCGGGCGTCTCGCCCTCGGACATCGACATCACGATCGAGGACGGCATCCTCACCATAGAGGGCAGGACCGCGTCGGAGGGCGAGCAAGAGGAGGGCGGCTACCTCCTGCGCGAGCGCCGCACCGGCTCCTTCCGCCGCTCCGTCCGTTTGCCGGAGACCGTCGACGTAGAGCACGCAGCGTCCTCGTACGAGCACGGCGTCGTGACCGTCCGGCTCCCTAGGGCGGAGAACACCAAGGCGAAGCGCCTCACGCTCCACGTCACCGACGAGGCCCCCGCGCCTGACCCCGCGCCTGCGGCGTAACCCGCCTGGTCCCTTCCCCCTTGATGGTGTATAGACCGGAGACATGGTTTACAGGTGTTCGGAGACATACTTTACACATCCGGGCACCTCGTAACCTCCGGTGTGGTGCCGCGCAGGTCCACGTTGGCTATGGGGTGTGTCATGAACCAGACGCTCCATATGCCATCTTCTACAGTCGGCCGGAGTGCTACCGGATACCCCCGCAGTGCACGGCCGACCTTGAACGCGTAGCCCCTAAAGTGAACCCATCCTTCTGCCATCACCTTTCGGACGAGGTCGCCGTCTCCGTATTCGATCGTTGGGAGCGTCTCAGGGAAGCTCCGCGGGCTCAGCGTGTAGCGGCTGAGTGGCGTGGCCAGGTCCAACGCCTGATGCGGTCGCTCCATGTTGTAGACGCTGCGCCACTGGTCGAACGCTGCCTGGCACGAGGGAAGGTCGGCGAAGTGCCTGCCCTGCAGCACCTCCGCCTTCAGCGTCCGGTGGAAGCGCTCCGTTTTGCCCTGTGTCTGCGGATGGTAGGGCCGTCCGTGGCTCACCTGGATACCGAGACGCATGAGCCAGACCGTCAGCGGTGTGCGCGGGTGATCCACGTCGTGGCCCCACGGTGGACCGTTGTCCATAAGCATCCGTTCCGGCAACCCATAGAGGCGGAAGATGGTGGTCAGGCGCTCCCGCACCGTCTCTGTTCGCTCGTTGGCGCAGGCGTGTAGACCCAGGGCGAAGCGGGAGTGGTCGTCAAGGACCGTCAGGGGGTGACAGCGGCCCGCGTTGGTGGGGAAGTGGCCCTTGAAGTCCATCTGCCAGAGATCGTTGGGTTGGGGATGCTCGAATCGCTGCCAGTCCCGCTGGGGCCGTTCTCCACCCACGGCGCAGCCGTTCCGCCGCAGGATGGCCGTGATGGTGCTGGGGCTGGGAACCGGGCGATGGCCCCTGTCTGCGAGCACTTTGCGTATCGTGCGGCCTCCCCAGGCGGGATGCCCTTCACGCACGTCCACCACGGCTTGTTCCACTTCTGCCGGCATGCGGTTCGGAGAGTGATGGGGGCGGCGGGAGCGTTGGGCCAACCCAGCGTCACCTTCGTGTGCATAGCGGCGGAGCAGTTGATAGCCGGTGGGCGGCGAGATCGTGTAACGACGGCAGAGCTCGCGGACGTTCGCTCCCTCTCGCTGCGCCAGTGTCACGAACTCATGTTTCAGGGACATCGTCGACGTCTCCTTCCAAGGAATGATCCACCTCCTGCCGCATCTCTAGCGGGCATGAGGTGTAAACCATGTCCCCGAACGGGTGTAAAGGATGTCCCCGGTCTATACAGATGGGGAAGGTTAGGAAGGGGGTGGGCCGGCGGAGCAGGGATGATGGCACCGACGGAGATAGAGCCCCCGCGAGCATTCGCGGGGGCCTGACTCCATCGTCACAAACCGAAGGAGGGCACCACCGCCCTAGTCACTCTAGATCATTCTCATGCGTTCATCATGAGGGATTGGAAATACACCCACAATCACCCATGGGTTTATGCCAACATAGTGGAATTGTTGTGTCGTGCCCAAGAAAAAGTGTATATCTGTCTTTAGCAGGTCATTAATATACTTCTGCCGTACTTTAGCCACCGCAACACTTTCGTCTCCTCCTGATGTCCGCAGGCAATTCCAATACAATTGGCAAATCTCCCAATCTAGGATTTGCAGCTCGCTCTTCTTACCGACCGCATCTATAAACCTATAAGAAAAACTGTAGGGCATCTTATCGACTATTTGGAAATTCTTACGCCATTCGTTGTCTTCAAACATTTCTGTTTGACTATAGAATCCACGCATCTGTGCAATCTTTTTCGGATCCCATTCCCTCTCTTCTCTTTCAACTACACACTCAAGTATCTCTTTCGGCTTAAATACGCAAAGGGACATCTGGTTCGATTTCGCAGCGGCTATGATTTCGTCCAAGCGCGTGTATACGTGCCCGTTGTCGAGAATGATGCGCCGTCGTTCTTGCCATTTATCGTCCGTACCAATATGACCTACACGCTGCAGGTCAGCCCAGTCGGGACGATAGGATTCCGGCCTGGGGTCACTAGTCTGTCTAGTCACACGACAATCAAGCCAATCAAATTTCTTGTATTGTTCTTCTTCTTCAAGTCGGCGGAATGGAACCGGATATAGGCGGATCCATGTTCCATCTTCGCATATCCCTGCAGTACAAACTGTCTCTCCGTATTTCTTGGACAGTGTTGGGTAAGTCTTTACCGTTACGAGTATTTGTTTTCTTTGTTCTTCTAGCATAAGTGTCAAATCCTCCTAGGAGTGTACTTTCACATCGTAAGGTGGATTATACTCCCATTGGCAGCTTGGCCTTAGGGATGTCCCGTATAGACCGCTTGCACGGCAGGACAGGAACGTAGTGCCTCACTTGGTAGAAGCAAGGGTCACCGGTGAGCGTAGCTTAGGCCCGATTCCGCGGCTTCTGATATTCCTAAGTGAGTCACCCCTAAGTCGGGTCGCCGATTCACCATCTCCTCCGCAACAACCAAGCGGTGACACTCGCGGGGGTCTTGCTCCAAGCACATAATGGCGACCGACCCGTAGCCCTCCAGCAACGCTGCAAGCTCGGGGTAGCCGCGCTCAGGATTGTGGATGACCACCTTGCCAACTCCGTTGAATTTTCCAGCGTTGCCTAGCTCATTCAGGTGAACGTAGGCGATGCTAGACTCCCACAGCGAACTCGCCAGGCGGCCCTTGGAGAACTCAGGCTTAAACCTGCTCCCCGCCCGCATCCGCACATCTGCCACCACCGAAATCTCATGTTCGCGCAGCATGCCAATGAACTCGTCCAGACTCCGCCCCGAGTATCCGATCGTGAACAGTTGCATGTGCACCTCCGGGCGGGACGATAGCACACCCACGCTCGGCTGTGTCTCTTCTCCCCACGCAGGTTACGAGTAACGCAGCGCGGCCTGTATACTGATACCCCATGACTGACGCCCCACCCCAGGACGCCGCATCCGTACGCGACGCGGCCCTCGAAGCGCTCGAACGCGCCGGTTCAGCCGACGCGCTCGAAGCATGGCGCGTCGAGTACCTCGGCCGTTCCGGCAGGATGACACAGGTGCTCCGGGGCGTCGCGCAGCTCCCGCCGGAGGAACGCCGCGCCGCGGGCGCCGCCGCCAACGAGGCGAAGAACGTCCTGGAGCAGCGCCTCGCCGACCGTCGCGATGCGATTGAGGCCGCGCTCGCGGAGGGACTCGGCGCGGACGCGATAGATGTCACCCTCCCCGGCAGGCCCGCCCCCAACGGGCGCTACCACCCCTCAACCATCGTCATGCGTGAGATCGAGGCCATCTTCCGCGGCATGGGCTTCCAGGTCGCCGAGGGGCCCGAGGTGGAGTGGGACCGCTACAACTTCGAGATGCTGAATATCCCGAAGGACCACCCCGCCCGCGACATGTTCGACACCTTCTGGCTCGACGCGAACCGCGACCCGGATGGCGGCTTCACGACGCTCCTCCGCACCCACACGTCGCCGATGCAGGCGCGCATCATGGAGGCGCACCAGCCTCCCATCCGCGTCATCGTCCCCGGCAAGTGCTACCGCTACGAGGCCACCGACGCCACCCACGAGTCGCAGTTCCACCAGATCGAGGGGCTGGCCGTGGACAAGGGCATCACGTTCGCGAACCTCAAGCACACGCTCTTCCAGTTCGCACGACAGATGTTTGGCCCGGAGACGCGCGTCCGCTTCCGCTGCGACTACTTCCCGTTCGTCGAGCCCGGTGTCGACATGTCCATCGAGTGGCGCGGCGACTGGCTGGAGATCCTCGGCGCGGGCATGGTCCACCCGAACGTGCTGCGCGCCGCTGGCTACGACCCGGACGTCTACAGCGGCTTCGCCTTCGGCATGGGGCCGGAGCGCATCGCCATGCTCAAGTACGGCATCAACGACGTCCGCCACTTCCTCGCCAACGACGTCCGCTTCCTCCGTCAGTTCCGGTAGCCTCCTACGCGTCGTTCCTGCGAAGGCAGGAACCCCGCAACCCCTTCACCCGTCATCCCGCCCCCGACCTCCCCGCCGAGTTGAGACACGCGCCCCTTTCGCGGCTGGGCCAGCCCGCGTACCTTGTCCTCTGCAGGCAGCGGCCAGCCGGGACCGCAGCCCTCCTCCCACGGAACCCCCCTGTTGCAGATCGTTGCATTCTCGTTGCATAGCCGTCGCATTCCGTCTCCCGCGCCGTTGCAGAGAGCAGCCCGATCGTTGCGCGAAGCAAGGCCCTCTACGAGTGAAGCAACACTTTGCAACAGAAACCAGAAAACGCGGCGCCCGCTCATGGTGAGCGTGCGACGCTAACCACGTCCCATCGCTTGGCACAGGGCGTATGCTTAAGGCCATGGCTGCGATAGTTCCCGACACCGAACGCGAGCGGCGCTACTTCCGCTGGTACGACCTCAGCCTCCTCTACTACGAGGCGGTCCGCAGAGGCGTGGCTACCGCCGAGGTGCAGGCAACCAAGTCGCTCGCAGACGAGGCGTGGGACGCCTACGTCGACACGATATCCGACTTGAACGGGCCGAGGCAGGAGTAACGCTGTGGCCACCGACTTCCTCTCCATCGACGACGTCACGAACGACGAGCTCGTCTGGCTGCTCGACACCAGCAACGCCTACACGTCGCAGCGCGAGGGCGGCCCGCAGCCGCTGCTGGGGCGAACGGTCGCGATGCTCTTCGAGAAGCCGTCGCTCCGCACCAAGGTCTCGTTCGACATCGCCGCCTACGAGCTCGGCGGACACGCCGTCTACCTCGGCGCGGACGAGGTAGGGCTCGACAAGCGGGAGCCCGTCGAGGACGTGGCCCGCGTGCTGGAGCGCTGGGCGTCCGTCATCGTGGCGCGCGTCATGGCGCACAGCACGCTGGAACGCTTCGCCGCGAACGCGTCCGTGCCCGTCGTCAACGCGCTCTCGGACGTCGAGCATCCCTGCCAGGCGGCAGCCGACCTGCTCACGATCCGCCAGCGCACGGGTCGAGTCGAGGGGCTGAAAGTCACCTACATAGGCGACGCCAACAACTGCGCGCTCAGCCTCGGGCTCGGCGCGCTCGCGCTCGGCGCGGACTTCGCCGTCGCCTCCCCGGACGGTTACGCCTTCCCCGATGCAGACGCCGCACGCCTGCGGGCGCGCTCCAACGGCGGCGCGCTGATGCTCACCGCCGACCCCGACGAGGCCGCCGATGGCGCGGACGTCCTCTACACCGACGTCTGGACGAGCATGGGACAGGAGGCCGAGACGGCGCAGCGACGGGCCGCGTTCCAGGGCTTCCAGGTGAACGAGCGTCTGCTGGCCCGCGCCAACCCGGGCGCGCTCGTCATGCACCCGATGCCCGTCCACTACGGAGAAGAGATGGAGCAGGGGATGCTGGAGCACCCGCAGTCCGTCGCCTACACCCAGGCCGAGAACCGCCTGCACGCGCAGAAGGCAGTCCTGCGCCTGCTCGTTTCCGGCGAGTAAAACCATGACCAACGCCACACAAACGGCGGGCGCACCGCCCGCCACGACCCTCGTCGCCATCGTCGGACGCCCCAACGTCGGCAAGTCCAGCCTGTTCAACGCCCTGCTCGGCAGACGCTCCGCCATCGTCGCCGAGGAGTCCGGCACCACCCGCGACCGCATGATCGCGCCCGCAGAGTTCGAGGGGCGCCACTTCCTGCTCGCCGACACCGGCGGGCTGCTGCCGGAGCCAGAGACCGAGATCGAGGCGCACATCGCTGCGCAGGTCGACGCCGCAATCGCGGGCGCGGACGCCGTCATCTTCGTCACCGACGCCCGCACCGGCCCAGCCTACGCCGACGAATACGTCGCGCAGCGGCTGCGCCAGGCGCACAAGCCGACGGTCGTCGCCGTGAACAAGGCCGACAACCCCAACCAGGAGTCCCTGGCGAACGACGCTTACGCCCTCAGCCTCGGCGAGCCCATTCCCGTGAGCGCGCTGCACCGGCGCGGTCTTGGCGACCTCATGGACGCGCTCATGGCGCAGGTGCCGATGGACGACGCTCCCGACGCCCCGGACCCGGAGACGCCCCGCATCGCCATCATCGGCAGGCCGAACGTCGGCAAGTCCGCGCTCACGAACGCCATCCTGCAGGAGGAGCGCTCCATCGTGAGCCCGGTGCCCGGCACGACGCGCGACGCGCTCGATACGCCGTTCGAGTTCGAGGGCGCGCCCGCCGTCCTCATCGACACCGCCGGCATCCGGCGGCGCGGCGCCGTACAGCCCGGCATCGAGAAGTTCAGCGTCTTGCGCGCCGCAGCCGCCATCCACCGCTGCGACGTCGCCCTGCTCGTGCTCGACGCCACCAATCCCACGACCGACCAGGACCTCCACATCGCCGGACAGGCTGCGGAAGCGTTCAAGTCTCTGCTCGTCGTCGTCAACAAGTGGGACCTCGTCGAGCACGACGACCCCCGGCGCGAGGAGCGGCGCTTCACGCGCCTCGTCCACTCGCGGATGCGCTTCCTGCCCAACGTGCCGGTCGTCTTCACGTCCGCCGTCGATGGCGTCGGCGTGCCTCGGGCGCTGCGTATGGCGTTCGACCTCCACCGGAAGCGGACGGAGTGGGTCGACGGCCCGCTGCTGAACCGCGCCGTGATGGACGCTGTCTCCCGCCACCTCCCGCCCACGAGCGCGGCGAAGGGCTCGCTGAAGCTCTACCGCGTCAAGCAGGAGTCCGTCCGTCCGCCCACGTTCATCTTCTTTGTGAACAACACCGCGCGCATCCACTTCTCCTACGAGCGTTACCTCGCCAACACCATCCGCGAGCAGTTCGACTTCGACGGCGTGCCGCTCAAGATCGAGTTCCGCGGCAAGGGCGGCGTGCACGTCATCGGCGACAACCGGTCCAAGGCCGTCGCGCGCGCCCGGCGCGCGGGCAACCGGAGTGGACGTCCTTCCGGAGCACGGGAGAAGAAGTAGCCATGGAGTGGCTCCTCGTCCCCGCCGCCTACCTCCTCGGCAGCGTACAGCCGGGGCTCCTGATCGTGCGGTTGATCATGCGCCGCGATGTGCGGGAGGTCGGCAGCGGCAAGACCGGCATGACGAACGTGATGCGCGCCGCCGGGAAGAAAGCGGCGGCGCTCGTGTTCGTGCTGGACATGGCGAAGGGCGTGCTGCCTGTGCTCGTTGCCGCGAGCATCTCCGGCGACACGTGGCTGGAAGCGGCCACCGCGACAGTAGTGGTGGTGGGCCACGTCTTCCCTGTGTTCGCCGGCTTCCGGGGCGGACGGGGTGTCGCGACCGGCGTCGGCGCGGCATCCGCGCTGCTGTGGTGGGCAGGGGTCACGGGCATCGTCGTATTCGTCCCCGTGGTGTTGCTCTCGCGCTACGTCTCGCTCGGCTCCGTCGTCGGTGTGGCGACGGTGTTCGCGGGCTTCGTCCTGGCGATGGCGGCGTACGACCTCCCCACCCCGCACTTCGTCTTCGCCCTCATCATCGGCCCGCTCATCATCGGCATGCACCGCGACAACATCGTCCGCCTGCTGCGCGGCACTGAGCGCCGTATCGGCCAGCGTGAGGAGCAGGAGTAGCGACGCCGACAACGTCCACATGCCTCACACACAGCCGACAGTACGAGAACGACCAGGAACACGAACGTGAACACCGCCGTCGGCCCAGCCAGCGAACGCACGCCCATCCCACCCC
Organism: Dehalococcoidia bacterium; assembly: GCA_034428375.1. Lineage (GTDB taxonomy): Bacteria > Chloroflexota > Dehalococcoidia > Lucifugimonadales > Australimonadaceae > Bin16. The sequence continues at coordinate 7,722 of DAOUHT010000160.1, read as the reverse complement.
ACAGCACCATCCCCGCCACCGCGCCGACTCCCGCCACGCCCAACATCCTGCCTCGCACGCTGTCCTCGACTACCCGGCCGTGAGCCATCTTGTTCTCCCTGAGCGAAACGCTCCTGAGGGGCTGAATCAGGCTAGGGACCGTGGCCGCGACCGGGCAATGGGCGCGTGTCAGCGATTCGGCGCGAGCCGCTGGAACAGCAGACGTAACTGTTCAGGGTAAGGGGAGGTCCGTCATTCTTGCGCAGGTGGGAATCTCGCCCCCTGTGTGCGGAGATGGAGCGAGGTTCACTCTCACGCGAAGGCTGCGAGGTTCCTGCCTCCGCAGGAACGGCGGAGGCGGACTTGTTCAGACTATCCCTAGGTGCAGGAGGCCGTCGAGGCGACTAACTCTCTTCACCCGGACTGACCGGCTGCTCGTCCCCGCATTGGGAGCAGAACCATGCCGTGATTACCAACTCTCCCCATTGGTTGATCGACCATATAGGCTCGCAGCATAGGCCGCAGAACTCACACTCCTGAGACTCAGTCGGCATCAGCATTGTCATTCTCATCGGGTGGTTAGTCATATAATCACGCCTGCGTGCTGGTGTAGAGCCGGAACTTTTCATCGCGAACAACCCTTCCGTCTGCCAACAATCCGCCTAGTATGGAATAGGTCAAGTAGTTCCTGCGACCGCCACGAACTGAAGAGTGGAGATGCAGCATATCGGCAACCTGCACATTCCTCAGACCCTGTGGATTGCGTTGTAGCAACTCAAGGATGGCCTCCTCAATCCGACTGAGACCTTCTTCCGCTAGTGCTCTGATGGTATTATCGGCATCTAACGAGTTGTACAGTTTCGACTCTGAGTCCCATGAAATTCTGCCTTGATTAACTAATCTACCGAGCACTGAATAGGTCAAATAGTTGCGTTGACCGCCTCGATGGATCGAACGCAGTCCTAGCATGTCTGCAACCTCAACATTCCGCAGGCCTTGCGGATTGTGCTGCAACAGTTCGACAATCGCATCCTCAACGTGTCGCAGCCCTGTCTGTGCCAAGGACAGTGCCTCCGCATCAGAGTTCATCGAGTTTGCCCCCTCCAACTTACACGTACGCTCGGGCTTGCCCGCAGCGTACGAAGTCGTCATGCCACGTTGATAGCACAGCCACGGTTATCAAGCAATGACAGGGTGACGCGCGACACCCGCCCCTTCCGCCGTCACCCCCCGTCCGCGTACGCTGGTCGCATGACCGTCATACCGGCAGCACCCATAGACCCCGGTATGGCTCACGGCCCAGCCACAGGTGCGTTCAATGAGCTGCAGTGTGCACACCCCTTTCTCTATGCGGAAGTTGAACAGAAGAACGCGGAAGCAGGCCACGGCCTTGTCGATCAACTGTTCAATGAGCGGAATCCGCCCTGCATGCACTCCTGAGCGTCGACAGTTAAAGCGGCCGGTTGAACACGGGGACGCCGGACCCACAGGACTGGGGCGTTCCAGCCCCGCCGGAGTGACGACTGCCCGCCCCATCCCGTGCATCCTGTCCATCCCTGTGAGTCCTGAGGTGTAGAATCCGGATATGGCGCGAGAGACTCTGCTCATCGGTACGAACAACGCTCATAAGGTGACCGAGCTCCGCCGGATACTCGGCGAAGCGGACGTGACGCTGCTCACGCCCGCCGACGCCGGCATCGAGATCGAGGTGGAGGAGACCGGCGAGACGTTCGAGGAGAACGCACGGCTCAAGGCGCGGGCATTCTGCGCCGCAAGCGGCCTGCCGTCGCTCGCGGACGACTCCGGCATCGAGGTCGACGCGCTCGGCGGTCGCCCGGGCGTGCGCTCGGCGCGCTACGGCGGCGACGGCCTGGACGACGCGGACCGCACGCAACTGCTGCTCGACGAGATTGCAGGGGTGCCTGAGAGTCAGCGCACCTGCCGCTACCGCGTCGTCCTCGTACTTGCGAGGCCGGACGGCTCCGAAGAGGTCGTCGACGGCGCATGCGAGGGCCGGGCCGCTTACGCGCCCGTCGGAGAGAACGGCTTCGGCTACGACCCCATCTTCTACGTCCCGCGCTTCGGCAGGACGATGGCCCAGTTGGACCCTGCCGAGAAGGACGCCGTCAGCCACCGGGGGCAGGCCACACGCCGTATGGCCGACCTCCTCCGAGAACGCGCGCTGGAAGGGGCCGCATCGTGACCGCGCAGATCACCGACATGCTCGGCAGGCCGGTGCGCGACCTCCGCATCTCCGTCACCGACCGCTGCAACTTCCGTTGCACCTACTGCATGCCCGCCGAGGTGTACGGCGAGCGCTATCACTTCCTCCCCCGTGAGGCCATCCTCTCCTACGAGGAGACCGCCCGCCTCACCCGCCTCTTCGTCGACCTCGGTGTCAGCAAGGTCCGCATCACCGGCGGCGAGCCGCTCGTGCGGCAGGGCCTCGACCAGCTCGTATCGATGCTCGCCGCCATCGAAGGCATCGACGACCTAACGCTCACGACGAACGGCTATCTGCTCGCGGAGCAGGCGGACGCCCTCAGAAGCGCGGGCCTGCGCCGCGTCACCGTGAGTCTCGACACGCTCGACCCGGCGATATTCGGCGTGATGAACGGCAAGGGCTACACGCCAGACGCGGTGCTGGACGGCATCGCCGCCGCCGAGCGCGCGGGCTTCGACCCCATCAAGATCAACGCCGTCGTCGAGCGCGGCGTGAACGATCACACAGTGCTGGACATGGTGCGCCACTTCAAGGGCACCGGACACATCGTGCGCTTCATCGAGTTCATGGACGTCGGCACGCTCAACGCCTGGCAGCGCGACAAGGTCGTGCCGTCGGCGGAACTCGTCGAGCAGGTGAACGCCGTCTTCCCCATCGAGCCGCTCGCGCCGAACTACCGCGGCGAGGTCGCCGAGCGCTGGCGCTTCCTCGACGGCGACGGCGAGCTCGGCTTCATCTCGTCGGTCACGCAGCCGTTCTGCGGCGACTGCAACCGCGTCCGCATCACGCCGCAGGGCGAGGTCGTGACATGCCTCTTCGCCACCGGCGGCACCGACCTGAAGTCGCCGCTCCGCTCCGGCGAGCCCGACGACGAGCTCCGCGAGCGCATCGCCAACATCTGGCGCGCCCGCACCGACCGCTACTCCGAGCTCCGCGCCTCCCTGCAGGCCAGCGAGACGCGCAAGATCGAGATGTTCCAGATAGGCGGCTGATGACAATGCCGGCAACGTTCGACATCTACACGGACGGCTCCTGCTCGGGCAACCCCGGCCCCGGCGGGTGGGGCGCCGTCATCGAGCACGACGGCGAGACGACTCGCCTCTCCGGCGGCGAACGCTCCACGACAAACAACCGCATGGAGATCATGGCCGCCATCAAGGGGCTTGAGGCCGCGCCGCCCGGCGCAACCGCCGTCGTCCATTCCGACAGCGAGTACCTCGTCAAGACGATGACAAAGGGCTGGAAGCGCAACGTGAACCGCGACCTTTGGGAGCAGTTGGACCTCGCCGTGGCGAAGCGCAACGTCGACTTCCGCTGGGTGCGTGGCCACGCGGGGCACCCCCAGAACGAGGAGGCCGACCGTCTCGCCGTCCGGGCCATGCAGGGCTTTGCCGGTAACACTTCCGCTCCTGCCGGAGCCACCTCCTCTGGCCCCCTCTCCCCTTGGGAGAGGCCTGGGGTGAGCGTTTCCCCCGCTCCGAGTGCGAGCGACGCTCCCGCCGAGGGCGCGCTCACACACATAGACCCCCACGGCAACGCCCGCATGGTGGACGTGGGCAGCAAGCCGGACTCGGCGCGCACCGCGGTAGCAGCAGGCGCGGTCGCGATGCGTCCCGAGACGCTGTCGCTCATCGTCGAGGGCCGCGCGGAGAAGGGCGACGTCTTCACGGTCGCGCGCATCGCGGGCATCAACGCCGCGAAGCACACGTGGGAGCTCATCCCGCTCGCACACCAGGTGCCCCTCAGCCACGTATCGGTCGACTTCGAGGCAGATCCGGGCGCGGATGTCGCCCGAGTCCGCATCACCGCGCAGGCACGCACGACGGCCAAGACGGGCGTCGAGATGGAGGCGCTCACCGCCGTCTCCGTCGCCGCGCTCACGATCTACGACATGTGCAAGGCCGTCGACCGCGGCATGACCATCGAGGGCGTGCGGCTCGTCGAGAAGACCGGCGGCACCCACGGCGACTACCACGCCTGATCCCTTCCCCCTCGATGGGGGAAGGATAGGATGGGGGGGTGATTCCGCCCCTTTTGGCCACGCAGCAGACGACGAGAGGAGGAAAAGTCATGGCAGGACTAGGCGTGCAAGGTATGACCCACTGGTCGATCCCCGTGAACAACCTGGACGAGGCGGAGGAGTTCTACGGCGGCCTCCTTGGCCTAGAGTCGAAGGGGCGGCTCGGCAACAACACGATGTCGTGCTTCAGCACCGGCGACACCAACATCCTGCTCTGTGCGCAGAAGACGCCGGTCAACGGCTCCCCGCCGGGCGTGCACCACTCCTTCACTGTCACCCCCGAGGTGCTGGAGCAGGCGTGCAAGCTCTTCCGCGAGAAGAACGTGAAGGTGGACAGCCTCGTCTACCGGGCGCAGGGCCACTTCACCGGGCGTGAGCTCTACTTCTTCGACCCCACCGGCAACCGGCTCGAGCTCCGCGACCCCACCTGGAGCAAGGGGATGCCGGAGCCCCCGCTGGACGAGCTTTCCCTGTAGCAGACATGAAGACAGGCGGGCTCTCACCCGCCTGTCTCGCGTCCTCCCGGTACGTCTGCCGCTAGTCGGGCAGCTTCACCTTGAACTCGGTCCTGCCGGGGAAATAGCGCCGCATGTCCGGCCTCGCGCCGCGCTTCAGGCACTCCTCCTCGAACAGGTCGAGCACCAACGGGTTCTCGTCCTCGTACTCCACCTGCATGCCGCCCTGCTTCTGGCTCACGTCGCCCAGACCGGAGCCCGCGAACGGCGTGTGCAGCCCCGCCGCGGTGCCGCCGGAGCCGTAGCCGAGCGCCATATACCGCGCCCGCCGCGTGCCCGTGTTGAAGTGCTGGTGGTAGCAGGCGTCGCTCGGCACCACGACCATCGAGCCGTACTGCCAGTCCGCCTTCACCATGTCAGACATGTCCTCCTCGTGCCAGAGGAGCGAGTAGCCTGCGTCGCCGCTGAGGATGAGCAGGTGCGCGCCCGGTCCGTGCCGGTGCCCCTTCTTGTATGTGCCGACCGGGAACTCGGACACGTGGCCCTTCATGGCGTTGCCGGCCATCTCGAACAGCGCGTTGATGCCGCCCGCGCCGCGCTCCACCCACGAGTAGAGCGGCATGTCCGGCACGTTCGGGATGAAGCTGGCGTCCCAGACGCGCCCCTTGTACAGCGTCCCGTTGCCGCTGAAAAAGTCGTCCTCGCCCTTGAACCGCTTCGAGAAGACGAAGTCGTTGTTGAAGATGAAGTCGTCGTCCTTGAACAGCCGCATCGTCGGCGGGGCGGTGGTGACGGAGAGGTAGCGCGCCGGCTCCGTGCCGCTGCCGTTGAAAAGCTGGTACCAGGCGTTGAGCGGTATCGCGAACAGGCTACCCTGCTTCCACTCGAACGTCCGCTTCGGGCCGTTGCCGACCCACACACTCGTCGCCCCCCGTCCGCTGACGATGTAGACGATCTCCTCGTAGAGGTGGTGCTCCGGTTCCGACGAGCCGCCTGGCCTGATCTCGACGAGTTGAGCGTCGTTGATGAGTACCGGGTACGGGATGTTGAGCGCGGCCCCCATGCCGCCCTTTCGCTCCCACGGCCCGAGTTCCACTTTCGCAAGGTCCTCGAACGCGTACTCGTCGATGACCCTCACTCCCTCCCGCGCAAGCCAGGCGCGGTACGGGTCTTCTAGCTCCATCTGTTCGAGCGTATCGGGGTCCGGTTCAACTGCTCGCAGGATATCGGCATCAGGGTCAACCGTCGTCATGGCGATCCCTCCTCGTAGGTATAGGCGCGGGTGTCCCTGCGCCCGGCGGAGAAGCATGTCGCGCCGCTCTCGATTCCCCGCCGCGCGGGCATGATAAGCAAAGCCAGTCACCTCCGCCATCTTTGACACTCGGCGGGTGCGGGGCTATACTTTCTCTTCGGGCGTTTCGCCCAAACCTCAGAGAGCGCAGAGACGTGCCCAAGCGTACATGGCAACCGAAGAAGCGACGCCGCCAGCGGCGTCACGGGTTCATGGCGCGCATGCACACGCCGGGCGGCCGCAGGGTGCTGAGCGCACGACGCCTGAAGGGTCGCCACCGTCTCGCAGTCTAAGGACCGCCTTGCGAGATTCGTCTCCCCATGACGGGGCAGGGTTTCAGTCCCGCGCAGCGGCTTCGCCGCCAGCGCGATTTTCAGGCGTTGCGCGAGCACGGCGCATCGCGGGCGCACCCGCTGCTGGTCATGCGCGCGATGCCCAACTCGCTCCCCCACGCCCGCTTCGGCTTCGTTGTCAGCAAGCGCTCCGCACCGTTGTCCGTTACCCGCAACCGGGTGCGCCGCAGGCTGCGCGAAGCCGTTCGAGCACTGCCCTTCCAGGATGGCTGGGACGTGTTGCTCATCGCACGCCAGAGCACACCGGAAGCATCGTTCGATGCGTTGCAGGCAGCAACGGCGTCGCTCGCACGAAGGCTGCACCTGCTCGCACCGGGGGATGCCGAGCAGAGTACGGAAGCGGGTTCTGATGCATAGGGTGGCGATAGGACTGATAACCGCGTACCAGCGTGTGCTGTCTCCCTACTGGCCATCGTCTTGCCGGTACGAGCCAACGTGCTCCCACTACGCCCAGGAAGCGATCACCGTACACGGCACGCTGAAGGGCGGATGGCTCATGCTGAAGCGGCTCGCCCGCTGCGCTCCCTGGGGCAGCAGCGGCTACGACCCTGTGCCCTTGAGGCACACTACAGTGGACGAGAACGCCGGAACCGGCCTCGCATAGGCCGTCTCCGGTTACACCGGAGCTCCCGCTCACCGGCGGATGCTCCCAGAAGGATGCATAGGTTGAACCAGACCGGCGCCTACCCCGGACGCACGGGGCTCTCTCCCGCGCTCGTACTGCTCATGGCCATCGTTCTGGCCGTCGTGCTGGCTGGCTGCGCACAGAGCAGGAACGCGGCGACACAGAGCTGGTCGGGCGTAGCGGTCGCCGGCGACTCGGTCTTCGTGGGCACGCGTGAAGGGCGCCTCATCCAACTCTCGCTGGATGCCGGGCTCGCCAGGATCGCGCCCTACCAGGTCCCGCAGCCGGACCAGGAGCAGGGCTTCCCCGCGTTGTACGGCACTCCGGTCATCGACGGCGGTCGTATCTATGCAGGAACGTACAACGGCGTCGTGCTCTCGCTCGACGCGGCCAGTCTCGGCGACGCGCGCATATTCGAGATACCCGGCAACGACCTGGCCAAGGGTATCGCGGGGTCGGTCGTGCCGCACAACGACTCGCTCGTTGTGGCCGCGGCGGAGGACGCCGGAGCGGGCAGGCTGTACGTGCTCGGAGCCTCGAGCTTCGTTGAGGAGTGCCGCTACCCGGCGCGGAACGAACCTCCGGTGGGACAGCTCTGGACGACACCCGTCATCCACAACGGGATCGCCTATTTCGGCGACCTGAGCAAGCGGGTTCACGCGGTCTCCATAGCTGACTGCAGGCTCGTATGGGACAGGCCTGCTGAATTGGGCGGAGCAATCGTCGCGCCGCCCGTGCTGGCGGGGGGTTACCTTTACCTCGGTGCGTTCGACCG
>DAOUHT010000159.1:0-6069 GCA_034428375.1 Dehalococcoidia bacterium | reverse complement strand
CAGCGCCCTGACGATGGCGTCGCGGTCGCAGATCTTCCCGCGGGCCGTGTTCACGATGTACGACCCGCGCTTCATCCTGCCGATGAGCACGTCGTTGAACATGTGCTCGGTCTCCGGGTGCAGTGGACAGTGGATGCTGACCACGTCGCAGACGCTGACGAGCGACTCGACGTTCTCGTGGAAAGTCAGGCCCAACTCCTGCTCAACGTCGGCGGGGAGCCGGTGCCTGTCCGTGTAGTGGAGGTTCACGTCGAACGGCTTCATCCGCTTCAGCACGGCGAGCCCTATCCTCCCAGCTGCCACGACGCCCACGGCCATCCCCTCGATGTCGTACGAGCGGGACGCCGCATCGGCGATGTTCCAGCCGCCCCTCACCACCCAGCCGTACTGTGGGATGTAGTCCCTCACCAGAGCCAGCATCTGCATCACCGCGTGCTCCGCGACACTGATGCTGTTGCACCACGTCACCTCGCAGACCGTGATGCCCCTGTCGATGGCCGCGCTGAGGTCAACGTGGTCGGACCCGATGCCGGCCGTGATGGCAATCTTGAGCCGGGGCGCCTTCTCGATGCGTTCGGCGGTCAGGTAGGCGGGCCAGAAGGGCTGCGAGATGACGATGTCCGCGTCCGGCAGCTCTCGCTCGAAGACGGAGTCGGGGCCGTCCTTGTCCGAGGTCACGACGAAGCGGTGCCCACGCTCGATCAGGAACGGCTCCAAGCCGAGTCCGCCCGAAACAGACCCCAGCAGTTGGCCGGGGGTGAAGTCTCTGGCGGTTGGCGAAGGCAGCGTTTGGCCGTCCGGGTAATGCGTGAGCGTGGGTATCTCGGCACGAGCGTAGGCGGGAGGGAATCCGGCTACCGGATCATCGTAGAGGACGCAAAGCACTTTCTGCGCGGATGAGGTGCTCATGGCGAGGCCTCCTCGGTCGAAGTGCGCACAGTGTATGCGGGGTTACCTTTGCAGGGAACCTTCTGAACCTATGGATGCATCGCCTGAGCAACCCCGAGCCGGCACAGTCCCACCTACCGCGTTCCCGGAGGGCCGACGCGCACCGTGATGATGTCCGTACCGAGGAACTGCTGGTGCCGCACGGACGAGGCGTAGCGCCGCAACAGGCGCAGCGATATCTCGTTCTCCGACACGGTCTCCTCGTCGTGCTGCTGCAGTTGCCGGATGCGGTCCTCCATGTTCTCTTCGTCCCCACCGCCGATGAACTCCAGGTCCGCTATCGGTCCTTCGCTGGACGCCAGCACCACCAGCCGTCGCATCTCGTGGCCGTCGTCCTCGTCCGTCAGGTCCAGGGACAGGTCGAGCGGGGCGAGGGTAAGCAGCGTCTCCTCCGCAACCGCGCTCAGTCGCTCTTTCATCGGTTGGTCCCATCCCCTGCTCTCGGCGAACCGCTCCGTGAACGCGAAGAGATCCGGCAGCACTTCGGCATCGAGTTTCGACTCGAAGCGCATCCGCCGTTTCTTGGTGAACTCCAGGAACAGGATCATCACGATGGCGGCGACGCCTCCGGTAGTGATCCCGCTCTTCACCAGCGCCCCCAGCACCGGGGTGAGGTTCGGCAGCGTGAAGAGGTCGAACTGGAACGCGGCGGCTATCCAGAAGGAGATGCCCGCCACGATGAGCTTCTGACGGTTCCGTTCGGAGTTGATCACCGTCAGTGCGCCGTCCACGAACAGCGTGCCGGTGACGACGATGAGGTAGCCCGTCATTACCGGCCCAGGCAGACTGCTGAGCAGCCCGGACACCTTCGGCAGGAACGCCACGGCGATGAAGGTGGCGCCTATGACGTAGCCCATCCTGCGCGAAGCGATGCCGGTGACCTGGATGAAGGGAGTGATGCCCGGATTCATCGCGTTCGGCACCGCCCCGGCGAGGCCCGCCAGCAGATTGCTCACGCCCCCGCCGGCCAGCGCTCCCTGCACCTGCCGGAAATCGACCGCCTTGACCTCGCGCTGGGAGATGCGCTGATGCGTTATCGCCTCTCCGTTGACCTGGATGGAGATGATGACGCCCAGGAACAGGAATGCCGGCAGAAGCGTCCAGAAATCGACTCCGAGGTCCAGCGCCAGCCCCGGCGCCTCGGAGGGGAGCCCCACCCAGGCGGACTGCGTGATCCGGCTGGTGTCGTAGATGCCGAACGCCGCAGCGACCACACAGCCTACCGCTATGCCGATCATCGGCGCCCAGAGCCGCCATAACGCCGAGCCGCGCAACGTGAGCGCCGCGACCACCGCAAGCGTCGCCAGCGCGGTCAGCGGCGCGGCGGTCGGCTCCTCCCGCGACGCGCCGTCCAGCAGGTCGAACACGACCGACGCCAGCGTGATGGAGAGGATCATCATCACCGTGCCGCTCACGACGGGCGTGACGAGCCGCCGCAGGATGAACAGCCACCGGGCGACGATGAACTGGAACGCCGCCGAGGCGAGCACCAACGTCGTCAGCGTCGCCGGACCGCCGTCCACCACCGCCGTGATGCAGAACGGGATGGCGAAGGCGGCCGTGAAGAACGGCATCACCGCGCCTGCGCCCACAGGACCCAGTCGGCGCACCTGCACGAGCGTGGAGAGGCCCACTACAAGCAGCGAGGCGAAGACCATCCACGTCACGTACGGCTCGCCTCTGTCCGACGCATTCGCCACGATGACCGGCGTCACCAGCAGCGTGGCAGACGCAATCATGCTGAACTGGAGGCCGAATCCAAGCGAGGTCCGCCAAGGCGGGTTCTCGTGGGCCTCGTACCGGGGATTCTGCGTTGCCGTGGCCAGTGCGCGCCTCCCAGCAGACAGGCGTCTCGTTGAGACTCACGCAACTTTACTACGCGCGTGCCCCGTTGCCACAACCCCCGCCTCTTCCCCGTCGTCCCCTGTGGCTCCCTACCGGGACGGTGTCTCCGGTGGCCGGAGCTCGCTTGCAGCCCTCGTCAGTGCCGCGCCGTAGAGGAAGATCATGCCGGCGACGTACCCCCACATCAGCAGCAGGACGAATGAGGCGATGGGCAACTCCGCGATAGCCGCCGGAGCCTTGCCTGTCTGCGCTTCATCCGGAAGTCCCGAAACTATTCTACAAGCGGCCCGGACGCCTTCCCGCCGGAGCTCAGCCCACCAGATGCGTACCTGCCCTGGCGGGGATCGGAGCGCTCTCCGGCTTCTCCGCCACGACAACGCCTTTGCGCTGGGCCACCTGCCGGTTGATGACGCTGTACTTGCCCGTGGAACCCGTGCTCACGGCGTTCGGCCGGTGAAGCCCGGCCTGCCAGGACTTATCTTCCGCCTGCCCTTCCGACGGCAATGAGACCGACACGTTCGTAGCGGGATCGCGGAATACGTTCATGGGGTCTCCGCCATCCTCCGCAACGTTGATCTGCTGGTCCAGGAGCCGACGGTAGATGATCAATCCTCGGTCCGACTCGCCGAGCTTCTCGAGCCAGCGCTGCGAGATCGGGCCCTGCGACATCCAGGCCATGTTGTCCTGACCCGCATTATGGTCGAGCAGCGACCAGATGGGCCTGCCCAGTGTGTCCACGCCGGGGAGAGGCACCGTGTAGGTCGGCACCTCTTCATCACGCTGCCGAGGGTCGCCGGGGTCAGCGTCGTGACACTGGTACCAGAGGTACAACGTGTGCGTATCGTCCATCGGAACACGTATCTGAAAGCCGTTGCCTCCACGATCGTGCAGCATGTTGGGGAACACGATGGGGTGGCCGTACTTCCAGTTGGGGTGGTCTTCCGTGTCGCCCTGCAGCACCCTGCGCTTGATGATGCCGTGGTCGAAGATGTCGAACCCAATCTTCACGTGCGGGATGACGGGCGGCGCCTTTCGCCAGAAACTGGGGTCGTCCTTCCCCTTGCCAAGCCGCTCGATGGCATAGTGCGAGAAATAGCGATGGAGCCACTCCGTGTGGGTTGGGTCCATCGAGTTCTCCATGATCTGCAACCAGTTGCAGGGGACGATAGCCCAGCCTACATCCCTGGCCGTGTTCTCTCTCACCATGGGCTCCCAACGCGGGACGAGCGGCACGGGTTGAGGGCCAAGGTAGGCAAACAGCAACCCTCCAAGCTGCGCCACCGGGTAGGAGGTCAGCTTGACCTTCTCCTTGAAAGTGCTGTCCGAGAATTCAGCGGGCTGCTCCAGGCACTGGCCTGTTTCGTCGTACAGCCATCCATGGTAGGGGCAACGGAGCCCCTTCTCCTCGGGAATGCCGTAGAGCAGGTTCAGGCGGCGATGCGCACACGCCCAGTCGAGCAGCCCGTAGGTCCCGCTCCTGTCCTTGTAGAGGACGAGGTCCTCCCCCAGAAGGCGGACGCCTTTGGTGGGATGCTCTTCCAGTTCGGAAGTGGCTGCCACCGGGAACCAATAGCGACGGAGCAGCGTCCCCATAGGCGTCCCCGGTCCTACCTGTGTCAGTCGTTCGTTAGCCTCTTGCGCCAGCAACGGAAACCTCCTCTTCCGGGATGGTCATCTACGATTTGAGGCGATGTTCCTCCGAACATCCTTCGACAATCGAAGCGTCCCTCTCACCGAGCGGGAGTATATCCGCCTGCCATCTTCCTTGTAACGACATGTTTCGGATGAGCAACGGATGAGTCTCCGGAGTCACGCGTGGTTGCGCGGCCCTGGTCTGCCGGACTATCTTCACCCGCATGAGCACGCCTCTTCCCTGCGGATACGCCAGCGAAGGACAGGGCGTCACGCCCCTGGCTGCCGCGCTGGAGTCCGGTGCGATGCTCGACCAGGGCTTCGACGTTACCCTCGCCAAGATGGGCGACGCGCACGCGGTCGTGGCCGGGCTGGCATCGGGCGCCATCGTCTTCGGCAATCTCGCCGCTCCCGCGCTGGTGCTCGCGGCAGCGGAGGGCAGGGCAGACCTCGTCTTCCTCGCAGGCGGTGTCAACCAGCAGTTCCTCGTCGGCGCTCCCGGCATGACGGTCGATGCGCTCCGCGGCCAACCCCTGGGCATGAGCCACCCCGGCGACCTGACCGATTTCCTCGGACAGCTGACGATGGACCGCGTCCTCGGCCAGCCCAGCGAGCTCCGCGCCGTTGGCGGCAGCCAGTCCCGCCTGCGAGCTGTGCTGAACGGTGAGGTCGCCGCGACGCCCCTCTCGCCACCCACTGCCGTGCAGGCGAAGCACGACGGGTGCCCGTGGTTGTACGACTACGCGGAGATGGGCCTGAACTTCGCCATCGGCGGCATCGCAGTGCCGCGGTCGCTGATCGAGTCCGAGCGGGAACTCGTGCAGCGCTTCCTGCGCGGCTACCTCGAGGGGCAGCGACGCTACAAGCGGGACCGGGACTTCGGCGTCGCCGTCCACGAGAAGTACGGCGAGACCACCCGCACCATCGCGGAGGAGACCTACGACGTCACGCACGCAGGCTTCCGCGACTTCCCCGACCCCGCCACCAAGGGCATGCGCATGCTCGTCGACTTCTGGAAGAGCGCCGACGTCATCCCCGAAGCGTTCCGCGTCGAGAGCGTCGTCGACTCCGGTCCCATCACCGCGGTCTACGGCGGGTGAGGACGGTCCTGTGCTGCAGGATTCCTTCCCCTTTGATGGGGGGAAGATGCGCGTACCCTGCACGCGCGGATGGGGGTGGACCGAGCGCAAGAGAGCGTGGTGGGCGGTAGAGGACTCGAACCTCTGGCCTCCGCGATGTCAACGCGACGCTCTAACCAACTGAGCTAACCGCCCCGTCCACCGACGCCTGTGAGTATAGCATCCCCCTGCCGCGACACGAGGCCGCCAACAGGCGTCGTGCGGGTGTGCTACCATCGTTCGCGCTGTACGCCCGGGGTACACCGCGGGTCGGCCATACGAACGGAGGAGGTGGATGATGGTGGAAACAGCACTGCCCGCATGCCAGGCATGTAACGAAGGTGACCTCGTTCCGCTCTCGGACTTCGGAAGCCAGGGTGCGCCCATCCATTACAAGGCATGGGTCTGCACCAACCCGGACTGCGGGTTCAACCTGAAGATCCGCAACGGCGACGTCTACATCAACGAGCCCATCAACAACGGCGCCATGCAGGCGGGCAGGTCCCGCTAGCGCCCGCTGTCCGCT
>DAOUHT010000158.1:0-7305 GCA_034428375.1 Dehalococcoidia bacterium | reverse complement strand
GCCCCGGCTCTCCTGGTTTCCGGTATGTGCGTGCCGGGTCAGGCAGCGGTCTTGCGCTGCTCCATGATGAGGGCGGCGGCAGTCTTCAGGTCGAGCGCGCGGCTGCACTGGAGGCAGCGGCACTCGATGCCATCGAATTCCTTGCGGCACTGAACGTCGCCGCCGCAGTTGGCACATGCCCTGAGTAGAATCATCTCGCCCTCCTTCCTTATCTGAACGTCACCCGTGGGGCGTGGGGGCCTACGCGGCCACCAGCTCCTCGGCCTCGACGGCGGGGGTGAGCGTTACCGGCTCCGCGACCAGCTCTCGCGGGGAGTACAGTGCGCGGATCGCGTCGGCCATCGTGGCAGGGTTGGTGGCATGGCGCTCTGCGATGAGCGCCAAGACAGCTCCCTGTTCCATCGCGCGGTACAGTCCTGTTATCAGTCGAAACATCTCTCCTACCTCTATCCTTTCACCGTGCGCGTGCTCTAATCTTGGTTTCCGGCAGTCCTCTGGTGGCGCCACGATTCAGCCGACGGTGACAGTATACGACACCGCTATGGCGGAATCAAGCATTTTGGTTACGAATCTGTGCAGCCCAGATTAACGTCTTGTCAGGACTGGGCATCGAGCCTGAGCAACGCTCCCGCGAGCACCTGCGCGCCGGTAACGATATCGTCCAGCTCGGCCCATTCCTCCGGGCAGTGACTGCGCCCGTCCAGGCAGGGGATGAACACCATCCCCACAGGAGCGACGGGAGCGAGACGGGCGGCGTCGTGGGAGGCGCGGCTCGGCAGGCGGAGGGTCCGCAGCCGGAGGCTCTCGGCGGATTCCGCAACGATGTCCTGCATCCCGAGGGGTATGGTTACGGGTTCCTCCAAATGCTGCCATTCCAGCGTTGCGCCGAGCCCGCGGCGGTCCGCAATCTCGCGGAGCGAGCGCTCGATCTCCTCACGCGCCCACAGGAGCGCCTCGGTCTGGGTGCTGCGCACCTCGACGGTGAGGTCGACGCGGCCCGGTATGACGTTGACCATGTTGGGGCTGACACGGAGGAAGCCGACTGTGCCGACGCTCTCCTGCACGATGTCCGGCGTGCTGACGGTGCGCTCGACAGCGAGCGTGAGCTCGGCTGCGCCGGCGAGGGCGTCGCGACGGTCCGGCATGGCGGTTGCGCCCGCGTGATCTGCGACGCCGGTGAGCGAGACGACGGCGCGGCATGGGGCAGCGATGATGCTGACGACGCCGACCTCCATGCCCGCGCGCTCCAGCACGGGGCCCTGCTCGATGTGCATCTCGAGGTAGCCGAAGATGTCGCCGGGCTTCCGCCGCGCCTCGTGGAGGCGAGAGGGGTCGCCGCCGAGCCGTACGATGGCGTCCGGGAGCGCGCCGCCGTCGGGCGTCGTGGCCAGGGCGACCATGTCGGCGGTCACGTCGCCGGCCATGATGCGACTGCCGAGCGGGCTGAGGTTGACGACGGACGGCTCCTCGCAGAGGAAGTCGACGAGCTCCAGCGGTCGTGAGAGTGTGACGCCGGACTCGCGCAGACAGCGGACGACCTCCAGCGCGCCGAGCACGCCGACGATGCCGTCGAAGCGCCCGCCGGACTCGACGGTGTCCGTGTGCGAGCCGAGCATGAGGATGGGGCCGCTGCTCTCGCCCAGGCGTCCGATGAGGTTGCCCGCAGGGTCGACACGGGTGTCGAGGCCGGCGTCGCGAAAGCGCTCCGCGAGCCAGACGCGTGCGGCCTCGTAGTACGGCGAGAACGCCCGGCGGGTGTAGGGCAGGCCGGGGTCGGTGAACTCCGCGATGCGCTTGAGGTCGGCGTCGATGCGGTCGCGGTTGATGTTGAGGGTCGACAGGTTATCGGTCACGTTGGCTCTCCGTTCTCTGGCGGTCTCATTCTGATGTCATGCAGTCCCAAGCCCTTCCTGTGTCCCGGCCCAGGCGGTGGACCTGTCACGCCGAGCCCAAGCAGAGGCATCTCCTGGGGGTTCGTGTCCGGCGGTGTCCTTCTCGGGCCACTCCTCGATGCCTCGAATGCAGGCGTGTACCGCGCGACGTTGTCGTTCTACATGAGACATTGTGGGACATTCTGAGACATTCCACTCCTGCAATCCGGCCTCCGCGACCGGGGCATCCCGTCACCATCCAGCGTACGCGTCCCTGCCGCGACCGCGAAAGGGGCGCGTGTCACAGAGGGAATCAACATGGGTGGGTGGGATGGGGGGACAGGGGCAGTCCCGAGTGGGCAGCCATCGAAGGGCACCCACAAGGGGATGCCCCTACACCGGGCAGCCACCGAAAGGGCACCCACAAGGGGATGCCCCTACACCAGGCATCGTGCGAACAGGGCACCCACAAGGGATGCCCCTACACGAGGCATCGCCCGAGCTGGGCACGCCGCGCCGATGGGGTGGTACGCTTGGCTCATGGCCTACCTGGACCTTCCGGATGCGAGCCTCTGGTACGAAGACGCGGGCGGCGATGGTGCGCCGGTCGTCTTCCTCCATGCGTTTACGGGGAACACCGAGGCATGGGAGTACCAGGTGCCTGCATTCGCTGACGCCGGTTACCGGTGCGTCAGGTACGACCGCAGGGGCTGGGGCCGGTCGCGGGACTCATCGACCGCGGAGCAGACGACCTATGCGAGCGACGAGCTGCACGCACTGGTGGAGCACCTGGGCCTCGCGCGTTTTCACCTCGTTGGCACCGGCGGGGGCGGGTTCGTCGCGATGGACTATGCGGTGTCCCACCCGGAGCGGCTCGCGAGCCTGGTGGTGGCGTGCAGCGGAGGTCCGATCCAGCGGGACGCGGAGTTCTCGGCGCTCGGCAGCAGGTATGGACGGATACCGGAGTTCCAATCGCTGCCGGTGTGGTTCCGGGAGATAGGGCCGACGTACCGGGTGGCGAACCCGGACGGCGTCGACCGGTGGCTCGAGATCGAGCGGGTCAGCCAGCAGGAGGAGACGCGGCGGGAGCGGATGCGCAACGACTTCACGCTCGCCCTGCTGGAGACGATACGCACGCCCACGCTGATGCTCGCGGGCGGCGCAGACCTCTATGCGGCACCGCCCCGGATGCAGGCGATGGCCGACCGCATCCCGGACTGCGCATTCGCGCTCATGCCTGCCGCGGGACACTCGGCGTACTGGGAGGAGCCGGAGACGTGGAACCGGCTGGTGCTGGGGTTCGTGCGAGCGCACTGAGGGGGCTCGTCAGAGAGACCGGCTTGGACAACGACAAGAAAGGCATCATCGCGTACCTGACGGTCTCCTTCGGGATGGCGTGGGTCATCTGGGAGGCCGCCATAAGGGCAGGCCTGTCAGCCGACAACCCACTCTTCCAACTCGCCATCCTCCCCGGAGCCTTCTCACCAGCCGTTGCGGCGGTCGTGGTCAGGAAGTGGGTCACGCGGGAGGGGTTCGCGGACGCAGGGCTGCGATTGAACAGGAGTCGATGGCGCCATTACGCCGCCGGTTGGCTCCTGCCGCTCCTGGTGGTGCCGACGATCGTGCTCCTTGCAGTGGCCCTGGACATCAGCGACCCGGACTTCACGTTGGAGCGTGCGTTGACGGAACTCGCGCCAGAGGGGACCGCGCTGCCCTCTCTTCCCTCCGGTATTATCGCCATTCTCGTTGTCCAGCTTTCCATCACCGCGTTGTTCGCCACGCCGCTCCTGTGGGGCGAGGAGTTCGGCTGGCGTGGGTATCTCCAGGTCCGGCTCCTGGCTCACCGGCCATTGCTGGCCGCCGTTGCGACCGGCTGCATCTGGGCGCTTTGGCATCTCCCGATCAACCTGCGGGGTTACAACTTTCCCGACCAGCCGGTAATCGGGATGCTCGTCTTCACCGTCAGCGCGGTCATGCTGTCCATCATCTTCGGGTGGCTGCGGGCAAGGACGGGAAGCGTCTGGTCCCCCAGCCTGGCTCACGCAGCCACGAACAGCATCGGCGGGGGCTTCACGCTGTTGCTGTTCATGGGCGGGCAGAACTGGCTCTTCGTGAGCTACGTGGGCATCCTCGGATGGGTGCCGCTGGGAGCGTTGTGCGCGTGGATCGTTCTGACGGGGCAGCTTGGGAGCGACGATGCCGGGGGCGAGCCGGCGCTGGGCTAAACAGTTACGCGGACCCATTCGACAGACCTACCCCGAGGCTGCGGGGTTCCTGCCTTCGCAGGAACGACGGAGGCACGGGGCGGGGTGGTTCGACAGGCTCACCATGAGCGGGGGAGCGCGAGAGAATCGTTGGCTTAGCTCGGGGCGGCACCTCCCACCACCCCACCCCACCGCGTGCGCTGCCAGCGCACGCGCTGGGCGGTGTCGCGCGTTGGATTCCCACCGGAGCGGGAATGACGAGGGCACAGGGGGGCGAGGTTCCTGCCTTCGCAGGAACGACGAGGGGTGCGGTGGGACGACGTGGGTGTAGGGTGGGGCGTCTCCCGAGAGGATGCTGCGCGCTAAAGCACGGGCTTCGCTCTGCATGACAACCCCACTCCCTGCACAGGGCTGCGAGGTTCCTGCCTTCGCAGGAACGACGGGGCTAGCCGGTGCGGCCTACGGCGGCGTCGATGCGGGCGATTAGGGTGGGGTCGAGGGGGGCGGCGGACTCGGCGTCGATGCACTCGCGGAGTTCGTCGCGGTTCTTGACGCCGAGGACGACGGTGCCGATGCCGTCCATAGAGAGGGCGTAGGAGTGGGCGAGCCAGGCGGCGGAGCGGCCGGTCTCGGCGGCGATGGCGCGGAAGGGGGTGGCGCGGTCGTAGTCAGCGAGCTCGGAGTGGCCGTCGGGCAGGGGGCGGTCGATGGCGCCGGTGAGCGCTCCAGCCTGGACGGCGCGGATGCCCATGACGGCTGTGCCGTTGGCGTTGGCGGCGGCGATGATGTCGCGCGGGCGGGCGGCGATGCCGCCGCGGAGCAGGCCGCCGGGGGAGTCGAGCAGGTTGGCGATGCACTGAATGTAGTCCGGGCGCGGGCCGTTGTGCAGCAACTCGATAAGGGCGTCCGGCTCGCCGATGCCGGTGAGTCCCCAGTGGCGGATGCGCCCCTCTGCGATGAGGCGCTCGAACGCGGGCGCGACGGCCTCGGCGACGACGGATGCGGGGGTCAGGCGCTCGTGCCCCTCACTGTCGAGTGTGACGGCGTTGTGCACGAACATGATGTCGACGTGGTCGAGCCGCATGCGTTCGAGGCTGCCGTTGAGGCTGGTCGAGAGGTGGTCGTAGACCTCGGCGGGCGGGGTGTCGCCGACGCGGCACTTGGTGGTGATGCGGACGCCCTCGGGCAGCGCGCCGTCGAACGCCACGCCGATGACCTCTTCGGCCTCGCCGTTGCCGTAGGAGGGCGCGAGGTCGAGCAGGTCGATGCCGGAGTCGACGGCTTCGCGGACGGTGGCGACGCACTCCTCGCGGTTGGTCTCGCCCCATATGCCGGCGATGCCGCCTCCGCCGAGGGTGAGTGCGCTCGCCGTGCCGAGTCTGCCGAATGGACGCTGTCGCATGGGGTGAGTATTTCACATGGATGGACGGGATGCACAGGATAGGGTTGGGGTGGTTCGACAGGCTCACCATGAGCGGGGGTGGGGGAGGGGAGGCCTCTTGGAGGGACGTTGGTGGATGGCGAGGCGCCTCCCGAGAGATTCCGAGCGAAGCCGAGGAATGGCACCTCCCGGCATCATCCCTATGAGGGCACGGGGTAGGGGATGGGCGTGGTAGCATGGCCGATGGCGCCGTCGCGTGAGAGCGAGGCATGGCTCCGCCAGCACGTCCGCGGCCGACCCTTCACCGGAGTAGCGCATTGACCTGGGTTACGGCGGCGCTCGCCAGCACCATACTGTTCGCGGTCGTGACGGTGCTGGACAAGCGGCTGACCACCAACCTCTACCCGAGCGCGGGCGCTTTCAACGTTGGTTTCGGGGTGATGCAGGCGAGCATCTCCCTCATCTACTTCGCGTTCGTGATTCCACTGGTGGGGTTCGACGGCGGCTCCGGGGTCCCATGGGCGATGGCGAGCGGCGTGCTGTGGGGCCTGGGTCTCGCGCTCTTCTTCCACGCTCTGCGGCTGGAGGAGATGTCCCGCGCGGTGCCAGTGCAGCAGATGGCGCCGGTTTTCGCGGCGGTCGTAGCCGTGCTCTTCCTTGGCGACGCGTTGACGTTCCTGCAGTGGGGGGCGGTGCTGGTGGTGATCTTCGGAGCGGTGTTGGTGTCCGCGAGGCCGGAGCAGGGGTTGTTCCGCCTCGCGCGCGGGCGTGCGTTCTTCCTGCTGCTGGGCGGGAGCTTCTCGCTGGGGATGGCGTTCGTCGTGAGCGAGCAGGCGACACGGGAGATGAATGTGTGGGCGATCCAGGCGATACGCTCCGGGACTATGAGCGTGGCCATCTTCCTGCTGGCGGCACGGCCCAGGACGGTGCGCCAGTTCGCCAGCGCGTCGCGGGACCTCTACACGTTCTCGATGCTGGTGCTTGCGGAAGGGCTGCTTGCGCCGCTGGCTGCGCTGGCGTTCATCATCGCGCTGGACCTTGGGCAGGTGTCGTCGGTGAGCGTTCTGTCGGCGTCACGTCCGTTGTTCACGCTCATGCTCGGCGTGGGGCTGAGCACGCGCTTCTGGAACGTTCTCAACGAACCACTCGACCGGGAGACGGTGGGTCTGAAGACGACGGCGGTGGTGATGATCGTGGGCGGGGCAACGGTGCTGAGCCTCGGCTGAGGGGAGCCAACTCACATCGATGGACAGGATGGACAGGATAGGGAGAGGGGAAGGGCTGCGGGTCAGCCACCGCCGACGGGGCGGACAATCTCGACGCGGTCGCCGTGCTCCAGCGTGACGGTGGGGAAGGTCCCGCGCTCCAGTACGTCGCCGTTGCGGGCGACCGCGACGTAGCGTCCGGCGAGGCCGAGCGTGTCGAGGTACTGGGCGATGGTAATGGGCGCGTCGAGTTCGTGGGTCGCGCCGTTTATCGTGAGCGTAATCATGTGCGTCAGCCTTCGCCCATTAGCGTAACGCCCAAGGGGGATGTTGCGCTATCGCGCGCGGTGAGGGGTGTGGCGGTGCTTACCCCGGCCAGAGAGGCGGACCCACGCTGCGTGCCTTCGGCACCTGGATTCCCGCCTTCGCGGGAATGACGAAGGGAGGTGCGGGAATGACGGAACCTAGGTGTAGTTCCCATAGAGGTTGTTGACAAGTGAGAGGCCTCACTGTTGCTGTTGTGTGAACGAAACCCAGCAGTAACAGGAGGCCTCTCATGACCCATCGTAACGCACGCTTGACCCCGGTGACTCGCGCTGAACTGGTCGAACAGGTGATGGACGGCTGGCCTCAGGCCGAAGTGG
>DAOUHT010000157.1:0-16733 GCA_034428375.1 Dehalococcoidia bacterium | reverse complement strand
GTCGAGCCCCAGCTCTTTCCAGCGTCCGTCAACGCGAGCCTTCAGGTCTTTGCTCAACGCGTTGATGGGACGGTCGAACCCGCGCTTCGTCTTGAACGTCGCGTCGACGAACACGCACGAGCCTGCGTCGAACTCCACTTCCAGCGGTTCGTGCCATATCGTGTTGTTCCGTTCGCTGATGCTCAGGTGGGCGTCCGGCATGACGCCGAGCGCGACCCGCCACATCACCTCCGCCCAGTCCCGTGTGTCGCAATCCTCATCCACAACGATCGTCCAGCGCGGCTTGCGCACGAGGTAGCGCTCCTCCGCGAGACTGTCTATCGCTTCCTTGATACGGGCGACGTCGCCGGGAGTCTTCGCCGTAGTAGCGATAATGGCCACGACGCCGAACCCGCCTCCCGTGCTGTCCGGACACCAGACGTCCGCCAGCAGGTCGCCGATGCCCTTCTCCTCCAGGCGCGTACGCATGCCGGCGGAGTACATGAACTTGGGGTAGTCCTCCTGCTGGCGGCATATCAGGCCGTAGTGGATGGCGTCCTTCCGGTGCGAGATCGACTTCACATGCACGACGAAGACGCTGTCCACAGCCGTGTAGAAGCCCTGGTGTTCGCCGTGCGGGCCCTCGTTGGTGCGCTCGTTGGGAAGTATCTCGCCCTCGATGATCATCTCGGAGTAGGCAGGGACGAGCAGGTCGCTGTTGAGGCACTTCACAATCTCGATTGGCTCGCCCTTGAGCGCGCCCGCGAAGGCGTACTCGGCGTGCTCTATCTCGTCCGAGTGCACGAACGCGCCCGCGGCGTAGGTGAGCGCCGGGTCCATCCCAATGGCAAGCGCCACCGGCGTCGGCTTTCCCTTGGCCTCGTTCATCAGGATGTGGGACTGCCCGCCGTAGCCGGTTTTCGTGGGGTTCTCACCGATCTCGTGGCCGCCACGCGCCTGCAGGGAGAACGTCTTGTCATCGAGGATCATGCAGCGATAGAGACCCTGGTTGATGTATCCGGTCTCAGGGTCCATCGTCGTGACTCCTGCGGTCGTGCCGAGATAGCGTCCGGCATCGCCCTCGTGCCACCACGGGATGGGCAAGTCGTGCAGATTCACGTCCTCCTCAGTAATGACCTCTTCCTGGCAGACGGCTTCCGACACCTGCACCGGGGCGATGGGACTCTGCCGCGCCTCCCCGATGCGTTCGTAAAGCGTCATATCGTCCGGCTCGGCGCCGATGGCCAGCGCTAGCTGCTCCGTCTTGGCGAGGATGTTCGCGACGACCCGTTTGCCGGGATAGCCATTGATGTTCTCGAAGAGCAGTCCCACGAGGCTGTCGCCGCCCTTGTCGAGGCCTCGCGCCGCGATGCCTCCGATCTCGTAGTCGAGGTCGACCGGCGCGGTGATGTGCTTCAACATGCCGTTCTCCTCGAGAACGTCGAGATAGTCCCTCAAATCCTTGTAATCGACGTGCGCCATTCGCCAGCCTCCTCCTCGGGATGCGTCACGCGCGTATCCCGCTCGGCGATACTACCGAGCAGGGGTAGACCGGTCAAGCAACGGCATCGCAGTGCAGTTTCACGCGGTGGTTCGCGCGATTTCTTACGAATATCGTCTGTCCCACGCGACCCACCGTGCACCACCGGGGGATATATCCTGAGCCCATGGCCAACCCGTGCATCACTGTTCTGCAAGCCGGCGGCGCCTCTGGCGGGGCAGGCGCGTGGGGTGTTGCGTTCGAGGTGCGGAACGAGGGGGATGCGCCCGTTGAGCTACTGGAGGCGTGGCTGCCGCATGGGCGTTTCCGGGCGGAGGCCGTTCCGTTGAGCGAGCAGCCACTGTTGGCGTCAGGCGCGAGCGTGCGGCTTGAGTTCACCGTGGGGTTCGATGAGCCGACGGGTGAGCTGGTGGAGAACGCGTTCATGATACTGCGGGTGCGGTGGGAGGGGCAGGAGTGGCGGGTGCTGACGCGGCTGGCAGTGATGGCGGATGGCGATGGGAGGCCGGTTGCAGCCACGGAACTGATCACGGCGCATCCGGTGGGGTTCTCGCACTAGGCAGGGTAATCACGCGCCCAGTAACGGTAGGTGCTTCACACGATGATATGTCAGAGCGAGCCGGATGCAGTGTTTCAGTTCGTTGACCGGCAGTTCGTCGGTCTCACCAAAGACGATGGCCCTGTTTCCCTCGAAAGTGAACACATCCCCATAGATCTTTCTGAACGTGTCGACCAGTGACGAGTTGCAATTGAGGTACATCGCGTATCGGCCCGGTGCCCTGTCCTTCCAATCTATCCTGAGCGTGCTGCCTCCCTTAGTGAGGTAGCTGGGTTCTCCCCACTTCAGGGTTTCCTCCAGCGCGCCGACACCCTCTGTCTCCGATGCCGTATCCAGCACCAGTTGCCGGAGACGCATCATCTTCTCGCGCATAGGCTTCGGGTAGCCGTCGAATACTCGCGCGACGGCAGGATTCTCGATCCTGGGCATGCGGTGCCTCGTTCTGTTTGTGCAGCCCGTCGTAGCTGTGTCTCAGGGTAGCAGATGGCGAACCGGGGCTTACATTCCGGTTTCTCGCAGCAAGAGTAGCCTTCCATGCTGCGCATCCGCGGCTACAATGGGCGCATGCGCGAAGAAGACCGCTACCTCATGGAGCGGATGCGGGGCTGATACCGGAACTGAAGGGGAGACTTCGAGGAGACCACGGGAATGGTCTCGAGCGTGTTCCGGATGCCGGTCGAGGAGCTCGTGGAGCGCCTCGAGAGCATCGCCAACGAGTATGCCGGCGACACTGAGTACGCCGAGCTTCGGTCTGCGCTGCCCGACGAGTTTCCGTTCTAGGAATGCTCTGAATAAGCGGACGTCCCCCGAGAGATGCCTCGGCTCCGCTCGGCATGACAGGGGCGAGATTCCCGCCTTCGCGGGAATGACGGGCCTTCAGGCGAATTGTTCAGAGCATTCCTAGGGGCCTGCGACCTCGCCAGGACTCTCGGCCTGCTCTTCTTCACTGCCCTTGGTCTTCAGCCGCGGCCACAGCAGTATCCCGGCGAGGATGGCCAGCATCACTACGATGGCGATCACTGCGCCCCACACCACACCGAAATACGCGGTCCCGACACGCTCCACGAAGAACCCCAGGGCCAGCATCGTGGCGGCCCGCCCGACGAAGCTTGCGGCATCGAGTTGCTTGTCCTTTGAATCCACGCTGCGGATGCCTCTCTCTTCGTTCATTCAGGCAGCAGCCTATGACAGCGGGACACGCATCGGCGGGTTCTGGTGGATGAGCGGGTGGCCGCCGTCCCAGTGGTCGCGGAGGCCAGTCATCGCCTGCACGTGCCCGTCGTATTCCAGGTTCCACGCTGTCAGCCCGAGGCGGACCGCGCGCCGGATCTTCTCCTGGGCCTCGTCCGTCGTCGCGTAGCGCCTGATCACGTCGATCTGGCTCTGGCCGTGTCCCACGTCCTGCTCGGCATGGATGCGGTACGTCTCCGCTGCCCACTCGGAGAAGCCATAGTGGCCGACGAGTGCCGGGTAGGCGGACGCCGCCGCACCGTCCGGTCCGCCGTGCTGGCTCTCCACGAAGGCCAGCATCGCGACGCCCTCCAGCGCCGAGCGGCGCTGGCAGTGGCCGAGGATCATCTCGATCGCCGCGAGGGTCCCGGGCGCCGGTTGCGCGGTGTCAGCGTCCTCTCGCGATACGCCGCCCTCCTCCAGGAACTGGAACATGATGTCGACGTGCGAGCGCTCGCCGGAGAGCTCCTCCATGTAGTTCTCCAGCACGGCCTCGGTGAGGCCGGGGAGGCGCTCCTCAGCCGCGTGCGCCGCGATGTAGCCGAAGTAGACCGGGTTCTCGCGGACGCGCAGGTAGTGTTGCACCTCGCCCGCGATAATCTGTTCGCGCGTCCACCAGTGCTCAGCGATGCCGCGGAACCACGGGTGCTCCCGCATGGGGAAGCTGTTCGCGTACGTCCAAAGTTCCTCGATGAAATCGTCGACGTGCATGGTGCGCCTCCTCTACGCGCCCATCGTACACCCGCCGCCAAGTCCGGTCAGGGATGCTCACAACAAGCTTTGTCCCCCGCATCCCTGCCGGTACACCCCTGCGCCAAGGTGGGTTTTCTGGTTTCTGTTGCTTCTGCTGCATCAGGCGTAATTCTCTCGTGATTCCAGTCCTTCTTTGCAACAATCGGGCTGCACTCCGCATCGGGGATGCGGACGGAAAGCCACTCCAAAGCAACGGGAATGCAACGATCTGCAACAGGGTCTTCCGGGGGTGCAGGGCTGGGGTACGCGGCCCAGATACAGGGTACGAACGGGCGCCTCGTTCGCACAACGGGCAGATGTCACGTTCGTACGCGGGGTGCAGGCACGCCGCACCACCCCCATCCTGGCCTTCCCCCATCAAGGGGGAAGGGAGCAAGCATCGAGGGGGAGGGAGCCAACGCCCTCTCCTCTCCTCTCGCATCTGCGCTCCAGTGCAGGCTCGCCACTTGTTCGGAGTATCCGTAGAGTATCCGCATGAAATCTGTCGTCCTCGACGCCGCAGGGCCGGAGCCACGACTGCGCGACGCGACCCTGCCCGACCCGCAGCCCGCGCCGGGCGAGGCGCTGCTGCGGGTGACGGCGTGCGGCTTCGCCCACCACGACGCGCTCATCATGGAGGGAGTGCTGCGGCGAGGCGTCACGCTCCCGCGCGTGCTCGGACACGAGGTTGCGGGGGTGGTCTGGGGCGTCGGCGAAGGCGTGCCGGAGAGCCTCCTGGACACTGAGGTCGTCGTGATGCCCGGCGACCTCGGACACCGGCGCGACGGCGGTTTCGCGGAGATGCTGACCGCACCTGCGGGGTCGCTCATTCCGCTGCCGCAGGGCATGGCTGCGATGGGCGGCGCGTTCCTCGCCTCGCCCGTCGGTGTTGCGCTCAAGGCGCTGGAAGCGTGCGGGGTCACGAGAGGCGAGACGCTCGTGGTGACCGGCGTCAGCGGGGGCGTTGGGGCGCACGCGGCACAGGCCGCGCATGCTCTCGGCGCGAGCGTCATCGGCATCACCGGGTCGGCGGAGAAGGCGCAGCGGCTGGAGGGTGAGCCGTGGCTCGACACGGTGCTGCTCGACGACGAGCCGTGGGAGGAAGTCGTCGCGGCGCTGACCGGCGACACTGGCGCAGACGCCGCGCTCGACACGACGGGGGCGTCGCTGAGGCGGCTGGTCACAGCGATGCGGCATGGTGGGCGCATCGCGCTCGTGGGGCAGACGTCGCCGGACCCGGTGCCGTTCGGGCCTGCCGAGGCGGTCTTTCGCGAACTAACGCTCGTGGGGAGTCTGGGAGTCGAGCAGCGGCACGTGGAGCGTGCGCGGTCGTTGGTGGCGAGCGGGCAGATGTCGCCGCTGGTGCACGAGGAGTTGCCGCTGTCTGCGGAGTCGGTGATGCGCGGCTATCGGGCGGTCAAGGGGCGTGAGGTTGTGGGGCGGGTGGTGCTGCGGCCGTAGGGGGGTGGTTCGACAGGCTCACCACGAACGGATACCTCTCACGACCGGCCACTTCGGCATCTCCGTGTGGCCGTGTGCGCTGGCGCAGGTGTGACCTGCCGGTCACCTGGATTCCCGCCTTCGCGGGAATGACGAGGTATTAGGCGGGGGCGCGCTTGAAGCGGACGCGGCGCCAGAAGCGGCCTATCTCGCCCTCGTCCCAGGAGACGAGGAGCAGGCTGGCAATGAAGATGGAACTGTACGTCCCTACCGTGACGCCCGCGAGCAGCACGTAGAGCAGCGGACGGATCGACGGCCCGGCGAAGAGGAGCAGGGCGACGACGACCACGATGAGCGTGATGGACGTGTTCAGCGAGCGGGCTATCGTCTCGCGGACGCTCAGGTTGACGAGCTCGCGCGTGCTCACCCCGGCGTAGCGGGCGACATTCTCCCGCAGGCGGTCGAAGACGACGATGGTGTCGTTGACGCTGTAGCCGATGGTGGTGAGCACCCCGGTGATGAACATGGCGTTCACCTCGAGGTTGATCGTCTCGCCCAGCACCGAGAAGACGCCGAGGACGATGAAGACGTCGTGCACGAGCGCGATGACGGCTGCAACACCGTAGCGGAACGGCGACGGCACGCGCCGGAAGGCCCATGTCACGTAGATGAGGATGACGAGCGAGGCCACGATGACGGCGATGGTGGCGTTGCGGACGTTCTCCGCGCCGATGATGCCTGATATCGAGTCGAACGAGCCGATCTCCACGGGGCCGACGTCTGCCAGCGCGTCCCGCACCCGGGACTCGTCGCCGCGCTCAATCACGACCCCTGCGGCATCGCGCTTGTCCAATTCCAGGATGCCGAGGCGTATGAAGAAGGTGCTCTCTCCCGCCCCCTGCACGATGGCGTCAGTCTGGCCGACGCGGGTGAGCGCGTCCACGACCCGAGAGGACGAGACCTCGGTCTCGTAGGTGGCGGTGATGGCCGCGCCGCCGGTGAAGTCGATGCCCGGCTTCAACTGGAACGAGATGAGCGATGCAGCGGAGAGCAGTACCAGCAGCGCCGAGATGCCGAAGAACCACTTGCGGAAGCTGGCGACGCGCATCAGCCGCCTCCTCCCGCCGGCGCCGAGCGGTCGCGCCTGCCAGCGTCAGGAGTGAAGAGCCGCGCCGAGCGCCGCAGCCACGTCGCGGCGACGATGGCCAGCAGGTTCCGGCTGATGAAGATGGCGGTGAACATGCTCGTGAGCACGCCGATGAGCAGCGAGACTGCGAAGCCGGTCACGGCCGAGTTGGCGGAGCCGCTGCCGAAGAAGAAGAGCACGAGGGCGATGAGGATGGTGGAGATGTTTCCATCGCGGATGGACGGCCATGCACGGTTAAAGCCAATCTGCATCGCCAACTGGACGGTGCGGCCCACCTGCAATTCCTCCTTCAACCGCTCGAAGATGAGGATGTTGGCGTCAACGGCCATACCGAGGGAGAGGATGAAGCCGGCCAGTCCGGCCAGCGTGAGCGTCACCGGAATGAGCTTGAAGAGGGCGAGGACGATGAGGATGTACCAGACAAGCGCCATGCCGGCGACGATTCCGGAAACCCGGTAGTAGGCCGCCATGAAGAAGAGCACGAGGAGCAGGCCGACGCCGCCCGCGATGAGCGCCTCGTCCAGCGACTGCGCGCCGAGCGAGCCTGCCACGACGCTCGACGATATCTCCTCGATGTCCACCGGCAGACGTCCGGACTCGACCTGTATGGCGAGCTGCCGGACCTCTTCCGTGGTGAAGTTGCCCTGGATGATGCCGCTGCCCGAGAGGATGGGGCTGCTAACGACCGCCGACACGAGCACGTCGCCGTCGAGCACGAACGCCAACTGGTCCGGGCTGTCGGTGTTGTTCGTGGAGAAGATGCGCTGCGTCATCACCGCGAACTGCTGCGCCGCATCCCGGTTCAGTTCGAAGCTCAGAATAGGCCGGTTCGTCGTCTGGTCCTGGCTCGGGAATGCGCGGGCCATGTCGCCACCGGTCATGCCGCTCGGACGGTCTTCGAAGGCGGTGCAGGTGGCGTTGTCACAGATACGTTCAACGATCTCCAGCTGCGCGGTCTGACCGATAAGGTCCTTCGCCTGCTGGGTGTCCTCGATGCCGGGCAGTTGGATGAGCAGCCGGTCGTCGCCGAGGCGCTGGATGGAGGGTTCGGCCACGCCGAGGCGGTCGATGCGCCGCGTGATGGTGCCGACCAGACCCTCCATCTGCTCTTCGGTCGGGGTCTGTCCTTCAACGCCGGCCTGGTAGATGAGCTGGGTGCCGCCCGCGAGGTCGAGCCCGAGCCGGAGGCCGAGGATGTGTTCGGAGCCGCGCTCGCCGACACCCGGGATGCGGTAGTCCGGCACGAAGAGCGCAGCAGCAGCGACGCCAACGATGACGATGATGGCGAGGAGCGATTTCCAGCGAAGTTGGCGGAGCATTCCTTCCAGTCTCTCGGTCTTCGGAGGCGCGGTCGCGGGGGATGCGTCCCACACAGCCGTCCGCGTCTCACACGACGCGCCGCGCACAGGTGAAGCGCACGGCGCAACGAAGAGACATTCTAGCAGGAAGCGCGCTCCCGCGTGAACCACCTGCTGAGGAGAATGCGATGCCAGCGCCGCATGCACCGGCTACTGCAAGTTGACAATACAGCCTAAGGAACCTCTTCGATATCCAGTGGCAACGGCCCGGCATCAAACAGTATCGCGAGTTCCCGCGCCTCATCCGCAGTAAAGTCCGCGCTAATGATCACATCCCCGTCGCGGATGGGACTGTTCACGCCCGCCGACACGAGCACTTCTCCGTCCAACACGAATGCCAATTGGTCCGGGCTATCGGTGATGTTCGTGGAGAAGATGCGCTGCGTCATCACCGCGAACCGCTGCGCCGCGTCCCGGTTCAGTTCAAAGCGCAGGACCGGCCGGTCCGTCGCCCGATCCTGACTCGGGAAGGCGCGGGCCATGTCCCCACTGGTGAGGCCGCTCGGGCGGTCTTGATATGCGGTGCAGGTGAAGTTGTCACAGATGCGTTCAACGATCTCCAGCTGCGCGGTCTGGCCGATAATGTCCTTCGCCTGCTGGGTGTCCTCGACGCCGGCCAACTGGATGAGCAGCCGGTCCTCGCCGAGGCGCTCGACCGACGGTCCTGCCACGTCGAGATGCTCCACGCGCCGCATGACGACGTCAACAAGACGCTCCATCTGCTCGTCAGTCGGACTCGGTTCCTCCACGACCCGATAGATGAGTTGCTGGACTTCCTGCGTACCCCGTTCGCTGGTGTTGGGGGTGCCGCAGCCCGGCGCGAACGACACGGTAGCTACAACAATCGCGGCGAGGAGTGTTTCGCAGTGCAGTCGACGCAGCATCTCTGTCTCCAATCTTCGAAGCCGTGCCACATCCCTGAGGGAGCGAACAAGGCCTCATGCTACACTCGCAGCCATCCCCCACTGGAACTTCAGAGGTCCTCCGCTTGAGCTACCACTCACGACAACTGTTCCTCGCCTTGTGCCTGCTGCCCATCCTTGTGCTGGGAGTCGCCGCCTGCGGCAACGGCGACGACGGCCAGGACGAGCCGTTCAGGATCGGCGTCATGGAGTCGCTGACGGGCACCGGTGAGACGTACGGCACGGTCGCGAACCAGTCCAAGCAGATGGCGGCGGACGAGATCAACGCCGCGGGCGGCATCGACGGGCGCATGCTCGAGTTCGTCATCGAGGACTCCAAGTGCAACGCCGCGGACGCCATCGCCGCGTACCACAAGCTCACCGACGTTGACGGGGTGAAGATCATCCTGGGCACCTCGTGCAGCTCCGCCATGCTCGGTGTTGCGCCGCTGGCGGAGGCAGACGGGGTGATCCTGTTCTCAGGGCTGGCGAGCAGCTCTGACATCGCCAAGGCGGGCGATTACATCTTCCGCACACAGATCAGCGACATCGAGGGGGGCATCGCCACCGGAAACACCCTCTGGGCAGACGGGATACGCACGCTCGCCACGATCACCGAGGCCACCGATTACGCCGAGGGCGTGCGCCGCTCCTCGGTTGCGCAGTTCGAGCAGCGCGGCGGGAGCGTCGTGGGGGCGGAGGCGTACGGGTCCGACGTCGCCGACTTCCGGACGCAGTTGACGAAGCTGTTCGAGGCCGAACCTGACGCGCTTCACATAGCGCCACAGTCGGAGTTCTCGGCGGGCACCATCATGAAGCAGGCCCGGGAAGTCGGCTACGAAGGGCCGATCTACGCGGAGACGGTGTCGGTGGGGACGACTGCCCTCGACATCGCAGGCGACGCGGCAACCGGCATGAAGGCCATCACCACCGACCTGGACCCGGCCAACGAGAAGGCGCAGGAAGTGCTGGCCAACTTCCGGGAGCGCTATGACTACGTGACGCTGCCGTGGCACCTTGGCTCCGCGTACGACGACGTGTACATCGCAGCCGAGTGCCTCGGGCAGACCGGCGACGACCAGGACGCGGACGGCTTCCGCGACTGTTTGTACGGCATCACGTGGAGCGGCGCTATCGGCGACGACTACAGCTTCGACGCCGACGGCGAGGTCGTGGGGCTCTCGCGGGTCGTGGTGGAGGTGCTGCCGACAGCCGAGCGCACGGCGGACAGGAAGTACAGGGTGCTCGGCCCCGCCCCGAGGGGGTAGAACGCGGCGTGTCCATCTCTGCACACGTCGCAGGGCTGCGAGATTCCCGCCTTCACGGGAATGACGGGGGAACGCGGGAATGAAGGCGATGACGCCCGGATTGGTGATTCGACAGGCTCACCACGAGCGGATGTCTCTTGAGCCGGTGCGGATTCGCCCCTATGATGGCCGCGGCACCCTCACGGCGCCAGGAGGTGGGAGATGCAGATGGTTCTCGACAACGCTGCGCTGCTGCTGGTCGACGTGCAACGCGACGCCCTCCATCCGGATGGCGCGCTGGGGCGCGCAGGGCAGGCGCCCGAGGCTACCGAGGTGGCGCGTCTCGTAGACACGTGGGGCGGTCTCATCGACCTCGTGCGCGAGGCAGGCAGGCCCATCGTGTGGGTGAAGACCAGCCTGCGCGCCGACTTCGCCGACAGCACCTACGCGCCTCTCTGGCTGGAGCGCCGGCTCGAGGAAGTCGGCCCGTTCTTCGTCGAGGGCTCGTGGGGCGCAGGGCTCATGGACGGCATGGACGCCGCGCCGGACGACTACGTCGTCATCAAGAAGGGGCACAGCGCCTACGACAACACGCACCTCGACCGTCTCCTCACGAACCTCGGCGTCACCCAGTGCATCGTCGTTGGCGGCGGGGTGACGGACACCATCGCGGAGACCGCCCGCACCGGAGGGCGATTGGGGTACGAGCAGTTCGTCGTCGAGGATGCGCTGTACCCGCCGAACGCCGCGAAGCTGCACGCGCCGCGCAAGCAGGCTGAGGTCGTGCTCGCGGAAGACGTGTTCGCTGCCGCTTCGGCCGCGCCGCCAGCACCGCGGCCCGGCCCCGACTTCGCGATGGTGCTCGTGGACATGCAGAACGATTTCATGAACGCGGAGCGTCCGCACGTCCTCTACGGCCTCAGCGACCCGATGCCGGAGGAGAAGCGGGTGAGCATCACCGAGAACACGCAGCAGCTGAGCGCGGCGATGCGTGAGCGTGGCTGGCCCGTCGTCTACGTGCGGGTGGTGCGCCGTCAGGACAACTCGGACGACGTGCACAGCAAGACGCACCGGCGCGCGCGCACGCTCCCACCGGGCGTGACGCACTGCGCCTATGGCACATGGGGCGCTGAGATGGTGGACGAACTACGTCCGGTAGAGGACGACTACGTTGTCGAGAAGAAGGGCGGCAGCGGTTTCGGCTACACCCCGCTGCACCGCATCCTGCGGAACTTGAACGCCCGCCGTCTCATCATGACTGGCGGGGCCGTGACCGGCTGCGTCTGGGCGACAGCGCTCGACGGCGTCGCGCTCGGCTACGACATCACGGTCATCGCCGACGCCACGTATCCGCCCGACTCGCCCGACCTCCCCTCCCTCGCGGAGTGGTGCTCCGTGCGCCCGACTGCCGAGGTGCTGGCGGGGTTGGGATCTGGCGCGGCAGGGCGGTAGCAATCGGGCCGAAAACTCACGGTGCGCCGGTTTGCCTGTTTGACCATCAACGGTTAACATCCAGTTACCAGTCCTGACCCCTTGGAGCGAGGCTCTCTTGGCAATAGGCCGCCGGTTGCCTGTCGTTGAGTCCGACGCTCCCCGCGAAGCGTGCGGGGTCATCGGCGCATACCTCCCCGGATCGGTGGGCGACGAAGCTGCACAGGTAGCTTTCTACGGCCTGTTCGCTCTGCAGCACCGGGGACAGGAAAGCGCTGGCATCGCCGCCGCGGACGGGCGGGCGATCCGCAACTTCACGAACCAGGGACTCGTCTCCAACGTCTTCCGCCAGGAGGACCTGGAGCGCCTGCCCGGCCACATCGCGATCGGGCACACACGTTACTCCACCACCGGCTCCAGCAGCCCGCTGAACGCGCAGCCCATCGTCTCCAAGGGCCCGCGCGTCGAACTGGCGCTCGCGCACAACGGCAACGCCATCAACGCGGCTGAGATACGCCAGCGGCTGCTGGACGACTGGGGCGTCACCTGCTCGACCGGCACGGACTCGGAGGTCATCACGCACCTGCTGGCATGGGCGCCCGGGGACTCGTGGGACGAGAAGACGGCTCACATCATGCGCTCGGTCAAGGGCGCGTACTCGCTCGTGGTCTGCACGTCTGACACGCTGCTCGGCATCCGCGACCCGCTGGGTGTACGTCCGCTCTGCATCGGGCGCATCGGGAACAGCGGCTGGATCATCGCCTCGGAGAGCTGCGCGCTCGATCACGTCGGCGCACAGTTCGTACGGGAAGTCGAGCCGGGAGAGACGGTCGTTATCAACCGCAACGGTCTGCGGAGCATCCCGTCGCAGCTGCCGGGCACTCGCAGGGCCCACTGCATATTCGAGCACATCTACTTCGCCCGCCCGGACTCGATACTGGACGGGCGCCTGACCCACACGTCCCGGACACGGATGGGAGAGTTGCTCGCTCGCGTGCACCCGGTGGACGCGGACATCGTCATCCCGGTGCCGGAGTCGGCCAACTCCGCCGCCATCGGCTACGCGCAGGAGTCCGGCATCCCGTTCAGCTACGGCCTCATCAAGAACCGCTACATGGGCAGGACGTTCATAGAGCCTGACCAGTGGTTCCGGGAACTGGGCGTGCGCAACAAGTTCAATCCCTTGCCGGAAGTGCTGAGTGGCAAGCGCGTGGTGGTGGTGGACGACAGCATCGTCCGCGGCACGACGACGCCGCGCATCGTCGCGCTGCTCCGCAAGGCGGGAGCGCGCGAGGTGCACGTTCGCGTCTGCGCACCGCCTATCGTAGACCCGTGCTTCTTCGGCGTGGACATGGCGACAAAGGCCGAGTTCATCGCGACCGGAAGGTCCATCCCGGAGATATGCAAAGAGATCGACGCGGACTCGCTCGGGTACCTGAGCGTCGATCAGCTGCACGAGGCCGTCAGCGGCGATCCGTCCGGCAAGGGATTCTGCGACGCCTGCTTCACCGGCAAGTACCCCATCCCCGTTCAATTGCAGTTGGACAAACTCTCGCTCGAACGCACACTCGCAGCACCGAACCCCACAGACACAACGCTTTGACCGCTGCCCCACTGTCCCCGTCCATACTGAACCTGCGCGAACAAGTGCAACGCCTCGCGCCGGAAGACGCCGCGCGTTTCCGCCGCATCTACGACGTGACCGAGAGCGAGGGGCACCTCCGGGTTCCGCCGACGATGGCCCCGTGGGTGGAGCGCACGTTCGGCAGCGTGGCAGCGGTAGAGTCGCAGCGTATCGTGCGCGTCTCGAACCTCGTCACCGGCGAAGCCGCCATCTTCAACGAGCTGCGGGCACGGCGTCCGATGCGTGGCGGGGCCGCACCCGACATCCAGGACGAACTGGCGAACGACCCGTGGGCGCAGCCCGAGGAGAACACGCCGGAGGACCTGTTCGGACGCCTCCACAACGACACTGCGCTGACCGCCGCGAACGTGGCGAAGTACGACGCGCACCACAGCCTGCTCATCTTCACGGGGGCGAACCCGCTGCGGTTCGACCGCGCGTCCGTGCGCGGCTGCGTGGAGCTGGCGAACCGCTGGTTCGCGGCAGCGCATGGGGCGGACTCGGACGCCATCTATCCGTTCTTCCTCTGGAACTGCCTCTGGCGGTCCGGAGGCTCGATCGTTCACGGACACACGCAAGTGCAACTGGCACGCGGACGCCACTACGCTCGCATCGAGGCGCTCCGGCGCGCCGCCGCCGCGTATCGCGAGGAGCACGGCGCAGACTACTTCGACGACCTCGCGGCCACGCACGACGCGCTCGCCCTCGGGTGGACACGGGGGAGCGTCCGAGTGCTGGCGAGTCTCACGCCGACGAAGGAGAAGGAAACGCTCATCCTCGCGCCTGCGTTCGATGAGGACGCAGCCGACGCCCTGTACGACACGCTCGCGGTGTTCCGCGACGCGCTCGGCGTGCAGTCGTTCAACGCAGGCGCGCTGCTGCCACCGCTGAGCGAGACACCTGAAGACTGGCAGGGATTCCCGTGCGTCATCCGCATCGTCGACCGGGGCCCGCTCGGAATAAGGACGAGCGACATCGGTACTATGGAGCTGTTCGCCGAGCCGGTCGTTGCATCTGACCCGTTCAGCGTCGCCGAAGCACTGAAGGAGCATCAAGTGACCGATGGCAACCGTTGACGTCGTCATACCGGTCCTGAACGAGGAACACTCGCTCGGACGCTGCATCGAAACGCTGAGCGCGTTCCTGCGCGACAACCTCCCGCACGAGTGGCGCATCGTCGTCGCGGACAATGGCTCGACTGACGCGACGCTGGAGGTCGCCACCGGCTTCGCGGAGTCGCGTCCGGGCGAAGTGGGCGTTATCCACCTCGACGAGCGCGGCCGCGGACGGGCGCTCAAGCGCGCGTGGCGCGAGAGCACGGCGGACGTGGTGTCGTACATGGACGTGGACCTCTCGACGGGACTCGAGGCGTTCCCGCCGCTCGTCGCTGCCATCACGGACGAGGGCTGTCACCTGGCGTGGGGTTCGCGGCTCTCGCGGGAATCACAGACGGAGCGGTCGTTCAAACGCGAGTTCATCTCGCAGTCGTACAACCGCATCATCCGGCTGAGCATGGGCACGCACTTCCAAGATGCGCAGTGCGGCTTCAAGGCGATGAGCCGGGCCGCAGCAGATGTTCTGCTTCTACACATAGAGGACAACGGATGGTTCTTCGACACGGAGTTGCTCGTCATCGCGGAGAAGCGCGGGTTCCGGTGGAAGGAGATCCCCGTGGCGTGGGAAGAAGACCCGGATACGCGGGTGAAAGTGGTGAAGACGGCGCTGGACGATCTGCGCGGCCTCGCACGGCTCCGATTCGGGGGATTACCGCGCATAGAAGCGCCTTGATGCACACAGCAGCGCGAATCAGGAATGGTCAGCGTATTGAAGCACCGTTCCGCGCGTCATAGCATTTACACGCCCTCCCCTATGGGTCTGCATCATGCAGATGCGTAACCCCACATTCGAAGTGCGTCCGTCGGTGATCACCGGCGACACTGCTGACGTTTACCTGCACCGGACGCAGCGCATCCTTCGCAACGAAGGACTGAACCCCACCGTCTCCATGCAATTCTCCGCCAGCCGCGAGGCGGTGCTCAGCGGCTCCTTGGAGGTGAAGGCACTCATCAGTAAGGTGACGTCCGAGGGCAACCGCGAGTTGTGGTCCGTCGAGGAGGGCTCGCACATATCCCAGAACGAGGTCTGCCTGGAGATCAAGGCCCCCTACTCGTCGTTCGGGCTGTACGAGACCGCCATCTGCGGGATCCTCGCGCACCAGACCGGCTGGGCTACCGCCGCACGGGACGTCGTGAAGACCGCGAATGGTGTCCCCGTCGTCTCGCTGGGAGCGCACAACGTGCACCCGTCGGTCGCTGCGGTGATGGACTACGCCGCCGTCGTTGGCGGGTGCGTCTCCGGCTCCACGGTGCTGGGGGCGCAGCTCGCAGGCACCGCGCCTGTGGCCACGGTTTCCGGCGCGCTCGTGCAACTCATGGGCACCGCCGTGCAGGCGATGCTCGCGTTCGACAAGGCGGTCGCACCGGACGTGCAGCGCATCGCGTACGTGGACCCGCGGAAGGACATCGTGGCTCAGGTGGAGCAGGTGGCGCGGGCCTCAGGCGCGAACCTGGACAGCGTTCGCCTCGCGCGCACGGCAGGTGGGAGGCCGGTCGCTGGGGAGGACGTGCAGCGCGTGCGAGAGAAACTGGACAGCATGGGGGCGCGGAAGGTCGGCATCGTCGTAAGCGGACGCCTCACGCCGGAGCGGGTCACGCAATTGCTGGACGAGAGCGCGCCGGTAGACGTCTTCCACGACGTGAGCTACATCGCGTCCGCCGCTCCGGTGTCCTTCCTGCCGAACATCCGCACCATCAGTGACCGGGAGATCCCGCAGGAGACGGAGCCGCCGCCCCCGAACCCGCGGCTCAGGCGGCTGCTCTAACCCAACCCTACTCGACGACGTGGACGCCGAGGGCGAAGCCCGCGTCGTTCGCCAGGGCAGCGACGCTCGTCACCGGCTTCTCGAGGTCAGCAAAGGCGCCTCCGTTCACCGTGAAGAGCGCTGCTTCCGCCGCTGTGGACGCATCGAACTCGCTCAACTGGTCGTCCCGCACGTCGTTCGCCTCGTAGGTGGCGACGTAGCGGGCGACGCCGTGCTCCAATGGCACTTCCCGAACGACCAGGCCGTCGCGCCGGACGATGGCCATCCAGCCGGTGTCGCCACGCAACGGCACCGCCGCGGCGATGCGCGGGGTGTCCAGGGCGTCGTGCTCGTAGTCCATAGCGAGCAGCGTCAACGCCATGGCGTCGCGCACCGGGAGGCCCGCGTTCACCTTCTCGGTTATGGGGTCGGTGTGGGAGCCGTTGGTGGCGATGGCCCAGTCGCCCGCCAGGCGGAGCGCGTTGTAGGAGATGTATGGGCTCTGCTGGAGGTCGCTCTCAAAGCCGGGGCGCGGCACGATGACCATCGTGCCTTCGCGGTCCACGGCCATGCGGTTCGGGAAGGAGCGGCTGGAGACGCGATAGGCCACGGCGTTGTAGCCGCTCCGCGTTCTGCCCGCTGCGACGATGCGTCCGACGTACATGCGTTCAGTCCCTCATGCCAGGGCAAGGCTCGGCGCGACGTCGAGGTCGAGTCCGTGCG
>DAOUHT010000156.1:0-10691 GCA_034428375.1 Dehalococcoidia bacterium | reverse complement strand
AGCGACATCCATGGATCGCCCAGCCGCTCGGTATCCTCCGGTGTCAGCGCCCAGCGCCGCACTCCTTCACTCGTGTTCCAGAGACCGCCCACCCAGAATCCATTCGTGCCGCCCTTCGGCGGGACGAAGTCATGCGCGATGTAGCCTTCCAGCCCGTTCGCCTCCCACGCTCCCAGCAACTCCCCGGCTTGCGCCACCGCCACTGCCTCCGTCCACCAGCATGCACGACGCTCGCCTTCGAGGTCGCGCATGCGGCGCAGCAGACGGCGGGCGCGCTCCTCGTCCGGCACGTCCTCGCCGGTGCCGCGACGCGTGATGAGGCTCGACCAGCCGTCGCCCAGTGCAGGGATGCTCAGCCCGCCGTCCGACGCCACAACGAGCGCGCTGAGCGCCCTCGACCACGCAACTGCCTTCCCGATGGCAATAGCGAGGTGAGAACCACCTTCCTCCTCAACATCGGGCGCGCCCGAGAACGATGCTCCGTCCGACAGATCCACGTCGAGTCCGGCCAGCAGTTCACGGAGCTGGTCCGCCTTCGCCGGGTTCCGCGTTGCCAGCACCAGCGCCACGCCCATCACAACCTCCCGAACTGCCTCCCGAGCACGTCCTTCGACACGCGGATCACCGTTGGTCTGCCATGCGGGCAGTGCTGCGGGTTCATCTCCGACGCCAACGCTTCGCCGAGCGCCGTCATCTCCTGGTGGTCAAGCGTCTGCCCTGCCCGTACGGCGCTATGGCATGCGATGGACGCCGCTGCCGACAGGTGCGTATCCGCACCGTTGGCGCGGGCAGCGAAACCGTCCAGCGCCTCGGTAACGAGCTTCGCGGCGTCCACGCGGCGCGCCATGACCGGCACTGCGCGCACGAGCAGCGTGTCATCGCCGAACGGCTCCACGAGCAGCCCGTAGCGCTCCAGCACCGCCCGCCCCTCGCCGAGCGCGTCCATCTGCTGCGGCGTCAGGCCCATCGCCAGCGGCTCCAGCATCGGCTGCACCTCGGGCGCGCTGTTCGCCCACTGCCGGAGCAGCCGGTAGTACAGCACCGACTCGTGCGCCGCGTGCTGGTCGATCAGGTACATGCCGTCCGGCCCGTCCGCCACGATGTACGTGTTCGCGACCTGCCCCAGCACCCGCAGTCGCGACAGCGGAGACGCGCCAGGAGGCGGCGCTAGTGGCTCGTGCTCATCAGATGCGACAGGCGAGGGTTCCGGCAGCGGTGACTGCTCCCGCTCCTGTGTCGTGAACGTCAGCTCCGGCTGAAGCGACGGCGGAGCAGCCACGGCCTGCGACAACAGACCTTCCCCTTCCGCAACAGGCGACGCCGCCAGTAGCGCGCCCCGTACCGCGTGCTGCACACTGGAGAATGCATCGCCCTCGTGCGACAGCCGGACCTCGCGCTTGTTCGGGTGCACGTTCACGTCCACCTCGCCGGGCGGCACGTCCAGGAACACGACCGCTATCGGGAATCGCCCTTCCATCAGCAGGCCACGGTACGCCTCCTCTATCGCGACACCCACCGCGCGGTGCTGTACCCAGCGGTTGTTTACGAACAGGCTGATCCCCGTGCGGTTCGCGCGGTTCTGCTCCGGCGTTCCCACGAGCCCCCACACGGGGTAAGCTCCTGTCCACGAGCCGACCTCGATCATCGCATGCGCCAGCTCAGCACCGTGCACCCCCGCGACCGTGTCGCGCAGGCTGCCGTTGCCGGACGTGGAGAGTTGCAGCCTGCCGTCCGTCTTGAGCGAGAACTGCACGTGCGGATGCGCCATCGCCAGGTGGTCCACCGTCTGCCGCACACGCGCCGTCTCCGCCGCAGGCGAGCGTATGAACTTCAGCCGCGCCGGTATAGTCGAGAACAACGCCTCGACCTCGATCGTCGTCCCCACGCCGGCGCCTGCTGCCGCCTGCCGCACGATCGCGCCGCCTTCCAATTCAACCGTCGTCGCCGACTCCGCATCCGCCGTGCGTGTTGTCATGTGCACGCTCGCCGCGGCCGCGATGCTCGCCAGCGCCTCGCCTCGAAACCCGAGAGTGCCGATGTCCGTGAGGTCCTCCGCCGACTCCAGTTTGCTCGTCGCGTGACGCTCGAAGGCCAACGCAACCTCGTCCGCCGGTATGCCGCAGCCGTCGTCCGTAACGCGTATCGAGGCCAGCCCGCCGTGCCGTATCTCAACGCCGATGGCGCGTGCGCCCGCGTCCAGCGAATTCTCGACCAGCTCCTTGACCACCGAGGCAGGACGCTCAATGACCTCACCAGCCGCGATCCGGGCCGCGACGTCCGCAGACAGCACTCGTATCGGCATCAGAACCCCAGCACCGCGCCAAGCTGCTTCGCGTTCGCGCCTGCCATCAGCTTGCCGTCCACCACCGCAACCGGACGCTTCCAGTAGCGCGGCTCCTCCGCGAGCAGCGCCAGCATCCGTTCCTCCGTCAGCGATTCCCAATCGATGCCGCTCTTGCGGAACGTCGCCGACCTCAGGTTGAACAGCGCGCTCGGAGGTTCATCGCCCAGCAGCGACTCGATCTCCTCACGGGAGAGGCGCTGCCTGAAGAAGTCGCGCTCCGCGAACGGTATCCCAGCCTGCGAGAGCGCCGCCCTCGCCGTCTTGCACGTCCCTCACCCGACCCAGTGATACAACGCGACGTCGGCCATCAACACACCTCCGTAGTCGTCTGTCCATGGTACGCACCCGCCGCACGCCTGCGCTAGCGATGCCGGCGGCCAGGATGCACGGGATGTCCGCTGTCCGGCGCATGGAAACCCTGTCAGGCTGCTCGCCGTCCGGCGCTGTCACCTTCGCACCACTCCTCCCTGTCCCGCGCGCAGGTGTGGGCTGCGCTGCTGTGTCCACTCCATGTGGGACGTCCTGAGACATTGTGAGACATTCCACTCCTGCGACCTGCCTCGCGCGATGGCAGGCCCACAACGGCGCTCGTACCGTCACCGACCAACGTACCCGCTTGGAGGGCGTCCGCGAAAGGGGCGCGTGTCGCACCGCGCGTTTGCCGAACGCCCCGCGCTCCCCTACCATGCCGCCCGCTATGACCGACGCTGCTCTGCTCGCCGCCCGATGGGCGCACTCGATAGCCGCCGTGGCATGGGTGGGAGGCGGCATCTTCTACCTGTTCGTTCTACGCCCGGCCATCACGAACGGCGCACTCTCCTCCGACAGCGCGCGAGCCGCGACCGAGCGCTTCGGTGGGCTCGTGAAGCTCGCGATGTGGACGCTCGTGGTAACAGGCGCGGTCCTCTTCTTCTCGCGGATCTCGGAGCCGACCGCCACCGCGCGCTACGCCGCAGTGCTCGCCCTCAAGGTTGCGCTCTCAGCCTGGATGTTCTTCATCGCCATCCGCCGCCGCAGACGTCTGGCAGACGCCGTTGCGGTGCGACCCGGACGCATCCGCGCCGTCGCCGCCGCACTCGGCCATGTCAACGCCGTCGTCATCCTGGGTATCGTCGTCTTCCTCCTGTCGGATGTGCTGCGCTACATCGTCGAACAGGAGCTGGCGGGGTAGACGTCGAGGAAGCGCACTCGCTCAGCCGAACAGGTTCTGTAGCAGCAGCCACACCGCGGGCTGGGGCCAGATGACGAACAGGACGTTGTCGAAAAGACCGATCACCAGCGCCGTGATGAGCGCGCCGGTCAGCAGCCCCCACTTCGCATACGCCCTGCCAGAGACGGCGGCGGGGAAGACCAGGGCAAGGGCGATTGCGGCCCACTTCAGCCCGAGGGTTATCGAGATCAGAACGAAGAGGCCTAGCAGCGCGAGCAGCACTTTGCCGGTGCGGCGCTGCTCATCGGCCTTACTCATCATGCCCAGATCCAGTATGTCCCCGGACTGCACTCCCCTCAACTGAAGCAGCAGCTGTAGACCGGCCAGCCCGAGCAATCCGATACCCACCATCACCGGCATCGACCGCGCCCTCGTCGGAAAGTCGATGGCTTCGACGACGAACACCAACGCCACCACGATCACCGTGAGCGGGAACAAGTGCTCCCAGGAACGCCAGGCGAATCCGATCCTCCTTTGCGGTTTCTGCGCAGGTCTCGGTGGGTCGGAACTCGCGCCCGAAGGAGCGCTGCCGCTGACTTCGGCCATCCTGCGCTCTGTTTCTTCGCTCTTGGAGGCAAGGAAAGCGAAACCCACGCCGACGCCGATAGACAGGAGTATCAGCGTGATGGTTATGGGCCGCATGAGCATCCCCACCGGGCCATGGATGCTGACAGCCGACATCAGGTTGTGCTCGATGATGGACCCGAGGATGAAGCCTAGGATCATCGGCGGGCGCGGCCAGCGGAAGAACTTCATCAGCATCCCGACCACCGCGAACCCCAGCACGATGGGGATAGCCAGCCAGTGGCGCATGTCCTGGAAGGACGAGAGGAACGCGAGCGGGATGATGGCTGCGGCGAGCAGTGGGTACGGGATGCGGCTCAACTTCGCCAGCTGACCGGAGGCGAGCAGTCCGACGATAGCGAGCGCCGCGTTGCCAAGCACGAGGCTCACCACGATGAGGGTGGTGATGTCCGCGAAGCGCGTGAGCATGGGCGGGCCGGGAGAGATGCCGTAGGCCACCATCGCCACGAGGACGAACGCCCAGCTGAAACCGCCGGGGATGCCCATCGCCAGGGTCGGGATCGCCTGTCCTCCTTCCTTCGAACTCTGCACCGATTCGGAGAAGACCAAGCCGTCGAACGAACCTTTGCCGAACTGGCCCTTGTCCTTGCTCAGCGCTATCCCGACACCGTACGAGAGCCAGGAGACCACTCGTGAACCCACGCCCGGTATTGCACCCATCATGACGCCAAGTATCGAGTGCCGGATGATTAGCGGTGTCTTGCTGAGCGCCAGGCCTGCGCCTGCGAACACCTCTCGGACGTTCAACGCGGCGCTCGATGACGCCAGTGCCC
This sequence comes from Dehalococcoidia bacterium, assembly GCA_034428375.1. GTDB lineage: Bacteria > Chloroflexota > Dehalococcoidia > Lucifugimonadales > Australimonadaceae > Bin16. The sequence goes on along the minus strand of DAOUHT010000156.1, from coordinate 5,779 downwards.
TCCGCGTCATCGTGAGGTCCATCATCTCGGGCAGGGCGAATAGCCCCACCGTCATGGCGATGAGGGGCAGCCCCGAATCGAGCTGCAGAGAACCGAGCGTGTAGCGGTCAGTTCCGGTGAATGGGTCGGTGCCTACCGTGGACAGCAGGATGCCGAGCAGTCCGGCGGCGAGTCCCTTCACCATCGCTCCCCGGCTGAGCGCTCCGACAAGGGCCACGCCGAACAGGCCCATCGCTCCGATCTCGCCGAACCCGAAGGAGAGGATGAACGGTTTGAGGACAGGCATGGCAAGCAGCAGAACGACCGCGCCCACTACACCCCCGATGGCCGACACGACGTACACGAAGCCGAGCGCCCGTGCGGCCTGGCCCCGCTGCGAGAGCGGCCTCCCTTCGATGAACGTGACCTGCCCGCCGCCGGGATGACCCATCGCGATGATGGGCAGCACGTCCAGCATCTCCTCGACGCCGGTGATGGTCGCGAGGAAGACGATGCCGACGACCGGGTCGTCGATTGTGAAGACGACGAACGGGATGGCCAGCGCCATGAGGAGCGGCGCCGACAGTCCCGGTATCACGCCCGCGGCCGCTGCAATCATGACGGCGGCCCCGAACGTGATCCAGTAGGTGGAGGTCCCCAGGTGCCCGAGTCCTACGAACACCTGACTGAAATCAGGCATCTGTTCCTCTCTAGCAGGCCTTCGTGCGCATCAGCCCGACGTCATGTCACTCGATGTACTTGCTGAACAACCTCTCCTGTATCTCGCCGAGCGAGTCCAGATGCACGCGGTACCCATTGACCGTATCTATGTAGATCTGCTGGAGCCGCGCTCCCGGCACCGGGGCCACGTCGGTGCCGAGCACGCGGGAGAAGTCTGCTTTGAATTCCGGGTCGGCATTCGCGTCGTCCCATGCCTTCCGCAGTGTTGCGAGAACGGCTGGGTCCATGCCGGGTGGGCCGGCGAAGTGCTTCAACGCGATGTGCTGGGGAGACGTGAGTGCGTTGAACAGGGACGCCTGGTCCGGTTCGAGCAGGTCCCGCGCGTGCGGTGCGGTGAACTCGACCTCCGCGTTGGCGTGGATCTCCTGTCCGGGGACCAGCAGGCTTGCGAAAGGCTTCAGGAACCCGTCGGCGAACCAACCGGGGCGCCGCGCAGGCAGCGTGTACCAGGAGCTCCCTGGCGAGATGATCAGCGCGTTGATGTCGCCGCGTTCCAGCATGAGAAGCGATTGTTCCGTGCCCGTGCCTGCAACAACCCTGTAGTCCATGGGCAGGTTGAGCCAGTCGGCTATCAGCATCCCGCCGAGAGCGCTGCCGGTCACTTCCGGTGCGCTCCCCGGACCTGTCTGGACGAGCGGCTCGCCGTTCGGGTTCCCCATCGCATCCCTGATGTCCGTGTAGGGCAGCGTTCCGCGGTGGGCCCAGAAGGGGTTGCCGCCCTGGGGCGCGCCGATGAGACCGAACTCGGACACCGTGAACTCAGCCTCCGGTTCGAAGGAGTCGGTGATCAGGGTCCCTGCCGTGTACTGGAGCACCGTCCCGTCGGGTTCAGACTTCCAGACGAAGTTGGATGCAGCCATCTGGGGCGTGTGGTTGGAGACGACGATGCGCGGATTGCCTGGGATGAACTTGCCCAGGTTTGCTGCGAGGAACCGGGCCTGCGTATCCGTTCCGCCGCCGGGGTTGAATCCCACGAGCAGCCTGATCGTCTTGCCGCGGAAGTGCGCCTCCGCATCGAACGACGGCGGCGGAGTGGGCGTCGGCGCCAGTGTGGGCGTGGGCGTCGGCGGCACGGGCGTCGGCGTTGGAGCACCCGGCACCGGAGTGGCCGTCGGCGCAGCCGGAGCCATGGCGGTGGGCGTCGGTGCACCGGGGGCCGCCGACTCAGGCGTGGGAGTGGGTGGCGGCTGGGTGGGTGTGGGTGTCGCCTCGCTTCCACACGCCACGATGAACAGACAGGTCAGAAGGAGTGCCGCTACGAGAGTCCCCTTGAAGCTCATGGTGAGCCCTCCTCTCATCTCAGGCTTGTGTTTCCCTACGTCTGTGACGACCTCACTTGCGCCTCGACGGCGCTGTAGTCCCATTCGAAGCCGCGATCCTGGTACGCAATCTCCGGCATGAGGCTCCTGGACCCGCGTGCCCCAAGCTCTCCCTCGAACTTCTCGCGGATGAACGGGTCCTCGTCCGGGTACTCGATCTGGTTCGCGGCGGGGTTCTCGACCCGTTCGCCCGTACCGGAGAACGGCCGCGGAGGATGAAGCGCCAGGTAACGCGCCGGTTCCTCACCCACGTTGAAGTGCTGGTGGAACCACCTCGCCGGAGGCACGAATACGCTGCCTTCGTGCCAGGGAATGATGATCTTTTCATGCCCCTCCGGCCACATGATGGAGTACCCCTCGCCGCGAGGTATCACGATGACGAAGCCTGGGCCGTGGCGGTGGCCCTTCTTGTAGGTGCCTGCGTCGAACACCGACATGTGGCACGTCATCGGTGAATCGGGGAACTCGATGAACACGGTGGTGCCTCCGGCGCCACGCCCGTAGAACGGCACGAGCTTGTCCCAGGAGCGCATGTCCGGGAAGAAGTTGCCTATCCACTGCGCGCGCACGCGCCCGTTGGCGATAGGCCGGTTGTGCACCTTCGCCTCCGAGTAGAACTCGCCCACCAGCCGGTCTGCGCCGGAAGCCGAGGGGTTGTTGAAGAAGAACTCCGGGTCGGGCACACCCACCATCGCGACAGGCAGGTAGTTGTTGTGCAGCAGCCGCGCGGGGCGGTCTCCCTGGGCGTTGGAGAGCTGGTGCGTGTAGTTCCGGGGCAACAGGAAGAGACTGTGCTTCTGCCACTCGAACGTCCGCGAGCTCTGGCCGTCGTCCGAAGAGACGGTGCAGAAGCCGCGGCCCTCCAGCACGTAGACCACGTCGTCCAACGCGAACTTCAGCGGCGGGAGTGTCTGGCCGGGCGCGATCTCGGTTACACGGGCCTCCGCCACGCCCTGCTGTCCTTCCAACTGGAGGAACGCAGCGTTGCATTGGCGCTCTTCCCACCATCCGAGTTCGATGGTACGGAGGTCATCGAGGTAGTAGCCCTCGTGTACGGGGATGCCGATGGACCTGATCCAACTCTCGTAGCCATGCTGGGCCGCCCTGTTGGCGGCGACCTGGTCTTCCGACGCCTGCGTGACCTTCAAGTCCTCTGTCATCTCTACCCTCCTCCGTCAGGCCGACACTCATCTCCCATCGGAATACGTTCGCGCCTGCTCCGGTTCACAAGGCTCTGTCATGGACGGCAAAGAGAAACCGCCCCGCAGGTGCGGGGCGGTGACGAAGGAATAACCGGAGACACGGCTGACAGCCAACAACGGCATCAACATTGGCGTCGACGCCGTACCCTCGGACCTTGTGACGCTCGGCAGATCCATCGCCAACCCCTTTCCAGGGTCACGCTCGCTGCACTTCGGTCGGTCTGGGTCGTATTCTGGCAGGGCGAATAGTAGCCCGCGTCGACATGCAATGCAAACGACAGTCCCCCTTGTGTCCTCAACTCCTCCCGCGCATGCTTCCCTCCTGTATCATGCCCCCTACCAATCACCGGAGCACCGCCGATGCACCGCGACCTGATCGATATCCTCGCCTGCCCTGCCGACAAGGCGCCGCTCACACTGACCGTGGATAGCGCGGACGGCGATGACGTCGTCACCGGCGCGCTCACCTGTGCAGAGTGCGGCACGGCCTATCCCATCCGCGACTCCATCCCGAACCTCCTCCCAGCCGGCTACCCCGCGTAGTCGCCTGAACGTCATCCTCCCTCAGACGGGAATCTCGTAGCCGTTCTCATCACTCTGGATTTCCCTCGTTAACACCCCTTGACAACTGTTGAGCGTTGCCTATACTCCCTAATGAAGTTAGTGTGTACTAACTTATGGATACAGGTCAGCCTAATACACCTCAGGAGTCAGACCTCATGCGACCTCTTCCCTACCTCAGACGCGCGCTCGTCATTGCGGCGCTCGTCGTCATCGCCGCAGCCCTGGCTGCGTGCAGCGACCCAACCCCCACGCCGACGGCACAGCCGCAGGCGACTCCGACGCCGGCCCCACAGGACCCCGGTTCGCTGGTCATCTACTCGGGACGCGGCGAGAGCCTGGTCGATCCCATCATCCAGCAGTTCGCCGACGTGACCGGCATCGACGTGGAGGTCAAGTACGGCGGCACCGCATCACTCGCCGCCACGCTGCTCGAAGAGGGCGCGAACAGCCCCGCCGATGTCTTCTACGCGCAGGACCCGGGTGGACTCGGGGCGGTCGAATCGCTGCTCGCTCCTCTGCCCGCCGACATCCTGCAGCGCTCGCCAGAGTGGGCGCGGTCGCCACAGGGGCTCTGGGCCGGCATCTCCGGCAGGGCCCGGGTGCTCGTCTACAGCCCGGACCGGGTTCCGGAGAGCGAGCTCCCGGCCGATGTCTTCGAACTGACGGACCCGAAGTGGAAGGGCCGGATCGGCTGGGCGCCGACCAACGGCTCGTTCCTCACCATGGTCACCGGTATGCGCAAGCTCTGGGGCGAGGAGAAGACCGCCGAGTGGATCGAGGGCATGGTCGAGAACGACGCGATCATCTACCCGAAGAACACGCCGCAGGTCGCTGCCGTCGCTGCGGGCGAGATCGACATCGGGTTCGTCAACCACTACTACCTCTACCGCTTCATCTCCGAGGAGGGGGAGGACTTCGCGGCCCGCAACTACCACCCGACCGACGGCGGCCCCGGCGCGCTCGTCATGGTGTCCGGCGCAGGCATACTCAGCACAGCCGAGAACCGGGAGAACGCCGAACGTTTCGTCGAGTTCCTCCTCGGGACGGTCGCCCAGCAGTTCTTCGCTGGCCAGACCTTCGAGTACCCGCTCGTCGAAGGCGTTAACATCAACCGTCTCCTCACGCCGCTCGACGAGATCGCGAGGCCGGACATAGCGCTTGCCGACCTCTCCGACCTGGATGGCACGACTGCGATCCTGCGCGACCTCGGCGCGCTCCCGTAGCGCGGGGCAGGATGAAGGAGAGCCCACATGGACACGGCACACACTGATCGTGAGGCTTGCTGGAACGAGATGCTCGAGCGCTGGAACGAATTGAGCTGGTGCGCTCACGCCTACCACGAGACCGACATGATCGCTGCCAAGATACTGCTCTGGAGAGACGTTACGTGTGAATGGCCGCGCACAGACGCGCCAGCGAGTGGCGGCCAACACGACGCGCCGCGCAGGTCCTCCATCCTGCCGGAAGGACTGCGTATGGCGCAGGTTGGCGGACGTGCGTTGTGGTGGACGCTTGTCGGCGCCGCTACAGCCGTGGGGAGAGCCCTCAGGTAGCACGCACCCGCTTTCCGATATAGCCCCGGCCGCCGATCCTCCCCGGCGCGCCGGGGCGCTTCCTTGTGTCGTGCCTGTCTTCCTATCCCGTACGCGCACCCTGTTGCGCCAGCCGCCATCAGTGTGAAAGATAGCCCCCGTGCAGAGAGCAGCGAACACCACTGAGGAGCAGAACAGGGTCCGTACCGTCAGGATGCCGCCTGTCTTCATCTGGTTGCCCGCCGCGGCGATCGGGCTCCTCATGCTCCTGCCACCCGTCTACCTCCTCGTGCGGACGCTCGAGTCCGGCACGGCGGGGCTGGACGTGCTGTTCAGCATGCGGACGCTCGGCATCCTGCTCCGCACCGTCCTGCTCGTCGGCATCGTCACCGCCGCATGCGCCGCTATCGGCGTCTCGCTCGCATGGCTCACGCTCCGCACC
>DAOUHT010000155.1:0-11085 GCA_034428375.1 Dehalococcoidia bacterium | reverse complement strand
GCAAGGGACTGGAGCAGGGCACGTTCAAGCGCATGAGCGTTGTACTGGCCGAGGAATTGCCCGGCGCCGCTCCGGACCTCTGTGTGCTCTCCGGCCCGAACCTTGCGCATGAAGTCGTGCGCAACATGCCGTGCGCGACCGTCGTGGCCTCTGATTCCCCCGGCGCGGCTGCGTCGGCGCAGCGCCTGCTCAACTCGCCGACGTTCCGCGTCTACACGAACGCCGACGTCATCGGGACGGAGCTGGGCGGCACGCTGAAGAACGTGATGGCCATCGGCGCGGCCATCTGCGACGGCATGGGGCTGGGCGACAACGCGAAGGCCGCGTTCGTGACGCGCGGGCTGGCGGAGATGGTGCGGCTGGGCTTCGCGGCGGGCGCGCAGGCCGCCACGTTCGCGGGCACGGCCGGCTTCGGCGACCTCATAGCGACCTGCTACAGCAACCTCAGCCGCAACTACCGCGTAGGGCTCGCGCTCGCCGAGGGCCGCACGCTCGAAGAGGCCATCGAATCGCTTGGCGGCCAGGTCGCCGAAGGCGTCGGCACGACCTCCGCCGCGCTGGAGATGGCGAACGCGTTGGGCGTCGAAGCACCCATCGCCGCCGCGACCGCCCGCGTCCTGTTCGACGGCGCATCGCCACAGGACGCTCTACTCGAACTCATGGCCCGCGCGCCACGGCAGGAGTAGGACGCAGTTGATGGCTGCTCGTCACGAACGGGGCGGCGTCGCTCGTTGCGTGGCCGGGGCGATGGTACGCGGTGGCCGGGTGCTCCTCGTCAGAAGGTCTCCAGCCGCACGCCACTACCCCGACGTGTGGGACTTGTTCGGAGGGCATGTCGAAGCGGGGGAGTCCTTGGAAGAAGCATTGCGCCGAGAGGCTCGTGAAGAACTGGGCGTCGAAATAGAGTCGTTTCATCCCCTGGGAACGGTGCATGATCCGGTCGAACCAGCTGACATCACCGTCTTTGCCGTGGTTGGGTGGAGAGGTGAGCCGGTCAATGCTGCACCGGACGAACACAGCGACATTCGCTGGTTCTCGATGGGCGAGCTGCCTGATTCCTCCGGCTTGGAAGCCTATCGCAGGCTGGTGATACGGGCGCTCGAATACTCTTAGGCAGCCCGCGGAGCGGCTGCCGCTTCCGGTACGTGCCGACGCGCCACAGCCATTCGGCAGGGCCGAAGCGGAAGCGGTTGAGCCAGAGGGGCGACCACCAGATCTGCAGCACCCAGATGCCCACGCAGAATGCAAAGATCCCGGTGCGGGTCACGGAAACGTCCGATAGCAGGACGTTGAGCACCAGCATCCCCAGGACGGTCTGCGAGAGATAGTTGGTGAGCGCCATCCGTCCGGTGGCGAGCAACCGGCGTTTCAGCCAGCTGTCCCGGCGTTGGTTCCAGAGGATGATGAGGCTCATGTACCCGAGGGCGGCGGGTATCGAGCCCAGCGTATTGGGGACCTGGCCGATGAATGCCACGTCCCGCGAGTAGTCGCCGAGCGCCGTGACGACCACGCCAATCGTGGCCAGCGACAGCCCGAAGCCCAAGCCGACCGCGGCAACGAGCCGGTAGGTGCTGGCAGCCATGCTGCCGTTCATGAATCCCAAGCGGTACAGACCGGCGCCCATCAGGATCAGCCCCAGCGCGCGCAGGAAGTAGCCGAGGAGTAGTAGCCCCCCGATGCTTTCGCTGAGGGACGGGTCGCTGCCGCTGCCGAGCTCCCCCGGCTCCCAGATGCCGGCCAGCGATACGTCCGTGCCGCTGGCGATGGCTTGCACCAGCAGCGTGATGGGAACGGAGAGCAGGTACACGACAGTTCCGGTGACAATGAGGGCCTTGGATGGCAGTTTGCGCAACGCGAGCAGGAAAACGGCTGCGATGGCGTAGGCGATGAGCACGTCGCCGTCCCACAGGATGGCATGGAGGATGCCGATGCCCAGCAGCAGGACGTTGCGCCACAGGTTCAGCAGGACAGGTCGGCCTTCCCGGCGTTCGGCCCGCTCGATGAACAGGAGTATCCCCGCGCCGAACAGCAGCGAGAAGATTCCCATGAACTTCTGGTCGATGAAGATCTCGCCGAATACGCCGATGGACCAGTCCAGCCAGGTCTCCGACCCGCCCGCGCTGAGGTTCAGGTACGGGGCCAGTCCGTGTTTGAAGGAGACGGCGTTCATCAAAACGATGACCAACACCGCCACGCCTCGCAGGAGGTCCAGGCTCGTGATGCGGTCGGCTTCCGTTACCGGGCCGGAGCCGTTCTCACCCTGCACGTCGCCCGAACGCTGGTCGTCTGCCATTCCTGTGGAACTCTCCTTGCCTCGCCTTCCTCTACGTGTCCAACAGGCTGGGCGCTATCAGCTCATCGAGTGCCACCACGCGCGGCGTGAGCCCCTGCTCGGTTGAGTAGGCGAGCGCCGTCTCCAGCGTGTGGCGGATCCCTGCGACGCCGTACGGGAATAGGTCGGTCGTCAGCGCGGAACGCGAGTTCGACGGCAGCAGGCCTGCGTCGACGAACGGCTGCGCCTGTTCGAGCGTCCGCGAGACCCAGAGCTCCTTCGCCTTCACAAACGCGTCGTACAGGTTGCGCGCCGCCCACGGATGCTGCTCGTAGAGCGACCGCCGCATGATGACGACGTGGTTGATAGGGTAGATGCCCGTCTTGGCGTAGTAGCGCGCCGACTCCGCGAGCGGGTCAGGGAAGAGTGTCCGCACCCTGTCGTGGGTGCGCAGGTCGAGCGTGCTCCGGTTGATGCCCCCGCCGCCGTAGAAGTAGACGTAGATGGCGTCCAGCTCGCCTTTCGCCATCATGCCGCCGAGGTTCTGGTCCTTCACCGGGTCCATGTAGTGCAGCGTCACGCCGGGCGGTGGCTCGAATCCCGTCGCTCCGCCGTGGCTCAGCTCCTGCGTGCGCTCCATCCACCACTCCACGTCACTCGGCGCAATGCCGTACTCGTGCTGGAAGAACCCTCGCGCCCAGAGCGCCGCCGTCTGCTGGTACTCGTTGACACCCACGCGCTTCCCCTTGAGGTCGGCGGGCGACTCGATGCCGACGTCCGTGCGGATGAGCGCGCCGGTGCCGAAGAACGTCCGCGTGGTGCAGATGGGGAGCGTCACCCAGTCCCGGTTCCCCTGCGCCGTGATGATGGCCAGCGAGGAGAGCGACATCTCCGAGACGTCGAACTCCTGGTGCGTCAGTTGCCGGTGGAACGTCTCCGCCGGGCCGGATGCCGTTGGGATAAGCTCGATGCCCTCCGGTTTGATGGTGCCGTCCATGATGGGGCGGCTGCGCGGGTTGGGCGCGAACGCGAGACTGAACGTCGGCTTGGTGGTCATGGAACGCTCCTTCGTGTTGGTGGGGCGTGCGGGTGAGGGACGTAGTGCCTGGGGGAGTTTACCTGCCCGGAGCGACCGGCACAGGAGTGCGAGAACCCTGAATAGCGCATCCGAGAATTGCTCAGCACGCTGCAGCACTGCGGATATGGGCACAGAAAACATGGCCTCAGGGCGAAATACGGCGTTGACATGGCGCGAACGCGGACGGCGACGACGTCGTCGGGGCCGATGGTGCTTCTCCACCCGTATCGTTAGGAGTGCGCGCTTCTTGACGGGCTCGCTCGTGACTGCCCCGGCCCGGCGCCGGTGCTCTGACCTGGCCCTGTCGGGCTAAGCATGGTCATGGCCTTGCCCACGCTGGCCATCGCTAAGGTTGCATGCACGCGTCGATTTATGACGGTATCGGGCTTTCGGGTTGACGGATTCCTGAAGTTGACACTCCCCAACGCTCCTGCCTATGGTAGGTACTGACCCGCCGCCGCTCGGCTGGCTGCAAGCTAACCCGAGGTAAAACGAACCGGTCCCTGCAGCCCGAGAAAGGCCGACAACAGGCGAGTCACCCCCTTTTGGTAGTGCCGGAACCAGAGGTTCCTATCCGCTGCGCCCTGACCTTCCTCAAAGGACTCCCTCAGCAGGCGTTACGCGGGAGCTTTGTGCTTGTCGCGGGAGCGGAATGGCAATCTCGAACCATTTCCCCCAGGGAGGGACAACCTCCATGTTGGGTTACGAGAGAGGTGAACGAATGAGAGAGAGGACAGACAGGACGATAGTCAGAGCCCGGTGGCCGCGCCTCACGGCGCTCATCGCCTTGGCTCTTGCATTGCTCTTCATCGTCGGCGCGTGCGGCGACGATGGCAACGGCGATGGAGGCTCCAGCTCCGATGGGATCAAGACCGGCGGAACGCTGACGGTGACGCTGGTCTCGGAGAACAACACGCTCGATCCGCCAGTGACGCTTGGCACGGCGGACACCCTCATCACCCAGCAGATGTACGACAACCTGCTGATGATTCAGCCCGACCTCTCCATGAAGCCGGAGCTGGCCACGTCGTGGGAACCCAGCGATGACCTGTCGTCATGGACCTTCCAGCTACGGGAGGGAGTGAAGTTCCACAACGGCAAGGACTTCAAGGCTGAGGACGTCGTGTTCTCATTCAACCGCCTGCTGGACCCGGTGCTCGACTCCCCCGCCCGGCCGACGTTCGAGGTCATCGAGCACATGGAGGTCATCGACGACTACACCATCAGGTTCGACCTGGTCAGCCCGAGCGCGTTCTTCCCCGAAGTGCTCTCCATCTACCAGGCGAGGATCATCCCGTCGAACGTCGATCTCGAAACACTGACGCTCGGAGGCGTCGGGACGGGGCCCTTCATCCTGGAGGAGTATCTGCCAGGTCAACGGACCGTGCTCTCGAAGAACCCCGACTACTGGGACGAGGGCAAGCCTTACCTGGATGGGGTCGTGTTCCAGTTGATCCCGGACCCATCGACCCGGGCGGAAGCGCTCAAGAGCGGCGACGTGGACGTGATCTACCAGCTCGAGCCGCCCACCGCCCCCAGCATCGAGGCCAACCCCGGGACCGTCGTGCTCGAAACGGCCAGCTCATCCCATATCGGGCTGGACCTCGGTAACTGGGAGGCCCCGTTCGACAACAAGCTGGTGCGGCAGGCCCTCCAGGCCGCGACCGACCGTGAAGCCATCCGCCAGGCGGCGCTCTTCGGACGAGGCAGCATCGCCTACGACCACCCGATCGCGCCCAACGACCCGATGTTCAGTTCCGAGTGTGTTCCTCCGGATTACGACCCGGAGCTTGCGAAGCAACTGCTGGCGGAGGCCGGCTATCCGGACGGGCTGGAGGTCACTCTGTACACCGGAAACGTCGGCCCGGGCATGCTGGAACAATCGGTCGCCCTCAAGGAGAGCGCGGCGCCGGCCGGAATCAACGTGAACCTCGTCCAGAGGCCTGAGGACCAGTTCTGGGCGAACACCTGGCTGATCGAGAACTTCACTGTGGTGTACTGGTTCGGCCGGACGCCCGACCAGGCGCTCAGCATCCAGTACATGAGCGACTCCACCTGGAACGCTCCGCGTTACCTCAACCCCGAACTCGACGCACTGATCGTCAAGGCCCGCGGGCAGGTGGACGATGCCGAGCGTGCGGAGACGTACGAGCAGATCCAGTGCATCCTGGTCGAAGACGTTCCACGCCTCGTCACCGCCTTCCAGCCCGTGCTCTACGGCGAGCGGGACGACGTCCGTAACGTGAACCCGCACCCGCTGGGCTGGCTCATCCTGAACGAAGCCTGGCTCGACAGGTAGGGAAAGGCAGGTAACGGCAGAATGACGCGGTTCCTGGTAAGGCGCATCAGCCTGATCGTCGTGACCCTCTTTGTGGTCTCGGCAGCCATCTTCGCCATCACGGAGATCCTGCCCGGCGACGTCGCCCAGATGGTCATGGGGCAGGGTGCAACCGAACAGAACCTCAAGCACATCCGGGAGACGCTTGGCCTGGACCGCCCCGCCCCGGTCCGTTATCTCGAATGGATCGGCGGGGTGGTCCGGGGCGACATGGGCGACTCTTTCGTCCAGAAGATCCCTGTGACGGAGGTGATCGAACCCAGGCTGGCGAACTCGCTGATCCTTGCAGCCTTCGCTTTCCTCGTCGCGGTGCCTTCCGCTGTCGCCATAGGAGTGTGGATGGGCGTGCGGCAGGGATCGAAGACTGACCACGCCGTGTCGGTTGGGAGTCTGGTGGCCATCTCGCTTCCAGAGTTCGTGACGGGAGTCCTCCTGATCGTCGTATTCTCGTCTTTTCTCGGTTGGTTCCCGTCTTCGAGCGCGATCCTCCCGGGGACGAGCCCGCTGACGAGACCCCTGATTCTCGTGCTTCCCACGCTGACGCTGACCGGCGTGCTTTTCGCGTACATCATGCGAATGACGCGTGCCAACGTCATAGAGGTACTGAACACGCAATACGTTCGCACGGCGGTGCTGAAGGGATTGCCGATGCGGCGCGTACTGCTCCGTCACGTCGTGCCGAATGCCATGCTCCCAACCATCAGTGTGATCGCCGTGAACATGGGGTGGATGCTCGGCGGGCTCATCATCGTGGAGAACGTCTTCGCTTACCCCGGTTTGGGACAACTGCTGCTGACTGCCATCAACACGCGTGACGTTCCTCTGTTGCAGACTCTCGCACTCATCATCGCGGGGACATATGCGCTCAGCAATCTCGTGGCGGACCTCAGCTACGGCGCCCTCGATCCGCGGATAAGGCTGACGTGATGGCAGTTCCGACGACTTCCCCCAGGATGCGGTTGGGCCCGCTCGATGCGGCAACATCGGTAGCGGCCGCCCTGCTGCGGGTGCTCGCTTCACTGATACGGCTTGCGCTGCGGACTCCGGCTGGCAGGATCGGCCTGCCGCTGGTGGTCCTGCACGTGATCCTCGCGCTGTTCGGTCAGGCCCTGGCACCGTACCCGCCCACGGAGTTCCACATCGAGGACCACCAGCTGGAGGCGCCGTCGCTCCAGTTCCTCCTCGGGACGGACCAGTTCGGCCGGGATGTGCTGAGCCGGGTCATGTCGGGCGCCACGTCGCTGATCTCCGTGGCCGGTGCGGGCGCGTTGCTTGGCATCGTCCTCGGCACCGTCGTCGGGATGAGCAGCGGGTACAAGGGAGGGCGCACGGACGAGGTGGTGATGCGCATCATGGACGCCTTGATGTCGTTCCCCTCGCTGCTGATAGCGCTCCTCGTGCTCACAAGCCTTGGGCCGAACCCGGTCAACATCGCCGGCACCATCGGCGTCGTGTTTATCGCGCCTGTTGCCCGGGTGATGCGCTCCTCCACGTTGGCGGTGAAGAGCCTCGAGTTCGTAGATGCAGCGCGGCTGCGCGGTGAGCCGAACGTCTACATCATCTTCCGGGAGATTCTGCCCAACACGCTGCCGGTCCTCGCCGTCGAGGCATCGGTGCGGTTCAGCTACTCGATCCTGCTGGTAGCGTCGCTTGGGTTCCTCGGACTCGGCGTGCAGCCGCCGTCCTCGGACTGGGGTCTCATGATCAGCGAGAGCCGCATCTACATCGTCGTCGCGCCCTGGGTTGCGCTTGCGCCAGGAATGGCCGTCGCGTCGCTGGTGATCGGCGTAAACCTGCTTGCGGATGGCATCAAACAGGCAAGGGAATTGCCAAAGAGGGAGGCGTAATGGCCACCACAACCACCGCCATGCTCGAGACCACCACCCCTGCCGATGGCGCGGAACAGCCGCTGCTGAAGGTGGACGGGCTCTCCGTCACCTTCTTCACGCCCACCGGTGCGGTACACGCCGTGCGCGACGCCTCATTCGAGATCAAACGCGGCGAGGTCGTAGGCCTCGTGGGCGAATCGGGCTGCGGCAAGTCCACCATGGCCTATGCCATCATGGGCTATCTGCCCGGCGAGCCGGAGGTGGGTGGAGCGGTCTACCTTGATGGCCAGGATATGGCCGAGCTTGGGCCTTCCGACCTCCGCGCGCTGCGCGGAAACCGCATCGCGATGGTCTACCAGGACCCGGCCCTCGCGCTGAACCCCACCATGAAGGTCGGACTCCAGATATTGGAGGCCATCAGCGAGCATCTGGCTCTTGACGCCGCGCAGGCCGCCGAGCGCATGGCGGAGCTGATAGAGAGCGTCGGTCTGCCCGACCCCGAGCGGATTGCTGAGAGCTACCCCCATCAGCTCAGCGGAGGCCAGCAACAGCGCATCGTCATCGCCATGGCCCTCGCGTGCGACCCCGACCTCCTGCTGATGGACGAGCCAACGACCGGACTGGACGTCACGACCGAGGCGACCATCCTCGACCTCGTCGCCGACCTGAAGGGCCGCGTGAACGCCGGCATCCTCTACGTGAGCCACAACCTCGGCGTCGTCGCCCGCGTGGCGGACCGTGTCGTGGTCATGTATGCCGGCCAGACCGTGGAGGAAGCGCCGGTGCGCGACCTGTTCAAGGACCCGCGCCACCCGTACACCGTCGGCCTGCTCAGCTGCGTCCCCAAGCCGGTCGCCGATACCGGAGCGGTCACTCGGCTCCAAAGCATCCAAGGCTCCGTGTTCCCCAGCGCCAAGGCGGACCCCGGCATGTGCCTGTTCGCCGACAGGTGCCCCATGGCAACGGACCGCTGCACGGGCGAGGCCCCGGCGCCCGTCTCCGTAGGCGAGGCGCACGAGACGCGGTGCTTCTACCCGGGCGAGGTCAGCCCCGACCTGTGGGACGAGTGCATCGAACGGGAAGCCCCCCGCGAGAACGGCAAAGAACCGACGCTGACCGTGAAGGGACTGCATCGCGTCTACGGGCAGTGGCAGCGGAAGTACCTCTTCTTCGGCCCGAAGGTGAAGCCTCCCGTCCGGGCGGTGGAGAGCGTCGACTTCAACGTCGGGGCCGGGCACACCGTCGGCATCGTCGGCGAGAGCGGCTCCGGCAAGAGCACCGTGGCCCGCAGCATCGTGGGTCTCGTGCCGCGGGACAGCGGCGACCTCGAACTGCGCGGAGAGGACCTCCCGGCAGAGACCGACGAGCGGAACGCCGGGCAGAAGGCCTCGATCCGGATGGTCTTCCAGAACCCGACCTCCTCCCTGAACCCGAAGCTCCCCGTTCGCCACAACATCCTGCGTCCCCTGCAGAAGTTCACCGACATGAGCGCAAAGGAGCGCGAAGAGCGGGCCTGCGAGTTGCTCGAGTCCGTGGGCCTCGACGCCTCCTATATGGACCGCCAGCCGCTCCAGCTCAGCGGAGGGCAGCAGCAGCGCGTGGCGCTCGCGGCCGCCTTCGCCGGAGACCCGGAGTTGATTGTGGCGGACGAGCCCGTCTCCGCGCTCGACGTCTCGGTACAGGCGCAGGTGCTGAACTTGCTGGAGGACCACCAGCGCGAGAAGGGAACGTCCTACGTTTTCATCTCCCACGACCTCGGCGTCGTTCGCTACGTGTCGGACGAGATCGTCGTGCTCTACGCAGGCCACGTCGCCGAGTCCGGTCCCGCCGAGGACGTGCTCTCCACGCCGTCGCACCCGTACACGGAAGCCTTGCTGTCCGCTGCGCCGGTGCCCGACCCTGACGCCATCCCGACACCGATACGCCTGGGCGGCTCCGTGCCGAAGCAGCACGAGCAGTTCAAGGGCTGCTTCTTCGCCTCCCGCTGCCCCCGAAAGCTCGGAGACGTCTGCGACAACACCCCACCGCCAACGCAGACCTCGTCCGGCTC
The DNA here is from genome assembly GCA_034428375.1 of Dehalococcoidia bacterium. Classification (GTDB taxonomy): domain Bacteria; phylum Chloroflexota; class Dehalococcoidia; order Lucifugimonadales; family Australimonadaceae; genus Bin16. Next base: position 1,518 of record DAOUHT010000155.1, on the reverse strand, counting down.
GCCGACGCACGAGATCCACTGCCACATCCCGCTCGAAGAGCTGGCCCGCCTTCAGGACACTCAGGTCGCTACATCCGCCTGGCCCCCGGGGAACGACACTGCCTGATCCCTTCCCCCTTGATGGGGGAAGGTTAGGATGGGGGTGAATGGGCGTGGAGGGGGTTACGCTCCTTCCGGCGCGCACACGAACGTCACCCAGTCGCCGTCGTGGTGCTCCTCGACGAACGACAGCCCCGCAGCCTTGAACGCGTCCACGACCTGCTGACGCCGCTCCTGCAGGATGCCTGCAGCGACGAGCCGACCGTCCGGCGCGAGCGCACGCCGCAACTCCGGCGCGAGGTTCGCGAGCGCGACCGAGTTGACGTTCGCGAGCAGCAGCTCCGCCCACCCGGCGGGGATCTTCTCGTTGGGGAGCGTTCCCGCGTAGAAGCGGACGCGGCCGGAGACACCGTTGGAACGCACGTTGACGCGCCCCGCCTTGAGCGCGACGCGGTCTATTTCGACGCCCAGCACGCGGGCCGCGCCCAGTTTCGCCGCGCCGATGCTGAGGATGCCGGAGCCGGAGCCCACGTCCAGCACTTGCAGGCCCGGACGCATCAGCCGCTCCATGCACTCCAGCGTGCGGTTGGTCGTTGGGTGGTGGCCCGTCCCGAATGCGAGGCCGGGGTCGATCTCGATGACCACGTCGTCCGGCCCCGCCTCCTCCCGCAGCCACGGAGGCTGCACGAGCAGCCGTCTGCCGATGCGGAGCGGCGTGAAGTGCGCCTTCCACGCGTCCTCCCACTCCCGCTCCTGTATCTCGCGCTCCTCCAGATCCGGCAGGTCGGTCAGCTTGCCGACGAGTTGGATGCCGATGTGGACGATCTCCCGGTTCCTGCGATACCCCGGTGTCTGCGGCATGTACGTGCGGAGGACGGCGCTCTGTCGTTCCGGGGCCGACTCACCCTCGTCCGGGTTCCAGCCGCCCGCCTCCTCGATCGCTACACCGCCCTTGCCGTAGCGCCGGAACAGCTCCGCCACCGGCTCCACGAACTCGAACGGCACCCGTATCTTCAATTCCAACCAGGGATGCTCAGCCAATAGCCAACCTCATAGAGAAACTCGTCATTCCCGCTTCTCTCCCGTCATTCCCGCCCTTCCCCCGTCATTCCCGCGAAAGCGGGAATCTCGTTCCCGTGCAGGACGTCCCTTGGGGGTATCCCAATGGGTAGTGCAGAGGGGCGCAGCCCTTCTGCCGGGGGAGTGGGGGTGTCCCCCACAAGCGTTTCGGGCGGGCGAGTGGGAAGAACTACGTCTGCTACGCAACTATGACCCTAGCCCTCCGAAGGAGCCCCTAGTTCTTCTCGAAGGAGCGCTGGAGCTCCTCCAGCAGCTTCTTCTGCTCCTTCGACAGCTTGTCCGGCGTCTGCACGCGGACGGTCACGAGCTGGTCGCCGCGACGCCCCTCGCGCCCGAGGTGCGGGATACCCTTGCCCTTCATGCGCAGCACCTCGCCGGACTGTATCCCGGCGGGCACCT
>DAOUHT010000154.1:0-38099 GCA_034428375.1 Dehalococcoidia bacterium | reverse complement strand
ACCAGGAGATCGGCTTCGACGTCTTCGACCACGGCATCATCAAGCGCCGCGTGCTGGAGGGCTACACCAAGGAGAGCGACGACTGGAAGATAGGCCACCCCATCCTCTTCCCACAGATCCTCTACGTCGGCGGCTTCCAGTCCAAGACGCTCCAGTACCGCGTGCCGATAGACGACACGCACACGCTGCACTTCATCTACTACTCGTGGCGGGTCGCGCCGGGGCAGCCAGTGCCGAAGCAGGAGCGCATCCCCTACAAGTACGTTCCGCACCGCGACGCCTCAGGCCGCTACGACACCACCTTCACGGTCGACCAGGACAAGATGGCCTGGGAGACGCAGGGACCTGTCGCCAAGCGCTACCTGGAGCGGCTCGGCAAGTCCGACGTGGGCATCATCCTCTACCGCAGGCTGCTGACCGAACAGATGCAGATCGTCGCCGACGGCGGAGAGCCGATGAACACCTTCCGGACCAAGGAAGCAGCGGAGACCATCAACGTGCCGACGGAGCACATGGCGCTCGGCCGGGACAAGGTGCCGCGGATCAAGTTCATCCCGCTCGAGGCCGGCATCAGCGGCGCCGAGGACGACATCCGCTACGCCGTCGAGTCCTGGTACGTCGGAGAGACGGCGAAGGCCTAGGGATAGTCTGAACAAGTCCGCCTTCGTCGTTCCCGGGGAGGCAGGAACCTCGCCCCCTGCCTGTCATGTTGAGCGGAGCCGGAGGCGGAGTCGAAACATCTCTCGGGAACGTTCGCGTGTTCAGAGGTCCCTAGGAATAGTCTGAATAGGTCTGACCCTGTCGTTCCTGCGGAGGCTGGAACCTCGCAGCCCTCTTCTGTCATGCTGAGCGGAGTCGAAGCATATCTCGGTGGTCGATGGGTTGTTCAGACTCCCGTCACGCAGGCCGCACGCGGAAGAGGCGCCTGATCATGGCCCAGCGGAGGTTGCCCCAGGACCACTCCGCGTCCCGCAGGTCGCTGAGCGGCACCCTTCCCTGGGCGTAGCGGTGCAGGATGAAGGCACGCGTGATGCGCCGTATCTGCCTGCTCTGCTCGGGTATCGCTCCTGACAGCACCGCCGCGTACTCCAGGGGAGTCTGGTCGGGCCGCTTCCGCAAGCCGAGCGCCGCGCCGAGGCGGCACATCTTCGCGAACAACTCCTCGGAGCGGGGGAGCGCGCCCAGCTTCCACCACCACTCCCGCCACAGCAGCACGGGCGTGGCGACCGCCACCGCGCCCGCGAGCGCGAGCAGCGCAACGAGCCACGCGGGCATCTCCCTGCGCGGCGTGAAGTCGACGTCGAACGTGTCCTCTTCCTCGTCCTCCAGCAGCTCGCCCAGCTCACCGATGTCGATGTCTTCCGTCAGCAGGGGAGACTCGCCGATGTCCAGTCCGCCGAACTCGATGGCATTGGGAGGCGTCGGCTCGAAGCTGACCCAGCCGAATTCCGGGAAGTACGCCTCCGCCCAGGCGTGGTAGTTGAGTTCCAGCACCTCGTACACGCCGAGCGTGGGATTGAGGCGTCCGGGAGCGTAACCCAGGACGTACCGGGCAGGTATCCCGATGGAGCGCATCAGCACCACCGCCGCGGATGCGTAGTAGTCGCAGTAACCCTGCCCCAGCTCGAAGAGAAAGTGGTCCACGCCGTCCGCGTCATCGGGCGGAGCGGCGATGTCCAGGTTGTACGGCACGCGCCGGAGGTAGTTGCGGATGGCAACCGCCTTGTCGAATGCGTTCTCTTCATTTGTGGCGAGGGTTTCTGCAAGCACGCGCACGCGGTCAGGCAGCGTGTCCGGCAGTTGGAGGAAGGCCTCCGCCCATTCCGGGTACTCCTCGCTCGCCCGCCGTAGCTCGAACGGGGTGGCGACCGATTCAAGCCCCGTGCTGATGTAGCTCATGTTGACGCGCGTCGGGAAGTACTCCCGGCCCTTGGAGAAGCGCACCTGCACCGCGCCGGGGCCGGACGTGGGGGCGGTCAAGGCCTCCGCGGGTTCGTCGAATTCGACGGGCAGCCCACCGGAGAAGAGCGTGTCGGTCGCGGCGGCGATGCGGAACGCGTTGGTCCGAGGCGCCATGCGGCGTTCGTCCGAAGGAGTGACGTCCTCGAACGGGAGGAACTCGGAGTCCTCGGCGGTCTCCCATCCGCTGCCGGTGTAGACCGCGTAGGAGCGGGCACGCCAGTACGCCCGGGGGCCGCTCACGAGGAATAGCAGCTCGTCCGTGAGTTCGGGGTTCCCCTGGAACTGGGTTGCGCTCTCGAACGTGATCGTCTGGTAGTCCCGGCGGGACGGCAGCGCACTGAACAGCCTGCTGAAGTGCGCGCCTATCTCGTTCGCCGTGTCGTCCACTGCGCGTGAAACCACACCCAGCGGAGCAACGTTCGGTGTAGGCAGCACTGCGATGGCTGCTGTCACCAGCATCCCGATGGCGAGCACGATGCCGGACTGCGTGAGCACCGTTCGGGCGTCGAACACAGCCCCGCGTCCGCGCCATCCTTCTATCCGCCGTACCGTGCTGAGATGGATGAGGAGCATGACGCCAGTCGCCATGAAGATGCCGAGCCGCCAGCCCAGGCTTCCCGGCAGGTTGGAGAGGGCGAAGGCGAGCACCACCCCACCGAGCAGCACGGTCGACCATCCGTGCGCGTTGCGGAGCGCCAGCCAGACGCTGGAGACACACAACAGCCAGACGGCGAACGAGAGGAACATGGCGAACTCAATCGTCCCGGCCTGCGTCTCGTCCGTGGAGAGGGCCGCCACCCACTGCGCAATGTCCTCGATCGCGTTGACGGCGCGTGCCGTGATCGCGAACCCCTCAGCTGCGGTAGTGCCCGCATACGCCGACAACAACAGACCGGCGGCGACGGCAGTGACGACCGCGCGGCGTGCGGTCCAGCCGCGCTGGTGCATCGCCCAACCTGCTGCGCCTCCCAACACGCCGATGAGGAGTGGCGCGGGCATCTCCGGGACCCAATTGCCCTCCTGCAGGGGCATGACGACCGAGAACAACACGAGCCCCACCAGCGTGAGCGTAAGCCCCATCCCCCCGATGAAACGCTCCCAAAGGGAGAGGACGTCGACAGCACGGGCGCGGGCAACGAGCGTGGTCATTACAGCACGCCCTGCAGTTCCCGGGCCGGCACCGCAAGTCCCGGCGGGGCGGAGTGATAGTCCAGCCGGTTGCCTATCTCATCTCCCCTGCGGATGACGTAGGCATCGAAACCGGTGCCTCGCGCCATGGACGTGCCGCCTCCTGCCTCGAAGCTGAGAGCGTCCAGGAGCACAGGCACGACAGCCGCGCCCGTGGCGCGCAACATCTCGATGGCGGAAGAGGCGGAGGTGGGAGGCGAGGCGGTGATGAGTACGATGCTTGCGCCCGTGCTCAGTTCGTTCTTGACTGCCTCCGAAACTTCCTGTACGCCTCCTGCGCTGCCGGGTTCGATCAACGCAAGCGCCTGGAAGATGCGCCCCAGTTGGGCGATGCCCGGAGCAGCAGGGATGATGAGTTGCTCCTGCCCGGAGAACACCGCGCCGACGCTCCGACCTGAGTCCAGGAAGCGCTTCGCCACCGATGCGGCGGTCGTCACGCTGTACTCCACCGTGCTTTCGGTGCCCTCCCCCTTCTGTACGCGCTCGTCGAGGTCGAGCACGACCCATATGGCGTCGGCTGGCCCGGACGGTTCCCGGTCGAATTCCTTCACCATGAGCCTGCCGGTATGCGCGGTGGCGGGCCAGTGCACCCTGCTCACGGCATCGTGCGAGGTGTACTCGCGCACGGTGGAGGCGATGGGGCTGGGGGTGAAGGTCCGTCCGTGGATGATGCCTTCCGTCCAGCCTCTGCCGGAGAGCACGAAGAAATCGGAGAGGTCTACAGTGGCGGGATAGATGAGCGCGGTCTGCGGGTGCCCCAGGCGCATGGTCCTGCTGAAGAGACCGAACGGGTCGCGGCTGGTGATCTCCAGCTCCCCGAACCGGTAGATGCCCCGGCGCTCACAGTGACTGGTCGACGTCCAGACAGTCGAACCGTACGGCCAGAGCGTGGCGATGCGCCCGGCACGCCCGAAGGGCTGCGTGTCGTGCTGCACTTCCAGCAGCAGTTTCGGCCACCAGTGGGTGTTTCGCAGCACGATGCGCTCTTCCAGGGTGTCCCCCACCTGGAGGTAGGCGCTGAGACGCTGCACACCGCCTTCTATGCGGCGGGCTGCAAGCACGCTAGAGAGAAAACCGAGAGCCGGAACGACGAGCAGGCCCAGGAAGAGACGGTAGTAGAGCGCTTCACCGGTGGAGAACGCCAGGATCAGCAGCAGCCCTCCCACGCTTGCCCACACGATTCGCGTTTTCACGGTGGCATCCCCGCTGTCGGACGCTGCCTCGGCGCATCATGCGCCGGGGAGCGCTCCTGCTACCGGGGTCTGTTCCAGCACGTCCGCTATCGCGTCTGCGGAAGTGGTGCCCTGGATGCGCGCCGCCGAGCTGAGGATGACCCGGTGGCCGAGCGCCGGATACGCCAGCGCCTTCACGTCGTCCGGCAACGCGTAGTCTCGTTCTTCCAGCAGCGCCTTGGCCTGGACGAGCCGGAAGAGCGCCAGCGAACCCCTCGGTGATGCGCCGAGGTAGAGGCTGCCGTGGTTCCGCGTCGCATCCGCTATCGCGACGATGTACTCCTTCACGTCGTCCGAGACGTGGATGCCGCGGACCGCGTTCTGAAGGGCGACGAGGTCGTTCTCATCGACGACCGGCTCCAACTCCTCAACCGGGTGAACGTACTGCTGTGCTTCCAGCACCCGGATCTCGTCCTCTTTGTCCGGGTAGCCGAGGTGCAGACGTACGAGGAACCTGTCCAATTCGGTCTCGGGCAGCGGGAATGTGCCCTCGTACTCGATGGGGTTCTGCGTCGCCATGACGATGAAGGGGTCCGGCATGGGGTGGGCTACGCCGTCGACCGTAACCTGGCGCTCCTCCATTGCCTCCAGAAGGGCAGCCTGGGTCTTGGGTGACGCGCGGTTGATCTCGTCCGCGAGGACGACCTGCGCAACGATGGGGCCCTCTCTGTATTCGAACTCGCCGTTCTTCTGGTTGAAGACGGATACGCCGGTGATGTCGGCGGGGAGCAGGTCTGGCGTGAACTGGATGCGCCGGAAGGTGCCGCCGATGGACCTCGCGATGCTGCGCGCAAGCATGGTCTTGCCAACGCCTGGCACGTCCTCTATGAGGAGGTGCCCGCGGCACATCAGCGCCATCACGGCCAGCTGCTCTTCTTCCCCCTTGCCGAGGATCACCTTGCCGAGGTTGTCCAGCAGCCTCTCGGCGACTCCCCGTGCCCCGGCCAGGTCCAAGGTACGTCCGGAAACTACCACCGTCCCCTCCTGTGCGGCTGGTTCGTAAACACCGCATGATATAGAGCACAGGGGCGGGTGCGTCAAATCGGAGTGGGAGTGTACGTCCGCCGACCCACGTGACGCCTGAAGCAGTACGCAACGGGGGGCTGGTGCTGTACGCTAGTACTCCGAGAACGCTTGCAGAGGCCCGCATTGACGCAGTATTACCCGGCCTATCTGAACATCACGGGACGGCGCACGGTGGTTATCGGCGGCGGTGAGGTGGCTGAGCGCAAGGTCGCGCAACTCGTCGCCTCCGGTGCGGACGTCACGCTTGTCAGCCCGGACGCTACGCCCGAACTGGAGCGTCTGGCGTCAGAGCGCCGTGTGCGCTGGATACGCCGGCCATACGCTCCGGGCGACCTCGCCGGAGCGTGGTTGGCCATCGCCGCGACCGACGACACCGACCTGCACCGTTCCATCCACGCGGAAGCAGAACGTGAGAAGACGTTGCTCAACGTTGTGGACGTTACCGAGCTGTGCGGGTTCATCGCGCCGTCCATCGTCCAGCGCGGACCCGTTACGGTGGCGATCTCTACGGGTGGGGCGAGTCCTGCACTCGCACGGAAGCTGCGGGAGCTGATGGGCGGCGACCAGAACCCCGTGCACTACGACCACGACGCGTTCTGCCGGTGCGTCGAATGGGCAGACGCGGCGGATGCGCTTGCGGACGTTCGCGCGGAACTGAAGGCGCAGGACAGGAATGCGTCGCCGGAGGCGTGGCAGGAAGCGATGGACGAGGAGTTACTGGAACTGGTTCGGGCGGGTAAGAGCAGCGAGGCGCGGCAGCGGCTGCGTGCCGCGCTGCTGTCGGGCGCGGAGTCGTAGGCCGATGCGCATCGTCATGACCGGTCTGAGCCATCACACCGCTCCGCTGGAGATGCGGGAGCGGTTGAGCATCACGAGCGAGACGCTGCCGGAGGCGCTCGGAACGCTGCAGCGCCACGCCGGACACGGCGTCATCGTGGGTACGTGTAACCGCACCGAGATCTACACGCTCGCGCCGACTTTCGAGCGCGGAGAGCGCGCCATCGAAGGGTTCATCGAAGAGCAGTTCGAAGTCGACGCGGAGTTGGTCCGCAAGCATCTGTACACCCTTGATCAGAGCGAAGCTGTAGCGCATCTCTTCCGCGTCGCGTCGGGGCTGGACTCGCAGATCCTCGGCGAGTCGGAGGTGCTCGGGCAGGTCCGGAGCGCGTTCAGCGCAGCGCGGCAGCAGGGCGCGTCCGGCGGAGTGATGGCTCACCTGTTCCACAGCGCGCTTCGCACCGGCAAGCGCGCTCGTACGGAGACGGCCATCGGCCGGAACGCCCTCTCGCTGAGCCGTGCGTGCATCGCGCTGGCGCGGCGAGCCATCGGGACGGCGGAGGGCAAGCGTGTTCTCATCATCGGAGTGGGAGAAGCCTCCCGACTCGCCGGTCTCGCGCTGCGGGACGCCGGAGCCGCAAGCATCGTCATCGCCAACCGGACTCCCGCGAACGCTGCTGAGCTCGCACGAGAGCTGGACGCGGAGGTGGCGCCGCTCGACAACCTCGCGTCGTTGCTCGCGCAGGCCGACCTGGCCGTTACCGCGACCGCCGCGCCAGACTTCATCCTGTCCGCCTCGCTCATCGAGGAGGCGGCAGCCAGGCGGAATGGCACGCCGCTGGCGATCATGGACATGGCTGTTCCTCGGGACGTCGATCCCGTGGCCGCGGCGGTTCCGGGCGTTCACGTCTATACGCTGGACGACGTGGAATCGCTGGCGGAGGCCAACCGGCAGCAGCGCGAGTCCGAGGCCCGTCAGGTGGAGGCCATCGTCACAGAGGAGACGGCGAAGTTCCGGCAGTGGTGGAAGGCGCGCGGTGTTACCCCGACCATCGCGGCGATACGCCACGATGCCGAAGAGATGCGCGCAGCCGAGGTCGCTCGAACCGTGGAGCGCATGGAGGGACTGTCGGAGGACGACGCCCGCCGCATCGAGCAGATGACTAAAGCGTTGGTGAAGAAGCTCCTGCACCAGCCCACGGCACACCTGCGCGAGCGCAACGACGAGTCCGTGACACAGTCTGCCCGGCAGCTCTTCGGGCTGGATGAGTAGTGCCTCCGGCCATGCCGCGCACACTCACTATCGGGACACGCGGGAGCAGGCTGGCGCTTGCGCAGACACACGCGGTCGCCGGCGCACTCGCAGCCGTTGTTCCTGACTGGGACGTCCGAATCGAAACCATCGCGTCGACGGGTGACGATCAGCCGGAGGCCGCCATCGAGACGTTGGGACTCGGTGTGTTCACGTCCGCCATCGAGCGAGCGTTGCTCGACGAACGGGTAGACCTCGCCGTGCACAGCCTGAAAGACCTCCCGACCAGCCAGCCGAACGGGTTGACTGCCGTTCCGGTGCTGGAACGGGAAGACCCGCGTGACGTCTTGATAGACCGTTGGAACGTAGGCCTGCTCGATCTGCCGGAGGGAGCGCGCATCGGCACGAGCAGCCCTCGCCGCGCCGCCCAGATCGCTCACGGTCGCAAGGACATCTCGCTTTTGGCCATCCGCGGGAACGTGGAGACTCGCATCCGGAAGTCGGAGGGGCCGGACTACGACGGCGTTATCGTCGCTGCGGCAGGCGTCGAGCGCCTGGGCATGACCGAGCGCATAGCGGAGCGCCTCTCCCCACACGTCTGCACCCCCGCCCCCGGACAGGCTGCGCTTGCCGCCGAGGCGCGCTCGGACGACCGCGAACTGCTGGCGCTCCTGCGTCAGTTGGTGCACGAGCCGACAGAGGCGGCGGTCGAGGCGGAACGCGCCCTCCTGCGAGCAGCGGGCAGTGGCTGCCGCCTGCCGCTCGGAGCGTTCGCGGAGGTGCAGGGCGACCAGATGCGGCTGTTCGCGACGGTCACCCCGCCGGACGGCTCCACGAGCTACCGGGTTGAGGTGACGGGGAGCGCGTCCGAGCCAGACCTGTTGGGTAGAGCCGCATACCAGGCGTTCCTGGAACAGGGGGCCTCTGCGTTGCTCGAGGAGGCAGGCCAGTGACGACGAGCGGCGCGGTCTACCTTGTGGGGGCTGGCCCCGGAGACCCCGGCCTCATCACGGCCAGAGGCGCGGAACTTCTGCGGAAGGCTGATGTCGTGGTGTACGACCGGCTCGTCTCGCCCGCGGTGCTCGCGCTTGCGGCGGATGCCGAACTCGTCTACGTAGGGAAGGAACCAGACACGCCCAGCGAGTTCCAGACGTTCATCAATGAGCGGCTCGTGGTGGCCGCGTCCGCAGGGAAGACGGTGGTCCGCTTGAAGGGCGGCGACCCGTTCGTGTTCGGGCGTGGGGGTGAGGAGGCGATGGCCCTTGCCGAGGCGGGAGTGCGGTTCGAGGTCGTCCCCGGCGTCACGTCCGCGATCGCCGTGCCTGCTTATGCTGGTGTGCCGGTTACGCACCGGGACATCGCGGCGGCGTTCACGGTTGTGACGGGCTCCGAGGACCCTGCCAAGCCGGACCCTCAGGTGGACTGGAAAGCCCTGGCGAACGTGGGCGGCACGCTCGTGGTGCTGATGGGCTGGCAGAGTCTCCCCGCCATCGTTCAGACGCTGCTTGCGGAAGGACGCTCCGCGGACACGCCTGCCACAGTGACCCAGTGGGGTACGCTCCCGAACCAGCGCACGGTGAGCGGCACGCTCGCGGACATCGTGGAGAAGGGGAACGAGGCCGGGATCACGTCCCCGGTTGTCACCGTCATCGGCGAGACCGCCGCCCTGCGGCCCGCTCTCCGTTGGTTCGACCGCACCCCGCTCTTCGGCAAGCGAGTGCTCGTCACCCGCTCGCGAACCCAGGCCGGCACGCTCAGCGCCCTGCTTACCGCGCACGGCGCTGAGGCGGTGGAGCTGCCGACGATAGCAGTAGAGCCACTGTCGGATACGTCTGCGCTGGATGCTGCACTGGCGGAACTGGGCAGTTTCGACTGGGTCATCTTCACGAGCACGAATGGTGTGGACGCGGTGTTTGGTCGTCTGGCTGCATCTGGAAAGGACGCGCGGGCCTTCGCTTCTGCCAAAGTAGCGGCCATCGGTCCTGCCACGGCGAATGCGCTTGCCGTTCGCGGTATCGCGGCTGACCTGATGCCTGCGGCGTATACAACACGTTCGGTTGCCAACTCGTTCGCAGCGTTGGATATCCGGGGCGCGTACATACTGCTGGCGCGGGCGGACATCGCACCGCCAACGCTTCCTGACGGCCTGCGGGATATGGGGGCGCTTGTCACTGAGGTCAGCGCCTACCACACGGCCATACCTGCCGACGCGGCTACTGCTGCAAGGGAGACGCTGGCCTCTGGTACGATAGACGCGGTGACGTTCACGAGCTCCTCTACGGTGCGGAACCTCGTGAGCATGCTCGGAGGTGCGGAGCTCATCAACGGGTGCAAGGTGGTCTCCATCGGCCCCGTCACGAGCAAGACCGCGTCCGAGCTTGGCGTGCGAGTGGATAAGGAAGCTGCGGAGCATACCGTGCCCGGCGTGGCGGACGCCGTGCTGGAGGTTCTGGGCGATGAGTGAACTACTGGCGAGGCGACAGGCCCCTGCAGGAACTGCGGCGTTCCCCGTGGTGCGTCCGCGCAGGCTGCGCCGCACACCGGCCCTCCGGGAAATGGTGCGTGAGACGTCGCTGCGTCCGGCAGACTTCGTCTATCCCATCTTCGTAACGCATGGCCGTGACGTTCGGGTGCCCATCGACCCCATGCCGGGACAGGCGCAGGTCTCCATAGACAACCTCATCCGGGAAGCAGCGGAAGCGGAGCAACTCGGCATCCGCGCGGTGCTCCTGTTCGGCCTGCCGCCGGGCAAGGACGGGCTCGGTACCGGCGCGTACGACCCGAACGGCATCATCCAGGAGGCGGTGGCAGCTTTGAAGCAGGCGCTGCCCAGCATGGTTGTCATCACGGACGTATGTCTCTGCGAGTACACGGACCACGGCCATTGCGGCGTGCTGCTCGACGACGGCACCGTCGACAACGACGCGACGCTGGAACTGCTTGCCCGCACGGCGGTCTCGCAGGCCGACGCCGGGGCGGACGTCGTCGCCCCGTCCGCGATGATGGACGGGCAGGTGGGGGCGATCCGCGCCGCGCTCGATGCCGCCGGACACCCGGACGTGCCGGTGATGGCCTATGCGTCCAAGATGGCGTCTGCCTTCTACGGGCCGTTCCGCGTCGCAGCCGAGTCCACTCCCCAGTCCGGCGACCGGAAGGCGTACCAGATGGACGGTGCCAACGCGCGGGAAGCGATGCGCGAACTCCAGCAGGACGCGGCCGAAGGCGCCGACGTCCTCATGGTCAAGCCTGCGCTCGCGTACCTGGACGTCATCGCTCGGGCGCGGGAAGCGTTCGACCTCCCCATCGCGGCCTACAACGTCTCTGGCGAGTACGCGATGCTGAAGGCTGCGGCGGCCAACGGCTGGCTGGACGAACAGGCGGCCATGTTGGAGACGCTCACCAGCATCAAGCGCGCCGGAGCCGACGTCGTCATCACCTACTTCGCGAAGGACGCAGCCCGGCTCCTGCAGCGCAACGCTTAAAACTCATGACCGACTCTAGCGCCAGGCAGCACGTTGTCGACAACCTGATAGAGCGGCACGCCGCGGTTTTCGAACCCGTCGGCGGCTCCGCAGACGTAGACCTCGCCGTCAGGACCGGCGACGGCCAGTACGTGGAAGTCATCGTCAAGGAGCCGGTGTCAGCGGAAGCGAGCCGCTCCTTCCTCATGCGCCGCTTCCGTCCACGTCCGCACCTCTTCATCATGTGTGTCGCCGAGGGCCCGGAAGCCTGGCTGTTGCCCTCCGCCGTGTTCGAGCGCTTCGCCACCGGCGCGCCCGGTGAACCGGAGTGGGTGCTCGAACTCGACGCGCCAGCGGATGAACCGCTGAGCGACCGGCTCTCCGTCTACCGCGAGCGTTGGGCGCTGATCGCCAACTACTCCGAGTACCGATCGACCCTGAGCGACCCGCTCGCCCTGCGAGTCAGGATAGCGATGCTGTAGGCCGTGCTAGACTGTCGCCCTTAGCACGATGCGGCTCGATAATTCGGAACGACTCTTCGCCCGCGCTCGCAGGCTCATCCCCGGCGGTGTCAACAGCCCCGTTCGCTCGTTCGGAGCGGTCGGAGGCACGCCGCCCTTCATCGTCAGCGGCAGCGGTGCGCGCATCCGCGATGCCGACGGCAACGAATACCTCGACTTCGTAGGCTCGTGGGGGCCACTCGTGCTGGGCCACGCGCATCCGGCAGTGGTCGAGGCGGTGCAGCGCGCGGCCACGGACGGCACGAGTTTCGGTGCGCCGACGGAGGGCGAACTCGAACTCGCGGAACTCATCACGCGCGCCATGCCGTCGATCGAGATGCTGCGCCTCGTGAACTCCGGCACCGAGGCCGCGATGAGCGCCATCCGCATCGCGCGTGCGTACACGGGCCGCAGCAAGCTGATCAAATTCAACGGCAACTACCACGGCCACGCCGACGGACTGCTCGTGAAAGCGGGCTCCGGAGCCGCGACCTACGGCGTCCCCACGAGCGCTGGCGTCCCGCCTGGGTATGCCGCCGAGACGCTCGTCGCCGAGTACAACGACCTCGCCTCGGTCGAGGCGGTCTTCGATGCGAACGTGAACCAGGTCGCGGCGGTCATCGTCGAACCGGTCGCGGGCAACATGGGCGTCGTTGCCCCGGCGGACGGCTTCCTGCCCGGTCTGCGCAGGCTGTGCGACGACAACGGCGCGCTGCTCATCTTCGACGAGGTCATCACCGGCTTCCGGGTTGCATACGGCGGAGCGCAGGAGCGCTACCGCATGAGGCCGGACCTCACGTGTCTCGGCAAGATCATCGGCGGCGGCCTGCCCGTGGGCGCCTACGGCGGGCGCGCCGACGTGATGCAGATGGCCGCGCCGCTCGGCCCCGCCTACCAGGCGGGGACGCTCTCCGGCAACCCGCTCGCCACGGCTGCGGGCATCGCCTGCCTGCAGGAACTGGCGAGGGCGGGCGCCTACGACACGCTTGAGGCGCTGGGTGCCGAGGCCGAAGCCGGTCTGCGCGCAGCCGGAGACGCCACGGGTGTGGAGGTCACCGTGAACCGGGTGGGCTCTGCCCTTACCGCGTTCTTCACCGAGTCCCCGGTTACGACATGGGAAGAAGCCGCCTCTTCAGACAGGGGACGGTACGCTGCGTTCTTCCACGGCCTGTTGGAGCGCGGGGTCTACGTCGCGCCGTCGCAGTTCGAGGCCGCGTTCGTTTCACTTGCGCACACGTCGGAAGAGATCGCGTTCGCCGCGGAGCAGGCGCGAGAGGCGATGGCGTCGCTGTAGAATAGGGATGTGAAAACGCGAGTCACCTCAATCCTTGCCCTCATCGGACTCATCGCCTTATCGAGCATCCTTGCCGGATGTGGCCCCTCCGGACCCACCCCAACGCCGGCCGTCCCTGTCGACGGCGCGCTGGACGTCGACATGCGGAACTACGTCTACGAACCGCGGTCTTTCGAATTCGAGGTGGGTGAGACGGTGGAATTCCGCTTGATATCCGAGGACGAACCGCATACCTTTACGATTAAGGACCTCGGGATCAACTGGGTCGTGCCGAAGAACGAAGAGCCTCAGGTCGAGACTTTCACGTTCAACGAGGCTGGAACGTACAGGCTCGTGTGCACGGTGGCCGGGCACGAAGGTTCAGGGATGGTTGGCAAGATTACCGTGGTGGAGTAATCTCGCCGGACAAACCGCCGAGAAAGGAGAAAGGCATGGAGATATATTACGACTTGACGCGTTATGGCCACATCTTCAGCGGCATACTCTGGATAGGCCTGCTCTACTTCTACAACTTCGTGCAGGCAATCGCTCTTCCGCGGATGGAAGCATCCGCCAGGCCGCACTACCAGATATCCATCCTGCCATTCTCATTGAACGTCTTCCGCTGGGCGGCGCTCTCAACGCTGATCTTTGGTCTGCTCTACATCATCGGGGCGGAGATAGAGGCGGCGGACGCGGGGACGGGGTCGTACTTGCTCGAAACCGCAGCCGGGAACTCGATCCTCATCGGCGGGATCCTGGGCATCATCATGGCCTACAACGTCTGGATGATCATCTGGCCGAACCAGCAGAAGATCATCGCTGCCGTGAGGGACACCGTAGAGAACGGTACCCCTGCGCCGGCCGAACAGCCGAAGTGGGCGCGCACCGCCCTGCTGGCTTCCCGCACGAACACGATGCTGTCCATCCCCATGCTCTTCTTCATGGTGGCGGCAAGGAACCTGCCTTCGCTCTGGAGCTAACCGCCGGGAGCACTCAAGCCAAAGAAGAGGGAGGACATAGAACATGAACAACCCACTGAACACCGTCAAAGGGACGCTGACATCCGGCGTCATCATCACCATCGTTCTCGTCGTGCTCGTCCGCATCTACGTCGCCGCCACGTAGGCCACGGATAGAACGATTATTGAAGAGCGGGAGCCATCGGCTCCCGCTCTCTCGTTAACCGCGATTCCCCGCGAGTGGGGCTACTTCGCCAGTAAACGCTCCCGCAGCGCTGGCGTCTCGGCCATGTCCAGCATCGTCCACGCCATCGCGACCGCGCCGTCGTACAGCGCCTGGTCGGCTGCAGGCGTCGCGCAGGCCGCCGCGAACTCCGGCTGGTGGTTCACCGCAGGCAGCGACTCGATCCCGATCGCCGGATGGATGGAGGGCAGGGCGAGCGAGACGTTGCCCATGTCGGTCGAGACGGGCGTAGCCGGGCTCGACTCGCCGGGCGCGGGGAACCGCCGCCCGAGGCGCTCCGCGTTCCGCTGGTACGCCGACGCCATCTCCAAGTCGTGTTCGAGATGGGAGAACGGCCTGTCGCCGCCGATGACGCTGAGCTTCGCGCCGGTGGCCAGCGCGCCTGCTTCGAAGCAGCGCATGACCTTCTCATAGACGTCGGTCAGGTCGTCCAACGTGATGGCGCGTACTGCGTAGTCCGCGGAGGCGTGCGCGGGGATGATGTTGAACGCATCGCCGCCGTGCGTCACGATGCCGTGCACCCGGTCCGTCGAGCGGATGTGCTGCCGCAGCAGGCCGATGGCCGTCTGCGCGATGGTCAGCGCGTCGGCGGCGTTGATGCCCTGCTCAGGGAAGCCGGACGCGTGCGCTGCCTTCCCCTCGTAGTGGACCTCGAAGAACGATGCCGCAACGATGGGCCAGATCGCCACGTCCCATGGTGCGGGGTGCGTCATCATCGCGGCGTGAGCGCCCTCGAAGGCGCCGCCTTCCAGCAGGCGTATCTTCCCGCCGGAGCGCAGCACCTCCTCGGCGGGCGTGCCCATCACCGTGACGGTCAACCCCGCGTCGTCGGCCACTGCGCCAGCCCCGATGCCCGCGCCGGCGGCGCTCGCCGCGATGACGTTGTGCCCGCAGGCGTGTCCGATGCCCGGCAGGGCGTCGTACTCCGCACAGACGACAATGTGCAGCGGGCCGGAGCCCTTCGTTGCGCGGAACGCTGTCGGCAGGCCGCATACGCCGGGCTCGACCGCGAAGCCTGCGGCGTCCAGTGTCTCCTCCAGCCAACCTGACGCCCGCTCCTCCTCGTAACCCAGCTCAGGATTCGCGTGGATGCGCCTACTCAGCGCGGTCAGGTCGTCGCGTGCGGCGTCTACTGCGGCTCGCGCGGCGTCTCTGGTGTCCGCCATCAGTCGTCGTGTCCCTTGTAGAGCAGCTGGAGCCCGTGGCCATCCGGGTCGTCGAAGTAGATGCACGTCGGGTCGCCGGCGCGGCCCCGCACTTCGACGCCTTCCGCCTCGAGCCTCGCTTTCGTCTCCTCGTAGCTCGCGGGCTCCATGCGCAGCGCCATGTGGTTCAGCTCGCGCCCGTTGACCGAGCCACCGACGCGCCCCGCATCGAACAGGGCCACCTGGTCATACTCGCCGCACTTGAGGAAGCACTGCCAGTCCCTCTCGTGCCCCACGGTCATGCCCAGCACTTCCGTGTAGAAACGCTTGGCGCGGGGGAGGTCGTTCACCCAGAGCACGACGTGGTCGATGCCCGTCGTCTTGATCTCCAACTTCTGAGCTTCCTGCACCATGTCAGCCTCCTTTGCCCATACTCTGCCTCACGGGTTTCTGTCGTAGTCACATCTGACGGCGATAGCGTAGCACCTTCCTATTCGCCCCGCGCAAACCCACTGGTACGGGCGTATACTCCGGCCAGCCGAGGAGACAGCAGAGGAGGCGCGGCATGGTCTCTTTCACCGATCGCTACGAGCCCTGGACACTGACACCTTACGAGAAGTGGGTGACCGACGAAGGACTGCACGTGCACACGCAGCAGCTCGTCGATGACATCCACACCATCGACGTCGAGCCGTGGGAGCGCACCGGCACGAAAGCCGCGCTGCTCGACCTCACCGCCGACCCGCTCGATGGTGCGCTCATAAACAACCAGGGGACGATCCGCTTCGTCTGCGAGATTCCGCCTGGGGGTACGTTCAACGTCGAGCGTCACATGTACGAGGAGATATTCTTCGTGCTGAAGGGGCGCGGTGCGACCGCTGTCTGGTACGAAGGTCAGCCGAAGCACACGTTCGAATGGCAGGAGGGGAGCGTCTTCTCCATCCCGCTCAATGCATGGCACGAGCTCTACAACGCCAGCGGCGAAGAGACGGTGCGGCTGTACGGCGCGACCAACGCCCCGACCGCCTTCAACCTCTACGGCAGCCCCGAATTCATCTTCGACTGCCCCATGACGTTCCCCGACCGGTTCGACCCCACCGACGAGCTGTATTTCAGCGGGAAGTCGTCCAAGATCGAGGACCGGTTCATGGAGACGAACTTCATTCCGAACGTGCACAACGTCGTGCTGGACAGGTGGACCGCCCGGGGCCCGGGCGAGAACATGATGATCAACATGGCCAACGGCCACTTCATCTGCCACCTCTCCGAGTTCCCGGCGGGCACTTACAAGAAGGCGCACACCGGCGAGGCGAACCGCAAGAAAGCAGGACTCGTCTCGGACGTGGCGTACCTCTTCCTGAGCGGGGAGGGCTACGATCTGCAGTGGCCGGAAGGCGTCTACCCCTCGCCCGGCACGGAGTGGGAGCAGCTGGACTACCGGGCCGGTACGCTCATGTCACCCGGCACCGGTTACCACCAGCACTTCAACTGCAGCGCTGAGCCTATCCGCTACCTCGTGCTCCGCTACGGCAACCCCCGGTACGCGGGGTACGTCGGCGCGCGCTACAAGAACACGGGCGGGCCGCAGATACAGTTCAAGGAAGAGGACCCGGCCATACGGTCGCACTTCGAGGAAGAGCTGGCGAAGCGCGGTGCAACCTCCCAGATGGAGGGCTACACGGACGAGCCTTAGGACTCGTCGGGGGAGGATTCCTCGTCAGCCCATTCGCCCAGCTCGGCGCGGGCTTCTTCGACGATCTCTTCCACCACCGGCTTCGCTACGCCCACGTCCAACAGGGAGACGCGCATCATCTCCAGCGCCGCTTCCAGCTCCGGCCAGACGACCGCGTCTGCGCCGATGCCTTCCAGCGCTCGCACTTCCTCCTGCCGTCCGGCACGGCTCACGATGCGTATCTCCGGGTTGAGCCGCCGCACGTGCTGCACCGCAACCAGGGCTGACACGTGCTCTTGAAGCGCCGCGACGAATAGCCGCGCGTGCTGCACGCCCGCCGCCGTCAGCACCGCGTCGTTCGTGGCGTCGCCGTAGATGAGCGAGGAGTCGTTGTCCGCGATCTCGCGCGAGATGATCGCCGGGTCGGACTCGATCGCCACATAGGGCAACCCCAGGCGGCTGACTTCCTGCACGATGAACGACCCCACGCGCCCGTAGCCTGCGATGACCACGTGCCCCTGCAGTGCGGGCCCGCGCTCCAGCGCCGACTCCGCCCCTGTCGCGCCCGCGAGGTGCCGCTCGAAAAAGGTGGAACGCGTTCGCAGCGACGTCAGTATCTTCGACCCCATTGCCACGAACCCCGGCGTTATCCCCATCGTGACCACCGCCGCCGTGATGATGAGCGGTAGCAGCTCTTCTCCCGCGACGCCCAACGCAACCGCAGTCCCCGCGACGATGAAGCTGAACTCGCCTATCTGAATCATCAGGAATCCGGTGCGGGCTGCCGTGTCTGGCAGGTAGCCCAACGCCCGTGTAAGCGTATGGATGAGGAAGAGCTTGACCACGATCGAGGCCCCGATGAAGAGCGCCACCTCGCCGAGGTGCGAAGCGAGGAAACCGAGATCGGTCAGCATGCCCAGAGACACGAAGAACAGCGCAGCGAACACGTCGCGGACGGGTATCACCTCCGAGAGAGCACGGCGTCCTGCCCAGTCCGATTCGCTCAGCACCAGCCCGGCAACGAATGCCCCCAGCGGTGCGGATAGCCCGCCCCAGGACGTGAGCGCGGCTGCGCCGAGCGCCGCACCCATCACCGTGACGACGAATGACTCACGCGCTCCCACCAGCGCCACGCGCTTGAGCAACCAGGGGAGGCCGAGCGAACCGACGAACCACACTCCCGCAAGGATGGCCGCGGCCTTCGCTGCGCTGATCGCCAGCTCCGTGGCGAGCGATTCGCCCTCTCCTCCCAGCGCCGCGATGACGGCCATCATCGGCACGAACGCGAGGTCCTGCACCAGCAGCATCCCTGCAGCCAGGCGTCCGTGCAGCGTGCCCAGCTCGCCACGGTCGCTCAGCGTTTTGAGCGCAACCATGGTGCTGCTGAGTGAGAGCGCCAGACCTGCGGTGAGCGACGCGCGCGCATCCCAGCCGAGTGCGGTGCCGATGCCGTAGCCAACGGCTATGGTCAGCGTGATCTGGCCCACGCTGGCAACCAGCACTCGCCAGCCGAGGCGGCGCAGGTCCGACAGCGATATCTCCACGCCTACCGCGAAGAGCAGAAGGATGACGCCGAACTCGGCCAGCGTCTGCACGTCCTCCAGCTGCGTCACCATGCCCAGCGCGTGCGGCCCTACCACCGCGCCTGCCACGAGGTAGCCGATGATGGGAGGCAGCCGCAACAGACGCGCACCGAGCCCGCCGACCCCCGCCGCTACGAGGATGACGACGATGTCGTCGAACAGCTCGGTTCCCAGTTCCATCGCGCTACGTTTACCTCACCTTTGGAGCAGGCAGGCAACCGGCGCCCACCTGCTCCGGCCCTGGACACGGATCAGGCTGCTTGCTCCAACTCGATGAGCATCACGTAGACGTGCTGGGGGTCGGTGATGAGGCTGATTCGTCCTATCGCTGGTATGGACATAGGCTGTATCTGCATGCTGCCGCCCATCGCCTGCACCTTCTCCAGCGCCTCGTCCAGGTCCTCCACCGCAAAGTAGACCGTCCAGTTCGGCGGTACCTCGCCCCATATCGGCTGGATTGCGAGCATGCCAGCCGCGGGCGCTCCGCCGCTCGTGAACAGGTTGTACGGCATGCCGCCCGCGCCCGGTACTTCCTGCGCCTCCCATCCGAAAAGACCGGCGTAGAACTTGCTCGCTGCCTCTGTGTCATGGGTGTACAGCTCGGCCCAGCAGAACGCGCCCGGCTCGCCGATGAGGTCCGCGCCTATGTGCGCCTTCGCCTCCCACAGGTTCAGGACGGCGCCGGTCGGGTCGATGATGCTGGTCATTCGCCCGAACTCCATCACGTCCAACGGCGGCATGATGATTGTCCCGCCCAGGCTGGCCGCCTTCGCTGCCGCTTCCTCCACGTTTACAACCGCAACGTAGGAATTCCAGTGAGGAGGCACGCCCTGCTCCAGCATATCCGGCATCATCGGGGACAGCCCTGCGATGTTCTTTCCGTTCCGGCTGAAGAGGGTATAGACGAAGTCGTCGCTCACCGGGTTGTCGATGGTCTCGCATCCCAGCAGTTGGGAGTAGAACTCCTTCGCGTTCTCCACGTCGGTGGTCATCAGGTCCACCCAGTTGAACATGCCGGGCTCATGCTGTGAGACTTCTGCCATCCTGGTCTCTCCTTTCGACGCGCCGGCATCGGCTGCGCCCCTTGTGCTCAAAGGATACGCCAAACGCTCCCGGGTTCCTCTCGTGAGGATGACCGCCTTCGTGCTGTCGCGCTACTTGAGGACCTCTCTGTCGCGCATGCTTACGTAGCCGTCCCGCGCAACAACGACGTGGTCTGCCAGTTTGATGTCCAGCGTCTTGCCGACGGCGGCTATCTCTTTCGTCAGCGCCACGTCTGCTGCGCTCGGGTCCGGGTCTCCGGACGGATGGTTGTGCACCATCACCACGCTGGGAGCGTTCACCTGCACGGCCTGCCGGAAGACCTCGACTGGGCGCACGCTCACGCTGCTCACCGTCCCCACGAACACTGTGGAGGAGGCGAGCAACTGGTTCCGGGAGTTGAGCGACAGCACGCGCAGCTGTTCCTGCGGCAGGAACTCCATGATCGGCTTCATCATCCGCGCCACGTCCACGGATGTTTGGAGTACGGGTGGACCCTCTTCACCCTTCAGTGTGGCGATGCGTCTCCCCAGCTCCAGCGCGGCCAGCAGATGCGCAGCCTTCGCTTCTCCGAAACCATGGAACGCGCACAGCTCGCCGTGCGACACGCGAGCGAGGCGCTCGAGGCCGCCCGCCTCCGACAGCAGCCGGTTGGCAAGCGTGACGGCGCTCTCCGCTTTTGTGCCTGTGCGGAGCAGGATTGCGAGCAGTTCCGCGTCGCTCAACGCGTCAGGCCCAGCGTCGCGCAGGCGCTCCCGTGGACGCTGCTCGCCGGGCATGTCCCGTATCAGCACCGGGCGGTATCGCGGCTCGTGCAGTATCCGTTCGGGGCTCGTCGTTACGTCCGTGTCGCTCATCGCGGATATCATCCGAAAGAGAACCGCGAACGCGCTACAGGCTGGTGTCACACGATGGCGGATCGGACGACGGAAGAGCAGATAGCGTATTGGCGGGCATTTCCGCGCGAGCGTCCGGCGAACGTCGAGACACCCGGCCCCGGCCAGGAGTCGGCTTGGGACTACCCGCGCCCGCCTCGTGTGGACCCTGTCGGTGCGCGTCTGCGCGTCGAGTTCGCGGGTGTGACCGTGGCGGAAACCGCACGTGGGATGCGCGTCTGCGAGACGGCTGGCGCGCCCGTCTACTACTTTCCACCGGAAGATGTGAAGCGCGTCTTCCTCCAGCCCATGAGCCACGCGACGCTCTGTGAATGGAAGGGCGCGGCCTCCTACTGGACGCTGAGCGTGCGCGGACGCGAGGCCCAGGCAGCAGCGTGGTGCTATCCGTCGCCGTTCGAGGGCTACGAGGCTATCGCCGGATGGTTCGCCTTCCACCCGGGGCGTGCGGACGCCTGCTACGTCGGAGACGAGCGCGTCACTCCGCAGCCGGGCGGCTACTACGGCGGCTGGATAACGTCCAACATCGTGGGCCCGTTCAAGGGTGAACCCGGCACCGAGCGCTGGTAAGCCTGCCTCAGACAGGCTCGTAGTAGACTCGGAACCTCTATCGCGCAAGGAGGATTGGATGCCTGAGCCGGAACTGTTTGAGACCCTCTACTCCCAGCGGGCCATCCGCCGGTTCAAACCCAACCCCGTACCGCTGGAGGTCATCGAATGCGTCATCGAGGCCGCGACGCACGCGCCGTCCGGCGGCAATCGCCAGCCATGGGCGTTCGTCGTCGTTACCGACCCTGCGAAGAAGGCGCGTATCGCGGAGTGGTACCACGAGGGGTGGGTCTCGATGTACGCCTCCGACCCCAGCCGTCCGCGCAATGCGGTCTATCGCTCAGCCGAGTACCTCGCCGAGCACATGGCCGAGACGCCGGCGCTCGTCTTTCCCTGCATCTCCGCGAGCGCAGGCCGTGCGCCCTCCTTCCAGACCGGCTCGTCGATCTACCCTGCGACGCAGAACCTCATGCTCGCCGCCGCGGCCCTGGGCGTCGGCACGGTCATCACGACGTTCCATATGAGGCGGGAAGCGGAGGTGAAGGCGCTGCTGGGCATACCGGACGACTACGCTACCGCTTGCATGATCGCGATGGGCTACCCCGCCGAGGGCGAACGGTTCGGCGGCGCGCGGCGCAAGCCCGCCTCCGAGGTCACGCACTACGAATCGTGGGGTGGCTGACTTCCTCCGTCATCCCCGCGAAGGCGGGGATCCAGGTGCCCGCCAAGGCACACGGGGCGGGGAGAGGACCGGGCCGGAGTTCTGGCAGAGCGCCCTATCTGTTCAGCCAGCCCCGGCCCTGCAGTGCGCCACGCGCATAGCAGACCTGGCCGCCGTGATGGATCGACTCTACGATGATGCCCGGCAGGCGCTCCCGAAGCGGAACGAGCTCCGTGCCGCGCACCGGCGGCACCATGCGCTCGAGGTCGGCCTCGGTCAGCGAGTCGAGGAAGGCGTCCGTGTTGGCTCGCACGGCTCTGTAGTAGTCCAGCAGTGTCTCTGCCGGAGGCGAAGCGAACGCGTCCACTTGCTCGTTGGTGTCGCCGTTGCCGCGGTAGGACGGCTCAGGCGCCATTCCGAATCGCTCGTACCAGCCGTCGCGCACCCAGACCGTTTCCCGCTCGCTCATGCTGGACACCGCGAAGTCCTGCACCCGCGACAGATGCCACATAAGCCAGCCGATGGGGTTGGACTCCGGCGCCGGGCGCTGGTGCAGCTCCTCGGAGGAGAGGCCCTCCACCGCGGCCAGCATGTACTCTTCGTTCCTGTTCAGCGCGTCCTTGATCACCTGTCCCAACGATGACATGATGCCCTCCCTCTCACGGATGCGGAAAGGGCGGCCTTCTGCAAGACCGCCCCTTGGTTCCACTCTGGGTTGCCGGGACTACGCGACAGTGACCGTCGCGCCGGTCTCCTCCAGCTTCTTCTTCGTGTCGTCGGCCTCTTCCTTGCTGACGCTCTCCCGCACGGCGACGGGCGCGCTCTCCACGAGCTCCTTCGCCTCGCGCAGGCCGAGGTTCGTCAGTTCGCGCACCGTCTTGATGACGTTGATCTTGTTCGCGCCGATGTCCGTCAGCGTCACAGTGAACTCGAACTGCTCCTCCGCGGCCTCGGCTGCATCCCCGCCTGCGGCAGGGGCGGCAGCGACTGCCACCGGTGCGGCTGCGCTCACGCCGAACTCTTCTTCCAGCGCCTTCACGAGCTCCGAAAGCTCCAGCACGGAGAGGGACTTTATCGACTCGATGAGTTCTTCCTTGGTTGCCACTTTGGTCCTCCTGTTTCCCAGTTGCGTTTCGTTGTTCCTGTCAAGCAGCGCCCAGCTGCTCCGCACGACGCTGCAGCACGATGGCGAGCGCCCGCGTCGGGCCGCTGAGGACGTTCACCAGGCCGCTGATGGGCGCGTTCATCTGCCCCAGCAGCCTGGCGACGAGTTCGTCCTTACCCGGCAGCGCGGCCAGCGCAACGACCTGCGCCTCGCTGATCAGCGCTCCGTCCATCACACCCTTGCGCACCTTCAACTCCGCACGAGTCTGCCGCACGAAGTCGTTCACGGCCTTCGCCGCCGCCACCGGGTCCTCGTAACCGAGCACCACGCCGGTCGCGCCCTCCAGGATGTCCCGGAAGGCCTCGACCCCCGATTCGCCGGCCGCGATGGACGCGATGCGGTTCTTGACCACCCGGTACTCGACGCCCTGCTCGCGCAGGCGATGCCGCAGTTCGGTCATCTGGTTGACCTTGAGGCCGGAGAAGTCCGTGGCGATGACGATGGCGGCCTTGCTCAGGCGCTCCGCCAGTTCTGCCACTGCTTCCCGTTTCGCTTCTGTCGGCACTGTTCACCTCTCCATAAGAAAAGACCCGCTTCCGAAGACGCGGGCCCTGCGTTGCTCATAGGGATATGAGGCTGATCAGGCGCGCCTCGGTGGGCCCTTCCGGCTTAACCCCGCGATGCAGGGACCCACGGTCTTCGGCGTTGGCTGTTCGCTTGTCGTACTCAGTCTACTCGACCCTCATCGCCGTCGTCGAGCCCACGTCCAGCGGAACGCTGGGGCCCATCGTGGTCGTCAGGTGCGCTGTCTTGATGAACTGCCCCTTCACCGCGGTGGGGCGGAGCCGGTTCACAGTGTCCATGACGGACGCCACGTTCTCGAGCAGTTGCTCGTCCGGGAAACTCGTCTTGCCCACCGGCGAGTGGATGATGGCGGTGCGGTCCATCCGCAGCTCCACACGACCCTTCTTCGCCTCGCGTACGGCGTCCGGGATGTCCTGCGGCTGCACGACGGTGTTCGTGCGCGGGTTCGGCATGAGGCCCCTGCGGCCCAGCAGCCTGCCGAGGCGCCCGATCTTGCCCATCATGTCCGGTGTGGCGATGGCAACGTCGAAGTCGAGGAACCCGCCTTCGATGCGCTCGATCAGGTCGTCGGCGCCGACGACCTCCGCCCCGGCTTCCTGCGCCGCGAGCGCCCGCTCGCCGGCGACGAACACGGCCACGCGCACGGGCTTGCCCAATCCGTGGGGGAGCGAGGCGACGCCGCGCAACTGCTGGTCGGCATGGCGCGGGTCTGCGCTCGTGCGCAGGTGCAGTTCCACCGTCTCGTCGAACTTGCTCGTGGCGGTCTGCCGCAGCATGCCGATCGCCGCTGCGGGTTCGTACCGCTGCTGCCGGTCTACCGTCTCTGCTGCGGCGCGGTAGCGCTTGCCGTGCTTCGCCATGCTTACTCTCCCTCTACCGCAACGCCCATGCTGCGAGCCGTGCCCTCGATGATCTTCATGGCGGCGTCCAGATTGGCCGCGTTCAGGTCCTTCTGCTTCGTCTCTGCTATCTCCCGGATGGCTGAACGGGACAGCGAGCCGGCGCGCTCGTGACGCGGGCTGCTGGAGCCCTTGTCCACGCCCATGGACTTGCGGATGAGCTCCGACGCGGGAGGCGTCTTCGTCACGAACGTGAACGAGGCGTCCTCGAACACCGTTATCTCGGCAGGGATGATCGTCCCCACCTGGTTCGCGGTGCGAGCGTTGTACTCCTTCACGAACCCCATGATGTTGATGCCGTGCTGACCCAGCGCCGGCCCCACCGGAGGCGCGGGTGTCGCGCTCCCGGCTGGGAGTTGTAGTTTGAGAACCGCCCGAACTCGCTTCGCCACTTATGCCCTCTCTACCTGCAGGAAGTCCAATTCAACCGGCGTCTCGCGTCCGAAGAACGACACGAGCACGCGTACCTTGCCTTTGTCCTCGTCCACCGTGTCCACGGAACCCATGAACTCGGCGAACGGCCCGCCCGTGATCCGCACCATCTGGCCGGGGGCGAGCCCCACCTTGATGCGCGGGGTGGGCTCCTCCATCCGGTTCAGGATGTGCTCCACCTCACGGTCCTCCAGCGGGACCGGCTTCGGACGTCGCTCGCGCTCGTCCTCGGACGAGACGAATCCGGTGACGCCCGGCGTGTTCCGCACCACGTACCAGCTCTCGTCGTCCATCCGCATCAGGATTAGGATGTAACCGGGGAATATCTTGCGCTGGACGGACTTGCGCTTCCCCTCCTTCATCTCGATCTCTTCTTCGGTCGGCACCACGACCCTGAAGATCTTGTCCTTCACGTCCATGGACTCGATCCGCAGTTCCAAGTTCCGCTTCACACGGTCCTCCTGGCCGGAGTACGTGTGCACGATATACCAGTGAGACTCGATCTCCGGTATGACGGATTGTTGCGTCATGAGCCTCTGTCTTTCTTGATCAGATGAAAGGTGCCGCAGTGTGCCCCTGCCTACAGGAACACCCGCTCCACCAACGTGCTGAAACCGAGGTCCCACAGGGCCAGGAACACTCCCACGACAGCCGACACGCCCAACACAAGCACTGTCAGACGTGCGGCGTCCTCGCGTGAAGGCCACGTTACCTTCGTCAGTTCGCTCCACACCTCGCCTACGAAGGCCAGTCTGCCTCGGCGGCGGACCTGGCCCTCGTCCATCATCGAGCGGAGCGGGTTCCGGCCTCGAGCTTGTGCCACGCTACCGCACCTCACGGTGGAGGCGATGCGTCCTGCAGCGTGGGCAGAACTTGTTCAACTCCATCCGGTTCGGATCGTTCCGCCGGTTCTTCTGGCTGTGGTACGTCCGCTCGCGACACTCGGTGCATGCCAGGTTGATCAACTGGCGGACATCTCCTCGTTTCTTGGCCACGATCGCTCCTTAGGTCACGCTCGTGATGACGCCTGCGCCGACGGTCCTGCCGCCCTCGCGGATGGCGAACCGCAGTCCCGGCTCCATCGCCATCGGGTTGATGAGCTTGATGTGCATCTGGGTGTTGTCTCCCGGCATCACCATCTCCACCCCTTCCGGCAGACCGATCTCACCGGTGACGTCGCTCGTGCGGATGTAGAACTGCGGCTTGTAACCGCTGAAGAACGGCGTGTGCCTGCCGCCCTCGTCCTTCGCGAGCACGTACACCTCGGCTTCCGCCTCCTTGACCGGCTTGATGGAACCGGGCTTGGCGAGCACCTGGCCGCGCTCGATCTCGTCGCGCTCCACGCCGCGGAGCAGCGTGCCGACCGCGTCGCCGGGCTCTGCCTCGTCCAGCAGCTTGTGGAACATCTCCACGCCCGTGACCGTGGTCTTGTGCGTCTCCTTGATACCGACGATCTCCACCTCGTCGCCCGGGTGGACGACGCCGCGTTCCACACGGCCCGTGACCACGGTGCCGCGGCCCTTGATGGAGAACACGTCCTCCACGGGCATCAGGAAGGTGCCGTCGCGCGGGCGGTCGGGGACGGGGATGTACTCGTCCAGCTGCTTCACGAGTTCCTGGACTCCTGCGTACTCAGGAGCGTCCGGGTCGGCGCTGCTGGACTCGAGCGCCTGCAGGGCGCTCAGCCGGACGATGGGGGTGTCGTCGCCGGGGAAGTTGTACTTGCTCAGCAGCTCACGGACTTCCAGTTCCACCAGCTCCAGCAACTCCTCGTCGTCCATCATGTCGACCTTGTTGAGGGCGACGACGATGCGCGGGACCTCCACCTGGCGCGCGAGCAGGATGTGCTCCCGCGTCTGGGGCATCGGGCCGTCCGGCGCCGAGACCACGAGCACCGCGCCGTCCATCTGCGCCGCGCCGGTGATCATGTTCTTGATGTAGTCGGCGTGGCCGGGGCAGTCGACGTGCGCGTAGTGCCGGTTCGGCGACTCGTACTCGACGTGGGCGATGTTGATCGTCACGCCGCGGGCCTTCTCTTCCGGAGCGCTGTCGATCGAATCGAAAGCGCGGAACTGGCTGCCGCCGCCCAGCGCGAGCACCTTGGTGATCGCCGCTGTCAGCGTGGTCTTGCCGTGGTCAACGTGCCCGATCGTGCCGACGTTAACGTGGGGCTTGGTGCGCTCGAACTTCTGCTTTGCCATCTAACCCTCTGCCTCCTGCTGTTCTCTCTGATGCTTCCTTTTCGTTTCTCGCTGTCATCGGCCCGGAGCCCTTCGGAACGCTCCCGGCCCCTTGCGGTCGCCTGGAGCCCACAATCGGACTTGAACCGATGACCTCGTTCTTACCAAGAACGTGCTCTACCGCCTGAGCTATGTGGGCGTGTGGTCCTGCTGTTTCTGTGGCGCGGCTGGTGGAGGGAGCAGGATTCGAACCTGCGTAGCCCTGAGGGCGTCAGATTTACAGTCTGATGGATTTAGCCGCTCTCCCATCCCTCCACGGAGGCTGTGCGCCGATCCGATGAACGTATCCTAACACTCCCTCTCCAACGGAGGGGCTCCCTCTCCGCAGGAGAGGCCCTCTCCCCGGTGAGACTTGGAGCCCGAGGAGGGAGTCGAACCCACAACCTGCCGATTACAAATCGGCTGCGCTGCCGTTGCGCCACTCGGGCCGGGACGGCATCCGCCTCAACCAAAAAAGACGGCCCGCAGGCCTGTCCAATCGCAGATTATCGTACACCTGTGCAGGCGAGTCAAGCGTCACTCCCACGCCCAGCCGCGTCTTCCGGCGCCTTTCCGTCGTTCCTCCGGAGGCAACTCCTTCCAAGGGCCGGGCCAGGGCATGTTGGACAGGGGTAGATTGAGACTCCACCGGAAGGAGGACTGAGACACCGATATGCCCTCCCTTCGTTTGACCCTCCCCCAGCCGTATGGTAGCGTGCCCGGCGTCTGGATGGTCGCTGCTCTGGGGGAGCGACCATCCAGCTTGCGAGGCGTTTTCCACGACCCTTCCTCCGGCAAGAGCAGCGTGACGGGCGGCGATTCCTGGGTGCGTGTGGAGCGAGGAGGAGAGGCCACCGATGCAGACCCCCACGAATGCCCACGACTCCCTGAAGGACCTTGCAGACGATCTGCTCCGGGACCAGCGCCTCATCCTCGTCTCCAATCGCGGTCCTATGGAGTACCACGTCGCGTCCGGGGGCGAGTTGCAGGCGCGCCGCGGCAGTGGCGGCGTCGTGACCGCGCTCAGCGGGCTTACGAACCACGTCGACTTCACCTGGATCGCTTCCGCCATGAGCGAAGGAGACCGCCGCGCCGCCCGGGCGAACGAGGGCAGGGCGGTCCCGTCTCCACTCCCCGGCCAGCGCGTCTCCGTCAGGTTCATCAACACCCCCCGCCGCGCCTACCACAAGCACTACAACATCATCTGCAACCCCCTACTCTGGTTCATCCAGCACTACATGTGGAGCTCTCCGTACACGCCCCGCGTGGACGCCGCCGTCTACGACGCCTGGGAGAACGGTTACGTCCACGTCAACCGTGAGTTCGCCGACGCCGTCGTGGACGAGGCGGCTCAGACCGACGCCCGTCCGCTGGTGATGGTGCACGACTACCAGCTCTACCTCGTCCCCGGCATGGTGCGGGAGCAACTGCCGCACGCCCGCATCCACGAGTTCGTCCACATCCCGTGGCCCACCGCGAGTTACTGGGAACTCCTCCCCGCCATGATCCGCACCGCCATCTGCGACAGCCTCTGCCAGGCCGATATCGTCGGCTTCCAGGCCCCGCGCGACGTCCGCTCCTTCCTCGGCAGTTGCGACGCCTTCCTGGACGGAGCCGTTGTTGACCGTACCGGGTCGTGCGTCCACTACAAGGGACGCACCACCCTCGTTCGCTGCTATCCCATCTCCATAGACGTGGACGAGGTGCGCGAGATCGCCAATTCCTCGCGTGCCGACGAATACGAAGAGCGGCTCACTCCGCTCCTTGGCAAGCAGACCATCGTCCGGGTGGACCGCGCCGAACCCAGCAAAAACATCGTCCGTGGCTTCGCGGCGTACGAAACGCTGCTGGACAGGCGACCCGACTTGCGCGGCAACGTGCGCTTCCTTGCGTTCCTCGTCCCTTCCCGAACGCACATCCGCCAGTACCAGCGCTACGTGGAGGAAGTGGACATCGCCATCAGGCGGATCAACGAACGGTTCGGCACGGAAGACTGGACGCCCATCGAGGTCTTCTACGAGAACAACTACACTCAGGCCATGGCCGGGATGCGCCTCTATGACGTGCTGCTCGTCAACGCCGTCATCGACGGCATGAACCTCGTTGCCAAGGAAGGCCCCATCGTCAACCGCAAGGACGGCGTCCTCATCCTCTCGGAATCTGCCGGAGCCTACGAACAGCTCCGCGTTGGCGCGCTCCCCGTCGCTCCCGCCGACATCGAGGGCGCGGCGCGCGCGCTCGACGAGGCGCTCTCGATGCCGCCGGAGGAGCGCAAGCGCAGGGCGGACCTGATGCGGGAGTGCATCGAACACGAGGACATCACCGACTGGCTCCGCCGTCAGCTCCTCGATCTCGATGCCCTCGACAACTGAACTGTCGCGCCGGTCCCGCAGGGGTAGGCTTGTGAGCGAGCGAGCGGCGGCCTAACCTGTGCCCTGTCTGACCACGGGTATCGCTGCGACCCACGAACGGAGGCGCCATCGTGACCACGCCCAACTCTTCCTCGAACAGACAACCGACCCTGCGGTTCGGCATCATCGGTGTGGGCAACGCGGGCGGCGGCGTGCTCAACATGATGCGTGACGAGCCCAACGTCGAGGTCGTGGCCGCAGCCGACCTGCGCCCGCAGGCTCTCGAGGCATTCCAGCGCGACTTCGGAGGGAAGACGTACGACAGCGTTGAGGGGATATGCCAGGACCCTGACGTCGACGTAGTCTGGATCGCGACCCCGAACCACTTCCACTGTCCGCACACGGTGCTCGCCGCCGAACACGGCAAGCATGTGGTCGTTGAGAAGCCGATGGCCCTGTCGCTGGACGAGGCGTCCCTCATGGTCGACACGGCTGAGAAGCACAGCGTCAAACTGCTCTCCGGCCACACCCGCGCGTTCGATCCCCCCGTCCAGACGATGTGGCGCATCATCCGCTCCGGCGAGGTCGGCGCGATCAGGGCGATGAACGTCATGTCGTTCACAGACTGGATGCTCCGCCCCCGTATGCCGGAGGAGGTCGATGTGCAGACCGGTGGGGGCGTCGCCTTCCGCCAGGCCCCGCACCAGATCGACTCGCTCCGGTTCCTCGGCGGAGGACTCATCCGCAGCGTTCGCGGCACGACGGGCATCTGGATGGAAGGGCGTTCCGGGGCTCCCGGTTACTACACGGCCTATCTGGAGTTCGAGGACGGCACACCAGCTACCATCGTCTACAACGCCTACGGCTACTTCATGGCGTCTGAACTGCTGCCGTGGGAGATGGAGGCGGGCGCGCAAGCGGAGAACCGGGCTCGCGTCAGGAACGGCATCAACACCGGCACGTGGGACCAGGCTCAGGCCAAGGACGAGATGCGGATCGCCAGTATGCAGGGGCAACGTAACGCGTTGGAAGGTGGGGGTGCACCCTCCGGCCCTCCACGGCAGCGTTTCCAGAGCGACCTCGGCCTGCTCCTCGTCACCTGCGAGCGCGGCCTGCTGCGCCAGTCGCCGAACGGCATCTACGTCTACAACGACGATGGCCTCCGAGAGGAGCCTATCGAGGTTAAGGCAGGCAGCGGCGACCCGACGATCGAGGAGGCCTACAACGGCATCGTACTCGGCAAACCCATATTCCACGACGGACGGTGGGGGATGGCGACGTTGGAGGTCCAGTTGGGCCTGATGCAGTCGGCCCGCGAACGACGGGAGGTGATGCTCGAGCACCAGGTGCCGGTGCCGCCGGATCTCGCTCACTAACGCATACGGGAGGTGCTTCTATGCCGGACGTCCAGATGAGCCTGATCGGGAGCCCCGCCGACATCGTCAACCCGCTTTTCGAAGGGAAGGTCAAGCCGGAGGGGATAGAGCTCACGGCTACACGCGCCGACGGTTCAACCGGCTACTGGCGTCAGTTCACCTTCAACGAGTTCGATGTCTCCTCCCTCTCCGTAGCGTCGTACATCATCGCCCGGAGCAAGGGGTATGACGCGGTGGCGTTGCCGGTGTTCGCGTCGCGCCGTTTCATGCACGCTGAACTCCGCCACCACGCAGACTCCGGCATAGGCGTCCCTGCCGACCTGAAGGGCAAGCGCGTTGGAGTCCCCGAGTACCAGATGACGGCGTCCGTCTGGCTGCGCGGCGTGCTCGAACACGACTTCGGCGTCTCGCAGTACGACATCCACTGGTTCATGGAGCGGAGCGAGGAGTTCAGCCACGGCGGCGTGACCGGCTTCGAGCCGCCGGAGGGCATCTCGTTTGCCCGCATCCCGGAGACGGAGAGCCTCGCTTCGATGATCCTCAGCAATCAGATCGACGCTGTCTCCGGCCTGGGAGCAGGAGCGGGCGCTGCGGGCAACGTCATAGACCGCTCCTCCCGGATACGCGGAAGCGGCGACTGGAGCAAGGTCAGACCTCTCTTTCCCAGCCTCATCGAGGAAGGCTCGCGCTTCTACGCAAAGTACGGCTTCATCCCGGCCACACAGATGTACACCATCAGGAAGTCAACCTACGACAAGTACCCGTGGGCTGCGTTCAATCTGTACGACGCGTTCGTACAGGCTAAGCGGCACGCCGAGGCCACGCTCAATGAGCGCATCCCTTCCTTCATGGTGTTCGGCAGGGAGTACATGGCGCAGACCCGCAAGCTGCTCGACGGCGACCCGTTCGTCTACGGGGTGGAGGCGAATCGCCCTATGATCGAAACCGTGATCGACTTTCTCCACGAGCAGCACCTCATCGCGGAGAAGCCGAAGGTCGAGGACCTCTTCGCGCCGAGCGTGCTCAGCCTGTAGCGAGCCTGCGCGGCCCTCGGTTGTGCATTCCTGCTAGCGGCGTTGCCAACCCTGCAGTGTGCGTTGCATCATCAACGCGTCTTCTGCCATCCGATTGCAGTTCGCCCGCTCGAGCTCGAAGTAGTCCACGATGCCGCAGTAGCCTTCCTGCGCCTCCAGCCAATCGCGGAGGGCCCTGCTCCAGACGTTCACTTCTTCGGACGACGGCTGGCCCGCGAAGTTCGGCATCTCGTACAGCAGCCGGTTCCTCTCGTTGAGGAGTTCCGCCAGCCTTATTGTATGTGGCCTCGATGGGTCAGCGAAGACAAGAGGCCGTGGAGGGGGCGTTGGGGTTGGGAAGGGGCTGGGCCGGAGGTGGGGAGTCGGCGTCACCGTTGGTGTTGGCGTCGAGGTTGCTGTGGGGAGTGGGGTCGCCGTGGCCGTGGGGGGAGGCTTCGGAGTGGGTGTCCCGGTGGGAGTGGGTGAGGGACGCGGGGTCGGAGCCGCCGCCGTTATGGTGGCCACGATGTCTTCTCGCTCCTGGACAGCTTCCGCCGTTGCTTCAGCGGCAGCGACGGCTGCGGTTGCGGTCGCGTCGGCATCGGGTTCGTCGCCCTGCGAGCACGCGGCCAGAGTCGCGAGGATGAACAGCAAAGGGAGGTATCTCATAAGCGTGAGCTTACGCCATCTTATCTGTCACTCTCCCGCGTTCGCTACAACTCTGCGGCGAGCCAGTTGAGGAACCTCCCTACCGCCGCTGTATCCGCCAGCGCATAGTCCGCCGCCGCCAGCAGCTCTGCCGGGGCGTCTGCTGTTGCAACTGCTGCGCACAGTCCGTGGATGGCCCTGGCGTCGCGCATCTCTCGGATGACCGCGAACGCCTCCGCATCCGTGCGATCGTCCCCCAGCACGAGCGCCGACGCCAGCCCTTTGCGCCGTGTGAACGAGCGCACCGCTTCTCCCTTGGACAGCGGGACCGGCGGGCGTACCTCCACAACCATCTTCCCTTCACGGATACTCATCCCCTGGGCGTGTGTATCGAGGAAATCAAGGATGCCCGATCGGGCGGCATCAGGCTCAGCCGTATTCCGGTAGTGCACGGAGAGGCTCACTCCTTTGTCCTCGAGGAGGGTGCCTGGCGTGGTGATGCCTCGTTCCACCGCCTTCGCGATCTCCTGTACCCGTTCGAGGTACGGCTCGGCCGCGGGCTCAACGCTCAAGAACCCGTTCTCCCACCATTCAGCGCCGTGGTTGCCGGAGTAGACCAGCGCATCGAGCCCCAGCACCCGCCTCGCGTCGTTAACGCTCCGCCCGGTAAGCGCAACCACGGGTATGCGCTCCACAAGCGCTGCCAGGGCCGAGCGGGTCCCAACAGGCACGGTGGCGGCGGTGGGGTCGGCGATGATAGGGGAGAGCGTGCCGTCTATGTCGGTGAAGATGCAGGAAGGCCGGTGCCCCAGCAGCGCGAGCGCCTTATCGCGGTGCGCGAGCAGGTCCGGAAGTCCGCTCACGAACCCGCCCACGCCGGAGGCGCGTCAGGTGGGGCAGGGGAGTCGAACACCACTTTCCGCACCGGGTAGTTGATCTCAATCCCTTCCTGTCGGAAGCGCGCGTGCAGCCGCTTGATCAGATCGTTCGTTACGATGAACGACCCGATCCGGTCTTGCGCCTGCAGGAAGACCCAGAAGTCTATGTTGGAATCGCCGAACCGCTCGAACCCGAACCACGGCTCCTCATTTTCCGCCTCCGGGTTCGCCGCAATAGTTTCCCGGGCGACCTCCAGCGCGATCTCGTTCACGCGGCTCAGGTCGCTGTCGTAGCTCACACCGCACGTAACGAGGACGTTCATCCGTGGGTCGGGCCGGCTGTAATTCACCATGATTGAACTGGCGAGCACGGAATTGGGTATCACCACGAAGTTGTTCAGCCAGGTGCGTACCTTCGTGCTCCGCATCCCGACCGCCTCTACGTAACCCGCGGGGCCACCCTGTATCTCGATGTAGTCTCCGTCCGAGAACATCCCCTCAGAGAGGATGTTCGTTCCCGCGAAAAAGTTGCTGAGCGTCGGCTGTAGTCCCAGGGCGACGGCCAGCCCGGTGATGCCGAGACCACCCAGCAGAGGGCTGATGCTGACTCCCAGCATATCCAGGACGATGAGCCCGCCGATGGCGTAGACGGACAGGGGGATCACGCGCTTCGCTACCGGAAGTATCCGGTCGTCCAGGTCGGTCTTAGTGGATATCGCGATGGTAAGGCTGTACCAGTTCGCAGCGGCAATGAAGACATTGGACAAGGCAAAGGCGCCAACGAGCACGAGCGCGGCTCCGCCGATGGTCGTAACCTCGTCGCCCCAGGCTTGCGCGTCTGGCCAGATGAGCATGGAGGCTGTTGCTCCGAGGATCAGCAGGAAGAGGGCTCCTGGCCTCGAGGTGGCGCGCATGATGGAATGCGCCAGGCGGTAAGTACGCCCGCTCACTCCGGTGAGGTATTTGCGGGTGACGAAGCGCGTGATGCCGAAAAAGACAAACGCGATGACCACAGTGGCGATGAACACGCCGCCGGCGATCAGTCGTTGCAGGTGCAGGTCAGTTGTCAGCGGATCGAGAGGCACGTCTCACTCAGATGAGGGTCTGCTCCTGTAAACGATAACTTCCTGATTCCGCCGCGTGCAGATGGTAACGATGCGCCCTTCTACGGAACCTGCGGCTCGGGTATGACCCTCAACGCCTTGCGGCGCGCCGTCGCCTATAGTAGCGTTACGAGGACGGTTCGATACGATACCGATGCTCCGCCGGAGGCCCAACCACCCATGTCCGTAGCAAGCGCCGCGCCTCGCAACGCTCGCCTCGTCTACCTCACGCTCATCATTCTTGGACTGCTGGCCGCTATCGTGGCCGCAACCACCATCGGCGTTATCTCCTACAACTACCTGACCCGCGACGAACTCCGCAACCCGGTCCCCAAGGAGAGCGACTACGGCGGCGGTCACGCCTCACTCCCGGCCGGGTTCACTTACCTGTAGGACTGGGCCCTCCCCCAGCGCCTATAATCCCCACATGACAGACGGGCCTTTCAGACTGGACGGCATGGTCGCCATCGTGACCGGTGGCAGCCAGGGCATCGGCGGAGCCGTCAGCACTGCGCTCGCCCAGGCGGGCGCTACCGTTGCGGTGACCAACCTCCCCGCCAAGCGGCCCGACGTGGACGCATTCGTGCGGGAGATAGAGGCTGCGGGCGGAAAGGCGCGTGGTTACGACCTGGATGTAACCACCACCGCCGGCATCGCCCCGGTCTTCGACTCCATCGCCGCCGACCTCGGCGGGCTGCACATCCTCGTGAACAACTCCGGCGTCAGCTCCCGCCTGAGCGCTCTTGACGTGTCGGAGGAGCACTGGGACGCGGTGCACGGCGTGAACCTGAAGGGCGTGTTCTTCGCGGCGCAGGCTGCGGCGCGGCACATGCTGAACGCAGGCTACGGACGGATCGTCAATATCGCATCGCAGTTGGTCGTCACCTCTGGACCGAACCGCGCCGTCTACGTCTCGGCCAAGGGAGGCGTCGTCGCGCTCACCAAGTCGCTCGCCACGGAATGGGCGATGCAGGGCATCACCGTCAACGCCGTCGGCCCCGGCCCAACCGATACGCCCATGACTCGAAACCCCGACTCCGCCCGCAACGACACCGACTTCCTGCGTCATTCACCTATCGGCAGACGGCTTCAGCCGGAGGAGATAGCAGGTGCCGTGGTCTTCCTCGCGAGCAGGGAAGCAGGCGCGGTCAACGGCCATCACCTGCTGGTGGACGCGGGCTGGAGCGTCAGCTAGCCGCATATAGTGCTGTCGCCGGCCGGAACGCAGCCCAGCACGACCAGAAGCTGTTGACGTGCGGGAAGACGTTCAGGCGGCTCCCTGCGAGTGGCCCGCTCAGCGCCTCTCCCGTGATACTCCAAGTCGAGCTTGTCTGCTCGTCCGTGAACACCCCACGCTCTGACCGGAATGTGAGCGTCCGGTTCCCGCTCCGGGTGTCGAACGCTACGGTGGCCCCGACGTCCCGGCCCTGCGCGACGTCCGCGCTGCTGAGCGGGGACGAGGTGCCCCGTTGCCAGAACACGGCCACGGGTGCGCCGTCGATCTTTACATTGACTACTCCGGAGAAGAAGAGCTCCGAGAACGGCACCGCGAGTGCTTCGCCGTCGCTCAGGAGTCCCAGCACTCGTGCACGGGGCGGCAAGCGCGGGTCGGTCTCGCCGGAGGATTCAGGTGGCTGGGTGAAATCAACGTTGAAGTACGGGTTGAACTCGTAATCGAAGTCGAAGCCCGACGATTGAGAAAGGACAGTTCCGTCAGGATAGGCGCGCTTGAAGTCCTTCCAGGAGATGAGAGCGCTTTCGGCTGACCGCAACCGGAGCCCCGCGAACTCGCCCGCTATGGCCTCGCCGGTCGCCTGCTGCCACCACGACTCCGTCGCCTCGTCGAAGAGCACCCGGTTCTCGGAGCGCAGGACGCTTGCTGCGCCGAACTCCAGCGTGAGCGTCCCGGCGTTGCGCTCGAACACCGCCGCGCTGTTGCAGCGTGGGCAGTACGTGACCAGCAGTGGCGAACCACCCAGCCAGTCGTTCACTGCCTCGTGCCAGAGCAATAGCCGCAACGGATAAGCCCGCGCCTCGACCCCAGCGAACGCTGCCAGCACCGGCTCGTTGTCACTGATCCACGAGTCAGCTTGCTCTGTCGCCTCGTAGCGAGGTTCGGTGACAACGGGGATTCCTCCGCGCCCGTTCGCAACCACAACCGAATCACTCAGGCCCGCCGTCACGCGAGAGAAATCGGTGCGCCATGCGTCCGGTAAGATAGATGCCTCACCCATGGTGCGCGCCGTCTCCTCGGGAGTGAGGCCGCGCACCAGTGGTTCGCCGCCACGGTCTGTTGTGGGTAGCCGCCACCATGCCAGAGCCTCGATGCGCTCACCGGGTTGGGTAACCGTCCACGCGAGCCGTGGCGAAGGGTCGTCCGCTGCAATGAGGAAGCGGCCAGCGATCAGCTGGCACGTCACGCCGGTGTGTTCCGTGCCGGTGCAGATGTCAGTGCTCACCGGGCCGGACTCATGCAGGAACCAACCGTCGAACGATGCGGAGTGGAACCCGGGCGGCAGGCCGAGTTGCTCATCCTCCGCTGATTCCACGCGTATCTCTACGTAGGCGTGCTCGAAGCCGTCCTGTGGGGGCGCGGGGCTCACACCGCGCTCCGCTTTCGTGAGCGTCACGTTGATTGCGCGTCCTCCTGGCGAGACTGCACTCACTGGCGTTCCCATTGCAAGGGGACGTTCGAAGGAACCTCCTTCTTCGACAGCGTACCCGGGGAAGGCATCCTCCTTCTCTTGAACTTTCTTGCTGCACCCGGGCGCGACGCTCTCAGGCTCCAGCCACCAAGCGCCGTTCGCTACGCGCCAGCGGTCCTCGCGCACTAGCGGCGGGACGACCTCTCGTCCCAGCGCTTGCGCGCGCCGCTCTACCGTGGCCTGCTCACCCTCCACGGTCATCCCAACGATGCGCCACTCGACGGCGGGCAGACGGACGAGCTGCGTGCGCGCCATGTCCTCGCTGGTGATGGCAGCTTCTATCGTTTCCGCCGCTTCGCGTTGCGCTGCGCCCGCGTGTAAAGCGAGTGACTCCCCTCCGCACGTTGCCTCGCTACTCGAAAGCAGCGAGAGAGCGAGCCCGTCCCAGTCTTGCTCGGAGAGGTCTGCGTATGCGAACCCGGCGAATTCGCCCAGCAGTTCGGCAGAGGCGAGCGGCGACTCCTCGGACGGCACGATGGGGAGTCGCTCCGCCTGCGGTTCTTCCAGAGCCGCATCCAACGTCGTGATGAGACCCAGCACGGCGGCGGCGAGGAGAGCGGATGCGAGCAGACGGCTCTTCATTAGCCGCTGTTGCGATGGCGTCGCAACTCCTCAACGAGCGCGGGCACGAACTCCTGCCAGTCTGCCATCACGCCTATGTCCGACTGGCCACGGAAGAACGCGGCGCGGCGGTCGTTGTTGATTGCCAGCACCGTGCCCGCGCGCTGTATCCCCACCGCGTGGTTAAAGTCGCCCCGCACGCCGATGCCGACGTAGATGCGCGGAGCGATGGAGCGTCCCGTCAGCCCCACCTGCCGTTGGCGCGGCATCCACCCCGCCTCCACCACGTCCCGGGTGCAGATGAGGTCTGCGCCCAGCAGCGCCCGCAGTTCCTCCAGTTCAGAGATGTGCTCGGGCCCGCCGACGCCCATCCCGACGCATACGACCGCCCGCGCCTTGTCCAGAGCGGCCGCGTCGTCGTCCGGCGCGGCGCGGAACTCCACTCGTGTCAGGCCGTCACTCGGTATAGCCGCAGCCCTGATGGTCTCTACCGTGATGCTCCTGGCTGGATTTGACTGAAGTGTGCTGAACACGCCGGGCCGCACTGTTGCCATGTTCGGGAACGTGCGCGAGTAGATGGGAGCAACGATGTTGCCGCCGAATGCGGGCTTGAGTTGCGCCAGCCCGGAATCGTCCACGTCCAGTCCGATGCAGTCG
Organism: Dehalococcoidia bacterium; assembly: GCA_034428375.1. Classification (GTDB taxonomy): domain Bacteria; phylum Chloroflexota; class Dehalococcoidia; order Lucifugimonadales; family Australimonadaceae; genus Bin16. The sequence goes on along the minus strand of DAOUHT010000154.1, from coordinate 146 downwards.
CCGGTCAGGCCAAGATTCAGCCGCGCCGAGACGCGTGCCCCGAGGTCGCGACCGTTCGGAGTGGAGGGCAGGAGTACCGCGAATGGCTGGCGCTCGGTGATGGCCTCTGCCAGCACCGCTGTGTATGCAGCCGTGGAGTAGACCGA
>DAOUHT010000153.1:0-8683 GCA_034428375.1 Dehalococcoidia bacterium | reverse complement strand
GCTTCCTGGACCCTGGCCCAGAGGTCCAGCCACTCCTGCGGCGGCTCGGTGACGTTCTCGCCCTCGCCGTTGGTGGCGACCCAGCGGTTCCAGCTATGGCCGCCGCCGCCCACCTCCCAGAAGAGCTGAACCCAGCCCTGCAGGTCCATCTCGGTGGATGCGCCGCCTCCGTCGACGATCAGCATCTCGTACAGCTCGCCCTCCTGGAGCCGCTGGTGGGTGATCTTCTCGGGCTTAATGGTCAGGGTCACCCCGACGTCCTCCCACATGTTCTTGATCACCTCGGCGACCGTCGCCTCCGGTGCCGAACCGTGTCCGGACTCCATCAGGATGTTCATCGGCTTTCCGTCGGGGCGCAGCCGCAGCTTGCGATCGGCGTCCCAGTCCAGGCCCATCTCGTCGAGGAGCTGGTTGGCTCGGTCGACGTCGTACTCGATGAAGTAATCGCCCCACGCCTCGTCGTAGAAGCTCACGTTGGGCAGGGGAGCGACCTGACGCGGCGTCGCCAGGCCGAAGAAGACCGACTCGTTCAGGGCGTCCCGGTCGATGGCGAGCGAGAGCGCCTGGCGGAACCTGATGTCCCAGAAGATGTCGTGCAGCGCCGGGTCCTTCACCACCGGGTTGAAACCAACGGTGAACGCGCTCTGGTAGTCGCCCTTGAGCGTCTGCACGCGGTAGTTGCCGGCCGCCTCGTTCTCCTTCATCAGCGGGAAGTCGCTCACCGCGAGGATGCTGAACCCGGAGAGGTAATCGAGGTCGCCGCCGATGGCCCGCAGCAGCTTGGTCTGCGCATCGCCGGAGTACGGCGCGATCAGCGTGTCGATGTAGGGGAGCTGGTTCCCCGCCGTGTCGACCTGCCAGAAGTAGGGATTGCGTTCGGCCAGGTACTCGGTCTCCGTGAACTCGGTGACGATCCACGTGTTCAGCGTCGGGATGCCGGGGCGCTGCTGGAAGACCCAGGATGCCTTCCAATGGTTGTAGAGCTGGGTCCAGCTCTCGAAACCCTGCTCGGAGGCGAGCTTGTTCGCATCCTCGTTGTAGTCGATGTGGTACTGCCGCTGAAAGTGCTCGGCCACGAAGAAGTGGCTGCGCGAGGCTGCGAACGGATGGCTCAGCGACGCCATCAGCGTGGGCTGCGGTACCGAGAGGTCGACCTGGATGGTGTAGTCGTCGACGGCGCTCAGCTCCGCGTTGGCCCATATCCAGGTCGGGCCGTGCGGCGTGAGCTCATCGTTGTTCATCTGGTCATTCCACCAGAACATGATGTCGGCCGCCGTGAAGTCCTCTCCATCGGACCACTTGGCACCCGGACGGAGAAAGATCCGGTATTGGGTGTAGTCCTCGTTTACCTCGAAACCCATGCCGAGGTCGGTCCTGATCTCGGCTCCGTTGACGTCCCGCGTAAAGAGGCCGCGCTTGAGCAGGCTGCGGAAGAACGTTCCGTCGAACTTGGCGGTGCCGCCATACACGCCCACCGACTCGAGTGGTACCGCGACCGCGGGGTCGTCGGGAAGCCGCTCCTCCACCGGAGGCAGCGTACCGGCGTCGACCAGTGCGGTCAGCATCGGTGACTCGGAGTACGCGGGCATGGTCCTGCCGGTTGCGCGCTCGTACTCGGAGACGGATGCGTAGGCGATGACGCCCCCGTCCTCGTCGCCGCCGACCATCGCGTCCTGCGCGAAGCCCGGTAGAGTGATGAGCAAGACCACGCCCATCACAAGAAGTAGTCGTCCTGGCATGTATGTACGCCTCCTAATGTCTATCCGCTCAAGTATGGGTTGCGGTACTGAACCGGGTCAACGCCTCCCACGAGGTGTCGACGGTCGCTCTACCTCAGTGGTCATCGAGCGCCGCGGGATCCGGATCGACTCCATCTCCTTCGTCGTCCGCCGCCGCGTCGCGCCTGGTCCACCCGCCGTGATGCAGACGCTGGAGCGGAAGTCCCCGAGGTCCTCGATGACCGTCGAGCGGGCGCCGAGGCTGAAGGCGGAGTTCAGCGACCAGTCACAAGGTAATCGAGAGGATAACTGGACAGAAGCTCGTGTCCGGTTTTCGTAATGAGGACTTGTTCCTCCAGTTTTACCCCCGGACCACCCGACCTTCTCCCCAGGAAACTCTCCACACAAAGCACCATTCCCGGATCAAGCTGCCCTTCATACCCAGTGGCATCCCACGACCACGGAAAGTGGATGCACGGATACTCATCCGCGAGCCCCACACCATGATAGAGACAGGAGTACTGGTGAAACTCGTTCGGATCGTACACGAGCGAATCAAAGGTCATCTCGCGAAATGTGGTGCCAGGCTTCAGCAAGTCCATGTTGGCTTGAACCTGTTCAAGTGCCAGGTCGTAGATCTCTTTCTGGGCACGCGTCGGACTCCCACTCCCGCACAGCCACGTCCGCGAAATGTCTACACAGATGCCGTAGGTGCCGATCAGGTCCGTATCGAAGGCGACGAACTCCCCGGCGTTGACAAGGCGGCTGCTGCACTCCTGATACCAGGGATTGCAGCGAGGACCTGACGCCATCAGCCGCGTCTCGATCCACTCGCCGCCCCGCGCGATGTTCTCGGCATGAAGATAGCTCCATAGCCTCTGCTCCGAGATCCCAGGCTGCAGATTCCGGCGCATCGCTTCTATCGACTGCTCGCAGGCGTGAATGGCGCAGCGCATCATCCTGATCTCCTCGTCACACTTGATACGGCGCGCCAGCTCCATCACCTCTTCTCCGTTGAAGACGTCGACACCGTGGGCGTTCAGCGCTGCCACCCCCTCCGCATTGCATCGATCGAGGGCCAAGCGACTGTTGCCACCACCGCACCGCTTCACCAGGTCAGCTATTTCCGAACCCCACCTGCAAGCCAGCTCCCTATTGCGATCGCCGGCCGCCATGAAGAACCAGCTCACCGCCGGTCGCACTTCGTCGATCACCTCGCTGTGAGCACTGAGGAATCGGGTGCCCTGAAGGTCGAACAGCACGACCGGTCCCTGGGTGGGCACGAAGGCATAGCGGGCAGCGTTGTGAGTGATCCATAGCTGCATATTGGTACTGTCGGTGGCATAGCGAACATTCAGCGGGTCAAAGAGAACGATGCCGGCGTAGTCGAATCGACGGAGTTGCTCCCGCACGCGCTCCAGACGATAGCGGCGAACAGCAGCCCGGTCCGGCAGATCGAGCCCGGCCTTTTCCCACTCGCCGACAGCCAGATCCCCGGGGCCGAGAATGTGCATGTTGAGCGCGTCGGGACCCTCCGCCGTGTCGTTCGCCGCCCGCCGGCGGGCCCCGATCCTCGACCGATGCCTGCCGCCGATATGACGGCGTTCGCCATTCATCGTCCAACCCCCTCATCGGTGGCACGGCACGCGCTCATGTCGAAGAGCGAGTGCTACGGGTTCGCTTCACCGGCTCAGGCTCCGTATCGGAGGCGGCTCATGGCCCGGCGGCGAACGGCTTTCCCTGCAGTTCCAGCTCCCGTGACCGCAGGCACGCGGTGGCGTGACCGGGGCCGAGTTCGACCAGCTCCGGCGGATCGGCCTTGCAGCGATCCTCGGCGTACCGGCAGCGCGGGTGAAACGGACATCCCGGCGGCGGATTGGCCGGGCTCGGCACGTCGCCGTGCAGGACGATGCGGTCCTCCGCCGCCGTGGGATCCGTCTCCGGGAGCGCCGACAGCAGCGCCTCCGTGTACGGATGGCGGGGGTGGCGGAACACGTCTTCCGCTTCGCCGGTCTCCACGATCTTGCCCAGATACATGACGGCGACGCGATCGCTGAGGTACCGCACCACGCTCAGGTCGTGCGCGATGAACACGTAGCTCAGCCCGAACCGGACCTGAAGATCGATCAGAAGGTTGAGGATCTGCGCCTGCACCGACACGTCCAGGGCCGACACCGGCTCGTCCGCGACCACGAGTCGCGGCCCGGGAGCCAGCGCCCTGGCGATGCCGATTCTCTGTCTCTGCCCCCCGCTGAACTCGTGCGGGAACCGGTCCGCATACTGGGAGCGCAGGCCGACAATCTCCAGCAGTCGGCCGACCTCGCGGCGCAACTCCCTGCCTTTCATGCCGCGCTGCACGATGAGCGGCTCGCCGATGATCTCCGTAACCCGCATCCACGGGTTCAGGGAGGAAAAGGGGTCCTGGAAGACGATCTGGACGCCGCGCCGAAACTCGAGCAGCTCGACCTGCGTCAAGCGCCAGACGTCCATGTCTTGTCCGTCCGCGTGAAAGACGACCCGCCCTGCCGTCGGCTCATACAGTCCGGCGATCATGCGGCCGGTCGTGGTCTTGCCGCATCCGCTCTCGCCCACCAAGCCCAGCGTCTCGCCCTTGCGTACGGCGAGGCTCACGCCGTCCACCGCCCGGACATGGCCGACGGTCCTGCGAAACAGCCCCTTCTCGATGGGGAAGTGCTTCTTCAACCCTTCGACGGTCAACAGGCGCTGCGGGGCACCGGTCATCGCCATCAGTCCTCGTAGAGCCAGCACGCGACGGCGTGGTCCGGCCCGACCTCGGTATAGCCCGGGTCCGTCTTGCACCGATCGTGCGCGTGCGGGCAGCGCGGCGCGAACGAGCAACCCCGGATCGTAACGGTCGGATCCGGCACCGAGCCCGAGATGGCCTCCAGCTTCGCCTTCGGCGCCGGCGCCATGCCGGGAATCGACCTGAAGAGCGCCTGGGTATAGGGATGCGCGGGATTCCTGAACAGATCCACGGTCGACGCGCGCTCCACGATCCGGCCCAGGTACATGACCAGCACCGTATGCGCCATCTTCGCGATGACCCCCAGGTCGTGCGTGATGAACAGGATCGACATGTGGTATTCGCGCTGCAGCTCTCGTACCAGCTCCAGGATCTGCGCCTCGATCGTCACGTCGAGAGCCGTGGTGGGCTCGTCGGCATTGAGCAGCTTCGGCCGGCATGAGAGGGCCATGGCGATCATCGCCCGCTGCCTCATCCCGCCGCTCAACTGATGCGGGTATGCGTTCACGCGCTGTTCGGGATCCGGCATGCCGACGCTGCGGAGCATGTGTATCGCGTGCTCCTTCGCGTCCGGTTTGCTCAATCCCCGGTGCAGCCGCACGCTCTCCATGATCTGATACCCTATCGAATAGATAGGGCTCAGCGTCCTCATCGGCTCCTGGAAGATCATCGAGATCTCCGCGCCGCGAATCTCCCGGATCTTCCTGCCCTTCGCCGGCAGGGTGGCGATGTCCACCGTCTCGCGCTCGCGGTGCAGGAGGATCGACCCCTCTTCGATGCGCCCCGGCGGGCTCGGTATCAGCCGCAGGATGGACAGCGCCGTCACGCTCTTGCCGCAGCCGCTCTCGCCGACGACGCCGACCACCTGCGTCTTCGCCACGTCGAAGCTGACGCCGTCGACGGCGCGGACGACGCCGTCGTCGGTGTGGAAGTAGGTCCGGAGATTCCGGACTTCCAGGAGGGTGTCGGTGTCGCTCATGCGTCCTGCTCCCCGCGGCTACGTGGCGAACGGATCCACGGCATCGCGGACCGCATCCCCGAGGAAGTTGAAGCAGAGCACGGTGATGGTGATCATCAATCCCGGAATCGTCAGCCAGACGTGCCGCACGATGGCGTGAATGCTCGTCGCGTCCTTGATCAATACGCCCCAGCTCGTCATGGGGGGCGTCACCCCTACGCCCAGATAGCTCAGGGCGCTCTCGCCGAGAATGATGCCCGGTATCGACAGCGTGGCGATGACGATCGTATGGCTGAGACAGCCGGGCACCAGGTGCCTGGTGATGATGCGCCAGTTGCGGGCGCCCGCCGCGCGTGCGGCGAGGACGTACTCCTCCCCGCGGTACGCCAGGACCTTTCCCCGTACGACCCTTGCCAGCCCTCCCCAGCCGATGAAGGAGAGAATCGCCACGATGGTGAGATAGACGTAGTTGGACGGCCACGTCGGGGGAATGGCGGCCGACAGCGCCAGCCACAGCGGGATGTGCGGGAACGACAGCAGCAGCTCGATGAAGCGCTGGATGACGTCGTCGATCACGCCGCCGAAGTAGCCCGACGCGACGCCGAGAATCAGCCCCAGCACCACGGTGATGAGCGTGCCGACCAGCGGCACCGAGAGGCTGACCTGAGCTGCCTTGAGCATGCGCGACAGCAGGTCCCTGCCCAGCACGTCGGTACCCAGGAGGAAGACGGTACCCCCCTCCTCGATGCCGATGAACCGCAGCCTGGCAGGGATCACGAACAGGACCCGGTACGGCTCGCCGCGAACGAAGAAGCGTATGCGATACCTGGTCGACCGGTCCTCCCGATAGTTGAGCGCCAGGGTCTCCGGGTCCATCTGCCGCTGGTACGCGTAGGTAAACGGGGCGGTGAGTCTGCCCTCTTCGTCGAACACCCGGATGCGCTGCGGCGGAGCGAACTTGATCTTGCCGTGGAACTCGTCGAACGGGTACGGGCTGAAGAACGGCGCGAAAACGGCCATCGTGTAGAGGACGATCAGGATGATCCCGCTGACCACGCCCAGGCGGTTCTTGCGAAAGCGGCGCCAGATGGGCAGCCAGAACCCGTTTGCGAGCCCGGCGTCGAGGTCGACGGCGGGCTGCGGGGCCGGACTCTGATTCGTTCCTGCTACCTGGCTCATGGGTTCTGCATCAATCCGCGCTGCGGCCGCCGCTCACTCCAGCCGGATGCGAGGATCGAGCCACGTCAAGGCGATGTCGGCCATCAGATTCCCGAGGAGCAGGAAGATGGCATAGAACTGGAGGATGCTCGCGGACAGGTAGATGTCCTCCGCGAGCAGCGCCTCGAACAGGAGCGGACCCGCGGTCGGCAGGTTGAGCACGATGGAGGTGATGGTCTCGCCCGAAAGCAGCGTCGGCAACGACATGCCCAGGCCGCTGACGAACGGGTTGAACGCGATCCTCACCGCATGGCGGCGGACGACGATCCGCTCCTTCAGTCCCTTCGATCTGGCAGTGGTGACGAAGGGTTGGCCGAGCATGTCGAGGAGGTTGCCTCGCATGACCCGGATGGTGGCCGCCGTTCCGGCCGTGCCGATGACGACGATGGGGATCCACAGGTTCTTCGCCAGGTCGAGAGCCTTCATGAAACTCCATGGCGCGTCCTCGTACTCTCTCGAGAAGAGCACGCCGACGGGCCAATTGAGAGCGAACACGGCGAAGATCATCAGCACCAGAGCGAGGAAGAAGTTCGGAATCGACAGGCCCAGGAAGCCGACGAAGGTCGCCGCATGGTCGCCGATCGTGTTCTTGTGCGTCGCTCCGTAGATCCCGATGGGAATGCCGATCAGCCAGGTGAACACCAGGCTGCCGAACGAGATTCCGAAGCTGAGGGCCAGGCGATCGCCGAGCAGCGTCGCGACCGGCCGTCCGTGGAGGAGAGAGTGGCCCATGTCGCCGGTGAGGAAGTTCCGAATCCATATGAAGTACTGAATCCACTTCGGCTGGTCCAGACCGTGCAGCCGCCTGAAGTTCTCGGCGAACTCCCGTGCGTACTCGTCCCTCATCCCGCCCCCGGACATCTGCGCCATGAGATGGGTGATGAAGTCGCCGGGAGCGAGCTGAATGATGATGAAGATCACCAGCGACATCAGCAGGAAGGAGATGACCATCGTGAACAGCCGGCGGATGAGGAAGACGGTCATGTCAGAGAGTGGCCAGGCTGGAGAGCCTGGGGAGAGACGCCGGTCTCTCCCCAGGCGATGACGTGCGGGCGACGCCGGTAGATAACGTCAGGACTTGATGTAGAACTGCTCCGGATGAGCTGACGACTCGCCCTTGAGATTGACCCCGGTCGACGGCACGTTCCCCATCCTGTTGTGGACGACGAACGGCACGGGAAAGCCCGACGTGACGGCGATTTCCGGGGTGACGTCGGTGGCGACGTACGTCAGGAACTCCTTGAGCTTCTGCGTGTAGCTCTCGGGATCCTGTTGGCCCACGAACTCCTGCTCCATCTCCCAGGCTTTCAGGTACTCGGGCGGCGGATCGTCAAGGCGGCTGCCCAGGTGCGTCTCCGGGTTGAAGGCGTTGCCCAGGAACACGTACGGCAGGAAGACCTGCATGGAGGGACCCCAGTTCGAGTACATCTGCACGTCGCCGGACGTCCGGTTCTCGAAGATGACGGACGCCTGGACGACCTCCATCCTCACGTCGAGCCCGATGTCCTGCCAGTACTTCACGGCCATCTCTCCCAGCGGCAGGTTGGGCCGCAGGTTGCTCGCGTTGTTGAGGATGATGGTGACCTTGCCGCCCTCCGGATACTCGACGAACCCGTCGCCGTCGGTGTCCTTCAGTCCCAGTCCTGCCAGCAGCTCGCGTGCGCGGTCGGGCTCATAGCCGCCCCACATCTCCATCGCGGGATCGTGGAAGAACGACTCGGAACTCAGGGTGGTTGCGGACGGCTCGGCGAGCCCGAAGTACAGGGTGTCGTTCACTTCTTCGCGGTTGATCGCCAGGGACATCGCGCGCCGGAAGTCCACCTCCCGTACGTACTTCGCGAGTTGCGGATCTCCCTCGGGCTCGATGTTCAGCAGGTAGTAGCCCTGCGCCGCTCCGCCCTTCCAGATGCTCACCTTGTAGTCGCCCCGCTCCTCGTTCTCCTTGAGGACCGTGTAGCCTGAGAGGTCGGTGTAGTGCGTGGACTGGACGTCGACCTCGCCGCGGAACGTGCTGAGCACGCCGGC
>DAOUHT010000152.1:0-6549 GCA_034428375.1 Dehalococcoidia bacterium | reverse complement strand
CGCGTGAGGATGCTCGTCTCGCCCACCTGCGCCCCGACGATGATGCCCATCCCCAGGCTCGCGGCGCGCTCGACCACCTCCAGCGCTCTCCCGATGCCGCCCATCTTGGAGACGCGCACGTTCACGATCCACCGTTCCGGGCTGCTCAGGCCATCCAGTTGCGAGGCGCGCAGCAGGCTCTCGTCCAGGATGATGCGCACGCCGCACGCCTCGCTCACGCGCTCGAAACCGGCGAGGTCGCCAACGCCGAGCGGCTCCTCGATCGCCGACACGTCGCTGCCAAGCGCGCTCAGGTGTGCGATGCACTCGTCCGCCTCGGCCCAGAGGTTGTTGGCGTCGAGACGGACGCGCAGTTGCTTCTTCCTGAAAACGCCCAGCTTCCGGCGGTCGCGTCCGAGGTCGCCTGAGACCTTCACCTTGAAGTCCGTGAACCCCTTTTTCCTGTAGCGCCAGAACTGTATGCGGTACACGAGATACGGCGAGTCTCCCAGCACGGCGGAGTACGTGAAACCACCGTCGAGGCGCGGTACGCCTACGATGTCCTCGACTGGCACGCCCCCCACCTTGCCGAGCAGGTCCAGCACCGCGAGCTCGATGGCGCAGAACGCCGCCGGATGCTCGTCGATCTCGCTCCGGTGAGCGTCGGCCCACGCCCGCAGGCTCGCCCCGTCGGTGACCTCATCCGCGATCGCCTGCGCGTGACGGCGGATGAACGCAGCGCCGCCTTCGACCGTCTCGCCCGTTACGTAGTCGCGCGGGCAGCCCTCGCCGTAGCCGGTGAGGCTGTCCGCCGAGCGCGCCGCGACGATGAGGTTCTCGGCGCGTGAGCGGCTCGCCGACGCATGGCGGAAGACCGCCTTGAACGGCACGGGGAAGCTGTACACGTCCAGACCCTCGATGCGCAACGGCTCACTCCGCCTCGGCGATGGCATCGAAGTCGAAGGCGCAGTCGCGTACGTACTGCAGGTGCAGGTACTTGAACTGCGCGTCCCGCTGCCCCGACGCCACGCAGCTCTCGCGGTAGCGCCCGCCCGCGCCGTCCGGCAGCAGACGCACGCGCAGTGGCGCGAGCCGTCCGCTCTTCCGCTTGCTCTCGTACTCGATGTTCGACACACTGAGGAGCCGGTCTATCTCGGCCGCGGCGCCGCCTCCGGCGAATCCGGACGCTGGAGTCTCCACGTAGAGCGTGTAGCCGGACGCCGCCTCGTCCGCCATCATGATGAAGAACTCCGGCGGCGCGCCGAAAGGGGCGAACGCCGCCGTCACCGCGTCCAGCACCTGCGCCTCCGTCACCTTCTCCCCCGTGATGTTCGTCACGCCCTTGCCCTTCTGCACGAACCCCAGCGTCGGCGTGTTCCCCACCCAGCCGTTCACCCGCACGATGTCGTTGATGTCGTACCGGTAGAGGCCGTCGCCGGTCGTTACGAACACATAGTACTCACGACCGTCCTCCAGTTCGTCGAGGCAGAAGAACCCGCCCGTGTCCGCCTCCCATGCATCGCGCTCCGCGAACTCGAAGAACGTGTTGAGGAATGTCGGCAGGCACGCGTTCCGCCGCACGTCGACATTCAACGTCCCCCTGAACTCGCTCGACGAGTAGCCCCACTCGATGATCTGCACGCCTTCCGGCAGCAGCGGCGACAGGTTGCCGAGCGCGATGCCGCAGCTCCCGCCCGTCCACGTCACGATACCGCGCAGGCCCGGCCAGATGTCGGCGTACGTCAGCCGCCCAGCCGCGCTCAGGAGTCGCTCCATCTCTCGAGCGCGCTCCGGTCGGGGCGTCAGCGCGAGATGGGACGCTGCACCCGGCAGCCGCCCCGACGCGATGGCGCCAAGCACGGCGTCGGCGTTGTCGTGGACGACCGACAGCAGTCGCAGGAACGTGGACGGGTTCGCCGTCGCCGCGCCGGTCACGCCAGGCTCGGCAAGGCCGTAGGCCGCCATCGCGAGGTAGCGGGCGTCGTAGTCCTCGATGTCGGACACTTCTGCAGGCAACACGTACCGCGACTGCACGAATCGCGACTGGTGTCGGTACAGCAGACCCGACGCGGAGCCGAATGGCGTGCCCCCTTCCATGTGTCCCTCCACCGCCGCGCCGCTGATGGCGCACACCTTGCCCTCCAGCACGCCGGAGTCCCGCGCCCAGACGTACGCGGAGAGGCGCTGGTCACGCTTCATCTGCGCGAGTCCGGAAGCCGTCACCGGGATGTTCTTCGGCGCGCCGACCGTCCCGCTCGTGCGGTGGTAATAGACCGGCTGCTCCTGCGTCAGGCAACGCTCGCCGGTCAGCTCCTGCCGTTCGATGGCCTCGCGCAGGTCCTCGTACGTCAGCACCGGCACGGCCTGCCGGTAGTCGCTGACGCTCGCGATGCCCGCGAACCGATGCTCCCTGCCGAACTCCGTCTCGGCGTTCGCGGCGAGGATGCGGCGCAGCACCGACTCCTGCGTCGCGCGGGGCGACTCCGCCGCACGCATCATCCGCCGGTACCGCCGCGCCTGCGTCGCGCTCAGGGCCGTCTTGAACAGCTTGTAGGTCAGGCCGCTCATCGCTCCAGTCCTGCGACGAACGGTGTCCGCATCTGCGCCAGGAAGCCCAGCGGGTACTCACGGTTGTGCAGCCCCAGCGGGCCGACCTCGCGGTCCGCCGGAAGGAACCACGTGCCGAACAGCACGTCCCAGATGATGAGGTTGTTGCCGAAGTTGTTGTCCGATTCCACCGTCACCTCCGAGTGGTGCCAGCGGTGCAGCTCCGGCCCGCTCACCAGATAGTTGAGTGGCCCCAGGCGCACGCGGCAGTTGGAGTGCTGGAAGAAGCCGTTGAGCGCGTAGAAGACGAAGTACGCCGCAAGCACCTCCGGCGGCACGCCCACCAGCGCGAACGGCAGCGTGTCGACCGTGTACTGGATCGCCTTCTCGATGGGGTGGAAGCGTCCCACGTTCAGCCAGTACAGCCGGTGCGGCGAGTGGTGCACTGCGTGCAGGCGCCACATCGGCAGGAAGCGGTGGAACGCGCGGTGCAGCCAATAGCGCGGGAAGTCCGCCGCCGCGATCATCAGGACGACCTGCGCCGCGATCGGGAGGCCGTGCGGCCACAGGCCCTCGACGGCCAATCCGCCCGCGTCCAGCAGCTCAGCAAACGCGACCACCACCGTCACCGAGAACAGCAGCGGCAGCACCGCCTGTACCGCCGCGAGGAACATCGCGTCGGCCCGGACGTCGCTCCCCGACGGATGCCACTCCCTGCGGTACGGCAGCCGGGCCTCGTGCAGCGTCACCAGCGCCGCGCCGGTGATGACCGCAACCCACGACGCAGCCGTGACCTGCCAGCCGGACGCTACGAACGTCGCGTAGACCGCGAACCCGATCGCCAGCACCCCCGGGTACGAGCCCACGACGACCAGGCGGGTGAGCGTCGTGGCCGCGTTCCCGTTGGTCACGCAGCGCCTCCTGCGTCCCGGCCTGCGCTGTAGACGTAGTGGCCGAACAGCAGCACGAACGTCGCGAGCACGAGGTGGAAGAGCGCGGGGAGGCTCTCCGCGAACCAACCAACGTCCGAAAGGAACGTGAGCCCCGCGACGAGCCGGAACGCCATCGCAGCGAAGTACGCCCCGCCGAGGACGAAGCATGCCCTGTGCTTCCATGTCGCAGGCCGGATGGACTGCGACCGCACCACCACCAACGCCCGCGCCAGCAGCACGATGATGAGCACCTGCGAGGCCAGCAGCGCGGGGTATGGCAACCCCGAGCCCTGCCACGTGTCGAACGCCGGGAGGAACGGCACAGGGCCCGCCCATTGCACCGCCTGCGCCAGCACGCGCAGCGCGAAAAGTGCCGCGAGCGCAAGCATCCACGGCAGGTAACGTTGGTGAAGGGAGGTAGTGTCGTTCATCGTGGGCAGCACGGGAGGGTTCCGGCTGCCAGTGTACGGGGGCGGGAGAGTGGCGCGCTAGGTGGGACTCGAACCCACGACCTCATCCTCCGCAGGGATGCGCTCTATCCTGACTGAGCTACTAGCGCACGCTCCGTTCCGCCGGTTGCGGCGTTGGCGGAATCATCTTCGATTTGGTGCCGAGGGCGAGATTTGAACTCGCACGCCCGTAAGGACACTGCGCCCTGAACACAGCGCGTCTGCCGTTCCGCCACCTCGGCACGTCCCTCCACACAGTGGAGGCCCCCACTACAGTGGTGGGCGATACAGGACTTGAACCTGTGACCTCTTGCGTGTGAAGCAAGCGCTCTAACCAACTGAGCTAACCGCCCCACTGCGCGTCCCCTCATTGTCTGTCCGCAACGCCCCTCCTGTAAAGCCTCCGGAGGCGCGGTAGAAGGGAGTGTCATTTCGAGCGGAGCGCAGCGAAGTCGAGAAATCTCTCGGGAGGAGTATCGACATACACGAATGTTCCCCGAGAGATGCTTCGACGCCGCTCAGCATGACAGACCCCATCCTGTGCATCCTGTCCGTCCATGTGAAATACTCCCCGTTACCCTCGCCGGAGGAACCCCCATGGCGAACCCGAGAGCCGACTTCGTACCCCTGCCCGACAGGCCGACGCTGCACCTGCCGCGCGGAGCGCGCGTCGCCGTCATCCTCGTGATGAACGTCGAGCAGAACGAGTTCGACCAGCACGTCGGACGCCCGCTCAGCCCGCAGCCGCCGGGACGCGAGCGCCTGCCGGACGTGCCCAACTTCTCATGGTTCGAGTACGGCCTCCGCGTCGGCTTCTGGCGGATACTCGATGCCACCAACAGGCTCAACGCGCCGATGACGATGGCGCTCAACGGCTCCGTCTGCGACGCCTACCCGCAGGTCGCCCGCGCCGCCTTCGACGCCGGATGGGACGCCGTCGGCCACGGCTACCACCAGCGCCCGATGCCCGCCGTGGCCGACGAGGCAGCCGAGATCCGCCGCGCGCTCGAAACCATCGAGGCGTTCAGCGGCACACGGCCCCTCGGCTGGCTCGGCCCCGGCCTCGGTGAGACCGACGCCACCCCGGAGCGGCTCGTCGACGAGGGCGTCGAGTTCGTCCTCGACTGGGTCAACGACGACCAGCCCTACGAGTTGAACGTCGCCAACGGCAGGCTCTTCTCCGTCCCCTACTCCCTCGAACTGAACGACATCGGCGTCTATATCCGGCTCGGCCATCCGGGGCCGTCGATGCTCGAGCGCGTCCACGACCACCTCACGACGCTCCTGAACGATGAGCCGGAAACCGCGCGCGTGATGTCAATCGGCCTGCACCCGTTCATCGTCGGCCAGCCGCACCGTTTCCCCTATTTCGTCAAGATGCTGGAACTCATCATGAACACACCCGGCGCGATCCCCATGACCGCCACCGAGGTCTACCGCTGGTACCGCGAACAGACGGGCTGACCCGTCGTTCCTGCGGAGGCAGGAACCTCGCAGCCCTGGGGTGGGGTGTCCGTCATTCCCGCGAAAGCGGGAATCCAGAGTGCCCAGTGATTCCTTCCCCCTTGATGGGGGAAGGTTAGGATGGGGGTGATAGCGGCCCCACCCCGTCGATGCCACCACAACGATGCCCCGCCTACAGCGTGTCCAGCCGCGCTATCGGCCGTTCGTTCCGGCGGGCCGCCATACGGGTGAATCCCAGGACGCGCCCTCCGTCCAGGGCCAGCATGTCAGCCTCGTCGGCAGGCTTGCCCAGCCGCTCCGACCACAACTGGTCCGACGCCATCCAGAGCCTCCATCCGTCCGGGACGAGGTCCGCACGCTCGACGGCCACCAACGCACTTCGTTCCCAGTGACGCCGCCACCAGGCCGGGCTGTGGAGGCTGAAGAATTCCGGCTCCCAGTAGGGCCGGAGGTGTTCAGGCGGCTGGTCAGAGGTCAGCTCTTCGACCAACCCAGGCACCACGATTCCCAACTGCCCGCCGGGCTTGACCAGCTTGGCCATGTGGTCCTGCAGGTAGAGATCGCCCGTCCCGAAGTAGTGGTAGGCGTCCACGCTCACCATGGCGTCGAAGAACCCGTCGGCGAACGGCAGGGCGTGTGCCTCCGCATGGATGGGAAACACGCGCTCTTCCACTCCGGCGTCGCGGATACGACCAAGGTTGTCGCTGGCGGCTATCCACAGATCCACCGCCCACAGCTGCAGGCCGTACTCCTTGGCCAGGAATATGGAGCTCAATCCCATTCCGCAACCCCTATCCAGCACCCGCATGCCGGGGCGCAGGTCCATACACTCGGCCAGGGACTCCGTCAACCACAGGGCGTTCGGCCCCATCATGTTGTCCAGTACCCAGTCCGGATCGTACTTGGCAGAACGGGGAAACTCGGCCGGCCGGAATAGATTCTCCTGTTCTTCTTCTCTGCCCTGCACCACCTCGTCTCCTCCTTCTCGATCGCGTAAACCGGGAACGCTCCGTACTACACGCTAGCACGAGGGTGGCTCGACAGGCTCGCCTTCACCGCACCCCCTGTCATTTCGAGACTTGTTGTCATTTCGAGCGTAGCCGAGAAATCTCTCGGGGAAGCGCCCTGCTGCGCACGAACGCCCCAGAAAGGATGCTGCGCGCTAAAGCGCGGACTCC
>DAOUHT010000151.1:0-10246 GCA_034428375.1 Dehalococcoidia bacterium | reverse complement strand
CGACTGTGGAACGGGACGGGTGCATGGTCCTGGGGAACGTTGCCTTCGATTCGGGCGCAGCTACCCTGGCGGGCGTATTCGGTCGCAACGGAGCCGGTCAGAGCACCCTGTTCACCGGGGGAGAGTGACCCTCGGTAAGGTTGACCGGTGAAGGGGGGCATTTGTCTACCTCCCTCTGCGCGACAGCGTAGGTGGCGCGTACTGCCTGGCAGATACGTCATCCCAATAGCGACATCGTCGGTTGTTTGCAATCTCTAATTAAAACTACATATCAATAAAATTTAAAGGAGGATTCTATATGAACATGCAGCGCAAAGTACCTGTCACCATCCTCACCGGCTTCCTGGGCTCTGGCAAGACGACCCTGCTCAACCGGATCCTGACTGAGGAGCACGGCAAGCGCATTGCCGTGATCGAGAACGAGTATGGGGAGGTCGGCATCGATCAGGCCCTCGTCATAAACGCTGACGAGGAGGTCTTCGAGATGTCGAACGGTTGCATCTGCTGCACGGTGCGCGGAGACCTGATCCGTGTACTCAACAATCTCAACAAGCGCCGTGACAAGTTCGACTATGTGCTGGTGGAGACCACAGGGCTCGCCGATCCCGGGCCGGTCGCTCAGACGTTCTTCATGGATGACGAGCTTCGCGCGGAGTATTCGCTTGACGGGATCGTCACGCTCGTCGATGCGGCCCACATCAACCAGCAGCTCGGCCGAAGCAAAGAAAGCACGGAGCAAATCGCGTTCGCAGACGTTCTCCTCCTCAACAAGACGGACCTCGTCAACGGCGAGGCCCTCGACAGTTTGGAAGCTCGACTCCGAGGCATGAACCGAATGGCGCGAGTCGTGCGCAGCGAGCGAGCGAACGTACCCGTCGACACTGTCCTCGACCTCGGCGCCTTCAACCTGAACGAGGTCCTCGAGCGTCGTCCCACCTTCCTCGAGCCGGAGTATCCCTTCGAATGGACGGGGGTCTATTCGCTCGATGCCGGCCGCTACGAACTCAAGCTTGCCGAAGGACCCGATCCGGCGATGTCGCTGGTCGTCGTGTCTGGCCAGGCCACGGATGACGCTGCCCTCCGGGAGGGTGCGGAGTGGTGCGTCCGGGAGTACGCCGAACCTGCGGAAATCATTCAGCCGGGGGGAGAGATTCCCTTCGACAAGCATGTGAACCTCCGGCTCGATGTCCCGGGAAGCAAGTCTTTCTTCCTTGAAGTCGATACGCCGGGGCTGTTTGGTCTTTACGCCCAGCACCTGGCGGAGGAGTTCCAGCTCCACCTGAGGAACGCGGATGGAGCGGTGGTTCCAGTCAAGGCCGACCGGACCTGGGTCGCTCAGCACGAGCACGACGATGAGGTGGGATCGATCTCTATCGAGAGAGACGGCGACTGCGATCCCCAAAGGCTCGACGATTGGCTTAGCAAACTGCTCCGTGAGCGTGGGGTGGACATCTTCCGCATGAAGGGCTTCATCAGTATCGCGGGAGACTCGCGTCGCTTCGTTTTCCAGGGGGTTCACATGCTCTTTGACGGACAGCCGGAGCGAGAATGGGGGACGCGCCCCGGCGCAATCAGCTCGTCTTCATCGGCCGCAACCTCGATGGACAGAGTATGCGGGAGGAATTCGAAGCATGTCTGGTCTAAAGGCCGGCAGCCCCACGGGCGTTCTTGACCGAGGCTGGTCTGCGACGGTCGGCGACTACGCTATCGCCGGTGGTTGGGTCCTGGGCGGTGAGGCGCTGGTGGTCGGCGATGCCGAGGGTGGCGTGTACGGCTTCGATGGCAGATCCGGCGCGGCCGTCTGGGAGCGACACAAGGTTCATGAAGGTGGTGTGCTCGCGATGGCGATCCACCCGAGTGGGACCGCCTTCGCTACGGCTGGCCAGGACGGGCGAGTCTTGATCTGGAGCGCTGCCGAAGGTCAGGTAACCCGCGCTATCGACGTCGGAAGCGGTTGGGTGGAAAACGTAGCGTGGTCGCCGGACGGCCAATGGTTGGCGGCCTCGTGCTCCCGGCAGGCCTGTGCGTATGGCGCGGACGGAGCGGAGGTTTGGCGGTCCGACGATCACCCCAGCACTGTCAGCGCAATCGCCTGGTCGAGCACAGATGAGCTGGCCACGGCCTGTTACGGCCGAGTGTCGTTCTTCAACCCTTCCTCCGGCTCGCTTCGCCAGAAGATGGAGTGGCAGGGGTCCCTGGTGTCGATGGTGTTGAGCCCGAACGGGGATATCGTGGTCTGCGGCAGCCAGGACAACACGGTGCACTTCTGGCGTCGATCCACGGAAAAGGACTCCATGATGTCAGGGTATCCTGGCAAGCCGTCGGCCCTGGCTTTCGATAGCTCCGGCACCCTTTTGGCCACCGGTGGTGGAGAGGCGGTCACGGTTTGGAGCTTCCGGAGAAAGGGGCCCGAAGGCACGCGGCCCGGCGTCCTGGAGTTTCATATCGAACCCATAACGACGCTTGCCTTCGCTCCCGGCGTGAGGCGCCTGGCATCGGGAGGTCGCGATGGCGCCGTGGTTGTGTGGTCGCTGCAGAAAAATGGAAACGGCAGCCCGATCGGGGCCGAGGATGTGGGGGACTCAGTGGCCGAATTGTACTGGCGGCCTGACGGTGACGGGCTTGCCGCCCTCGACGCGCGGGGTGGCGTTACGTTTTTGCGGATCGGACCAGTAAAGGGCCGAAGCAGCCGCCCCCGCGCGCCACAGCGCACCAGTTCGAGTGGCGGCTGACCTTCCGCCCACTCATCGAGCAATCACACCTGGTGCACCCCGCTACGTCTTCCTGATCGGGTTGCATGCGGCATGATTGTTGACAACCCAGCGAGGCACTGCTCACTTCCTCCGCCTTATGCTCGTGCATGCCAACCAAAATCCGTGCCGTAAACTCTCTGGATATTCTGGTTGGAGATTCGCAATAGAGACGTATTGACAATGCCTGGCGCAGGCGTTAATGTCTCGTGCTCAAACGGTATTCGCCGTGTAACGTTGTGATTGATGACGGTATGGGTTGCCGGCCATCCAGTTCCAGCAAGGCCTACCGCCCGTCAACAGCCCCTCCAGAGCGGAGGGGCTCTGACTTTTAAGCGGCGGGCTGCCGCCCGTGCGCGATTGACCCTCAGAGGCGGCGAGTGCTACGCTTTGAGGTAGCGCAGGAGTGTAGCTCAGCCTGGTAGAGCAGCGGTCTCCAAAACCGCCGGCCGAGGGTTCGAATCCTTCCACTCCTGCCAGATCACCGCTTCGGAAACGGAGCAAATCGGGCGCAGGTGGTGGAATAGGTAGACACGCTGTCTTGAGGGGGCAGTGGGAGCAGTCCCGTAAGAGTTCAAATCTCTTCCTGCGCACCAACCCGGCATTCAACGAGAAGCCCCGGCAAGCCGCCGGGGCTTCTTCATGCCTCCGAATTCACCCGCCGCGCTGTCGTGACTTCTCCAAGGGGCCAAGCCAAGCCCCCGAGAGATGTTTCGACTGCGCTGCGCTCCGCTCAACATGACAATCCCCCCATTCCCCACCCCGCGTGTGCTGCCCGCGCACGGGTGCCCTGACGGGCACCGGGATTCCCGCCGGTGCGGGAATGACGGGGAGGGGCGGCTTGGCGGTACAATCCGCTCCGCACGCCCACACCCACGGAGGAGCCATGCCAACCGTTTCCCACGACAGACTGCAGACCATCGCCGACCGCCTGCTCCAGTGCGCCGGAGCGAGCGGGGAGGAGGCCGGCGTTATCGCCCGCCACGTCATCGGCGCGAACCTTGCGGGGCACGACTCCCACGGCATCATCCAGATTCCCACGTACATCGACCGCATCAAGCGCGGGCACATCGTCCCCGGAGCGCCGTTCGACATCGTCAACGAGACGCCGTCGACGCTCGTGGCGGACGGTCACTGGGGGTTCGGCTACGTGGTCTCCGAAAGGGCGATGAGCCTGCTCATCGAGAAGGGGAAACAGCAGGGCTCCGCCGCCGCGACGGTCTACCGGCAGAGCCACGTCGGGCGTGTCGCCGACTACCCGCTGATGGCGATGCGCGAGGGCATGATCGGCCTGATGACCGCAGACTCCGGCAGGACGACCAAGAACGTCGCTCCGTTCGGGGGGAGCGAGCCGAGGCTTGGGACGAACCCCATCTGCGTCGCGGTGCCGAGCGACCTCGAAGGGCCGCTGTTCATCGACATGGCAACGAGCGCGGTGGCGGCAGGCAAGGTGGACCTTGCGGCGGCGCGCGGCGTGCCGATCCCGGAGGGGTGGGTCGTCGACAGCGACGGAAACTCCGTGACGGACCCGAGAGTCATGCGCGAGCAGGGCGGCGCGCTGCTGCCACTCGGCGGCTCAGAGGGCTACAAGGGTTACGGCCTCTCCGTCATCGTGGAGATACTCTCCGGCCTGCTGACGGGCCTCGGCTTCGGCCATGATCCGCGCGGGTTCCACAACGACGGCTGCTTCATGGCCGTGTTCGACGTCGCCGCATTCCGACCGCTGGACGATTTCAAGCGGCAGGTCGCTGAGCTCGCGGGCTACCTGAAGGCGTCCAAGCGCGCGGCCGGGTTCGACGAGATCCTCTACCCCGGCGAGATCGAGCACCGGAACACGCAGCGCCGCCTGCAGGAAGGCATCTTCGTGGAGGACGCGACGTGGGGCAAACTCGAGGGGCTCGCCGAGGAGTACGGCGTCAGCGCCGAGCTGGAGCTCTACTAGGGGCTGAGACGTCCCGCTCGAACAGCGGCGCGACTGCTGCGTCGCCTTCGCGAGGTGTAGGTACGCGCGCACGGTACGCGGTGCCTCACCCGGCAGCTGGTGTACGCCCGCATGCGCAGATTCCTCTGCAGCAGACGTGTGCGTGACATGTAGGTGGTCAGTTCCTCGTGCCGCCGCTTCCGGATGGAATCGAGCTCCCGGCGGGCCTTCCGCACTTTCCGCACTTCCCGAACGATGGCGAATGCCAGCAGGAGCGGCCCCACGACGAAGGCAGCTATGCTGACGATGCCCAAGGCGAACCGCAAGCTTATGCCGAACACCAGTGAACTGGTTGTTCCGACCGCCGGAGCCGCACCCGGGAAGAGGGTTAGCAGCCGGGCTCCCACCGGACGCACGAGGTTGAGGATCGCGGCGGACCACACCTTCCAGATGGTGCCGGCGGCGAAGCCCGCTCCCTGGCGTCCGATGATGCTGGCGCGGGAGTGCGGGGAACCGTCGGCGACGGTGCGCTTCTGGCGTCTGAGGATCCGGCGCCAGAGCGGCGGCGGCTCAGGGAGAGCTTCACTTTCCAGGAGGGAAGCCGGGTATTCCGGTTCCGGCACACGCAGACGGTGGCAGAGATGCACTTGCTGCTCGTACAGGGGGAGGATCTCTTCCTGGTGGCGCGACTCCAGCTCCTGCAGCTCGGCGCGCAGCGCGTTGAGCCGCTCGTGGCTTCGCAGCTTCGCAGCCGCCTGGGCTACGGCTGAGCCACCGGCGATGGCGAGTGGGATGAGCAGGGCGGGTAATGGCATGGTCGTGTTCGGGTGGGGGACGGTCAGCGTTGCGCCGGGCAGGCGCTTCCCGCATCCCAGAACATTCTACCAATCGCGTATCCACTCCCAGCGAGGCTGCGCTATCGTTGACGGAGAGGCGCGTTCCTCGTTAACCTGATTCGTCACGGCGACGTAGCCAAGTGGTTAAGGCGGAGGTCTGCAAAACCTCTATTCGGCGGTTCGATTCCGCCCGTCGCCTCCAATCTCACTCAGCACGGCTCGCAACCTCATCGGAAGGAGCGGCTCATGGAAGAGATCGTCAGGAAGGTCCAGACAGGGGAGTCTGTCCCGAACGCCGCCCGCCAGGACGGTGTCCGGCGGGAGATCGTCATCGAGGTCGAGGCCGAGACGCTCGAACGCCAGCGCAAGCTGGCCCGCGTCCGCTCCGGCGGCGGGACGGGCAGTACGTTCGAGATGATCTGCGACGAAGGGACCCGCATCGGCGGCGACGATACGGCGCCTTCCCCGCTCGCCTATTTCTCGGCGGGCGTCGCATTCTGACTGCTCACCCAGCTCGCTCGGTTGAGCGAGATGACCCACATCGCCTACAGCAAGGTGCGGTTGCAGCAGACCACGCGCTTCTACCGCGACGGCTCCGCGCTCGCGGGCACCATCGTTGGCGGTCCTGCGGGACTCGAGACCAGCGTCGACGTGGAGTCGGATGAGCCTCCGGAGCGCATACGCCATCTCGTCGACATGGCGGAGGCGAGCTGCTACGCGCTGCAGTCGCTGGTGCAGAACATGGAAGTGACGTCCGTGTTCTCACTCAACGGCGAGGCGTTGCCGGAGGCCGCTGCCGTCTAGGAAGTTTCTGACAGGCCTGCGGTACACCCCCATCCCCGCATCAAGTGCGGGGCAGGCTCTAACCTTCCCCCATCAAGGGGGAAGGGGCGCGCTAGAGCGCGGGGCAGGGCTGCGAGGTTCCTGCCTTCGCAGGAACGACGAGGCCGCCCTCTTAATCAGCGTATTCCCTGTAAGGTATTGGGGGGCTAGTCTGCGAGGTCCTTGCCCACCTCGTTCATGAAGCGCTCGGCGAGGGTGAGGTGCTCGGCGGCTGTTGTGAACCCGCCGCGGCTCGTGTTGACCGCCAGGTGCGTCGCGTCTAGCTGACGCCAGCGCTCGGCGGCCAGGGCCCATCCTTCCGCATCGCCTCCCACGAGCGGCATACGCCCCTGGACCTGGACGGCGTCGCGCGGGCGGCCGGCAGCCTCCGACGCGTTGCGGATGGTGTCGAGTTGCGCTTCGGCGTCACCCTGAGCGGAGCTGCTGGCGACCCAGCCGTCGGCCAGGCGGCCGATACGCTCGAGTGGACGCCTGCCGTGCCCTCCGCCTATCCAGATGGGGATGGGCCGCTGTACGGGCAGCACCGTGAGGCCGCCGTCGATGATGTGGTGCCAACGTCCCTCGAAGTTCACGACGTCCTGCGTCCACAGCATCCGCATGACCTCGATCTGCTCCTCGACGCGGGCCCCGCGGGTGTGGAAGTCGGTGCCGAGGCCGATGGCCTCCTCCTCGTTACTGCCGAGGCCGATGCCAAGGCGCAGGCGTCCTCCGGAGAGCGCGTCGATCTCGGCTGCCTGCCGCGCCACGACGACGGTCTGCCGCTGCGGGAGGATGAGTATCGAGTTCGCGAATTGGATCGTCCGCGTAACCGCGGCGAGGAACGCGAACAGCACCATGGGTTCGTGGATGTGGACGTCCGGCGTGTAGCTGGCGCTCGTACGGACGCCGAGGGTGTGCTCGAGCGCCGTCATGTGGTGGAAACCGAGTTGCTCCGCGCCCTGCGCGAAGGCCTTCATCTCTTCAGGGTCTTGCAGCTCGATGGTAGGGAAGGAGATCCCGATCTTCATTGGCGCGCCTCCGTTGGTTGGTTGCATGGTACCGCACGAGGTCAGTCCCACCGTTGCAGCAGACCGATGACCACGGTCAGCGTGACGAGGCTGGCCACGGTGCCGATGATGACCGAACTCGCCACGAACCGTGGCACGATGCGGTACTCCGTCGCGAGGATGGAGACGAAGACGGCGGCAGGCATCGCGGCGATGAGCACGACGGTGTTGCGGACGACGCCCTCGAGGCCGAGGAGCGTCGTCACCCCGGCGCCGACCATCGCCCCGACGATCAGCCGCGTAGCGAGGACCGTTGTCATGTTGCCCGGCTGCCGGAACTCGATGCCCTGCGCCAACTGGTAGCCGAGCACGAGCAGCATGGCGGGGATCGCCGCGTCCGCCATCATGCTGATCGGCCTTTCGAGCGTCGTGGGGAGCGTCCAGTCGAACCCGCGTATCGCCAGCGCGATGGGGACGGCGTAGAGCGTCGGCGCTCTGACGGCATGGAGGAGCGGGGCCCAGCCCTTGGCGCGCCCGCGCGCGGCGATGTAGATGCCGACGGGCCAATTGACGGAGGTGTGCGTCACGAACACCATGATCGCCACCGAGAGCCCGTCTTCCCCGAACGCGAGGAACGAGATGGGGATGCCCATGTTGCCTGAGTTGCCGAAAGCTCCGGCGAGCATGAAGCCGCTTTCCGTCGTCCTGTCGTGCCGCAGCAGCCGTGATACCACCCAGGCGACAGCGACCATCGCGAGCATGGTGACGGCTGCCGCCGCGACGATGCGCAGGGATACGTTCAGGGGCAGCTGCGTCCGCAGCAGGCCGTTCAGCACGAGCGCGGGCCCGAAGATGTAGAGCGCTGCGGGGCCCAGCAGGCCCAGCGCCCCGGGCCGCATGCGCTGCAGGGCCGCGCCGGAGCCGGCGACGATGAAGATGGGCAGTACGACGGTAAGGAATATGTTGAGCAAGGCAG
This sequence comes from Dehalococcoidia bacterium, assembly GCA_034428375.1. Classification (GTDB taxonomy): domain Bacteria; phylum Chloroflexota; class Dehalococcoidia; order Lucifugimonadales; family Australimonadaceae; genus Bin16. Next base: position 1,934 of record DAOUHT010000151.1, on the reverse strand, counting down.
CGCCTGAAGAAGGGGAGCCGGGGCAGTGTACCTTTCCCGCCCAGAGGCCAACCAGCCTGTACGGATACTAGGGATGGTCTGGATAGGCCCGTGGATGCGGGTGACGAGCGTGAACCTCTCCCTGCCAGAGGGGGCGAGATTCCCGCTTCGCTGGAATGGCGGGCTTACGCGGGTTGTTCAGAGCACCCTTGGAACCTTCGACCTGCAGTTCAAGCCGGCCCTCTGGGCCGGTAGCCCGGTCACCGGGCCTGTTATAGGCTGTGGGCCGTGAACAGCCAGCCCTATACCATCCATGTCACGGACGACGTCCTCGACGATCTGCGTGAGCGGCTCGGCAGGACACGGTGGCCGGATATGGTCGATGGCGCCGGTTGGGACTACGGGGCCAACCTCGACTACGTCCGCGAACTGGCAGAGTACTGGCGCACGGGGTTCGACTGGCGCGCTCAGGAAGCGTGGCTGAACTCGTTGCCCAACTACCGGGCCGAGGTCGGCGGGATGGGCATCCACTTCGTCCACGTCCGCGGCAACGGCCCCCATCCCCTGCCGATCGTGCTGACCCACGGGTGGCCGAGCACGTGCCTCGAAGAGCTGGAGATACTCCCTCTGCTGGCCGACCCTGCGGCGCATGGCGGCGACGCTGCCGACGCTTTCGACGTCGTCATCCCATCGCTGCCGGGCTATGGCTTCTCCGACCGGCCGTCAGAGAGAGGCATGAGCGCAAAGCGCACGGCCTCGCTGTGGTCGGAGCTCATGCAGGGACTTGGCTACCCCCGGTTCGTGGCCCACGGGGGCGACTGGGGTGCTGCCGTCACCACGCAGCTCGGCCTGGGGCACTCCGATCATGTCGCTGCGATCCACCTGACTTCGGCCACCATCGTTGGGCCGCATCTCGGTGAAGGGTCTGCGCCTCTCAGCGCAGCCGAACAGGCGCTCATCAAGCACCGGGACTGGTGGCAAGCCACCGAACATGGGTACTCGCACGAGCAGCGTACGAAGCCGTTGACGCTCGCCTACGGGCTCAGCGACTCACCCGTTGGGATGCTGGCCTGGATCGTCGAGAAGTTCTGGAAGTGGAGCGACAACGACGGCGACGTCGAGGAACGGTTCACGAAGGACGAGTTGCTCACGAACGCCACCATCTATTGGGCCACACAGACGATCTCGTCGTCCGTCCGCTTCTACAAGGAGTCGGCAGAGGACCCGGTGCGCGTCGGACCGGGCGAGCGGGTCGAGGTTCCCACCGGCTTCGCGGTATTCCCCGGCGACTCAAGCCAGCCGCCGCGCGAATGGGCCGAGCGCTCCTACAACGTCCAGCGTTACACGCTGATGCCGAGCGGCGGACACTTCGGCGCATGGGAAGAGCCGGAGCTGTTGGCAAACGAGCTGCGGGAGTTCTTCCGGCCGCTCCGGGCCTAGTTTTCCCCCCGGCCTCCAGGCGATGACGCTGGGGCTGTTCTCCAGGACATGAAGCCGTCGCGCGCGCCCTTATGGTTGTTCGCCGGTCGTCCTGAGCGCAAGGCCCTGATCCGCAACTACGTCTCCGGCATTGAGGTTGTGGGAGACGAGGCGACGCTTACGTATGCAGTACCCATGCCATTGGACGGCGTGACCGGGAAAGGGCGGTTGCTCTGGACTCCCGTCCAACCTGGCCAACCGGACGGCAACGGACTGTTGCCCAGCTTTGTTACAGATTCGTAATAAGAAAGAAACATCGGCGCAAAACCTCTTCCGCAAACTGTTCTCATCACTGATTGGGAGGGTGCCGCCATGGACAGTGGTTCGATAGCCTGGTTGCTGACCGCATCGGCTCTGGTGTTGCTCATGACGCCGGGGCTTGCCTTCTTCTACGGAGGCTTAGTCCGCAGCCGCAACGTCATCAGCACCATCATGCTGAGCTTCATGAGCATGGCAGTGGTCAGCGTCGTGTGGGT